>JBAQWN010000001.1:0-5189 GCA_049298935.1 Minisyncoccia bacterium
ACACATGGGGGTTCAATAGAACGGACGACAGAGCGCGCTAGCTTAGCGAACCGGTGCCGTGTTCTTTTGGTGTTCCCCTGAAATCAACTCAGGTGGAGGTTAATCGTAGAGGAATACCATGAAAATTCGTAATTATCTGACTGCCAGCGCCGTGCACGTGTTCGCTTCTCCGTCATCGCTGGGACGATAAGATTTCACAAAATCATCAAGCTTGTGTGCGTAGGGAGGGGGCATCTTCCCGAGACTCATATCGTATTGCATGACTTGATTATCTTTGAGAAACAGCATTTGGCCTTGCTCAAGGCATTCCACGCCATCTATGCTTTCCCATACACCAGGCCATCTTTCTGCAATAGGTCGTGGATATCCAGTTTCTGCTCTGGTTGAATTGACATCAAAGACGATAAATTGCGTGCTTCTAAAAAAGTAAACCTTGTCATCAACAAGCACAGCGTCACTTATATCTGTGGGCCATATCCCTTTCCATTCGAACAGAATCTTCTTTGGGTATCCGGGTGCGACAGACTTTTTGATTAAGTCGTACTTTATACAGTCCATCCCCTTGAAAAAGAATACTGTCTCATCATCCCATCTAAGTGCCGCATCAACGGTCGGAAAGGGAATATTAAATACCGCCTGAATAGTTCTCTGGTGGTCCTCCACTTCTTTGGCCGCTAAATCGAGATAGAGGTAGGTATCGCCATGGAAGAGGAAAAGACCATTCTTATTTAGTAAAAGTGACATGCGATATTCCTTCAGTCTTCTAAGGTTATATCAAGACCATTTGAGTGTGAGGTCAGGATTGGGTGATTTAGGAAGTCGCTTGCAGACATAAGCTAAAACAAAGACGCCATCAAAAGGGAATGTTTCGATAACGAAGTCAGTCTTTGAGCCCGGCATTCCGCTACTTGCGGGAACTGCTGTGATGGTTGGATTAACCCATGCAGCCCAGTCTTGTCCTGATCCTTCACCGGCATCAACGCGTAGCTCTATAGAAATAGATTGCCCTGCATAAGCACTTAAGTCGACATCTATAGTATCTAAGCTTTGCGAATATTTCTTGAAACGTTGGGCCACCGGCTTCCATTGCTCCACGTTTCCAGCGAAACCTCCGATTAGATAGTGTACCCAGACCCAAAATGTTACCCCATCAGTGGCCATCGCGCCTTGTACAAACCCTACTTGCGCCCGAAAGTGCGCGCCCACTGGAATGGGTCTCCAAGCCAACCAGCCTTTGATTGTGCCACGAGCAACCCACTTTGGATGTGTTCGTAAAACGGACGGCCATGAACGGCCATCTTCCATTAGGACGTTTGTGTCTGAATGAACAGACCCAAGAGGATTGGGACTACCGTCATTCCATGGTAAGTCGGCATTATCGGTAGTGTTGTGCTCATCAACCAGTTGACCGCTGGCCCACCTGCTTTGGGGGTCACCCGCGAGTTGAATGAGATCGAGATCAGCTGGAGGCTTAGCCGGGGATGTGTCAGGGGGAATGTTAAGTATCGGAGTGGCGATTACAGAGTTGTCATATTTTAGGCTCGCATAGTTGAGGTTGGCGGTAAACGGTCGTTTGTCCGAAACGGAGGGGACGACGGGTGCTTCCGCTTTGAAACGTCTCGCCATGGCAGGAGTGGGTTCAGCCGTTACTCGAGCGCCAGACAATTTAGGGTTAATGGCTCGACCTTTCAACGTCGCTGTATGGTGAGGCTTGAACGTCAGGCTGTTTTGCTTTCCTGTGCTCACATGAGCGGATACGGGAGTAGCACTATTAATCGACACGGTACTTAGAATCGGCAGAACCAATGGCACAGGAGACAACGCATGCATTGTTGCCTTGCGGGTAATGGTAATATTTCTTCCCACAATCATGCTAGAAATGTAAACCGGGACCCTGCCTCTGCAGGGAACCAGTCCATCCGATACAACGGCATCTGGAAAGTTATCAGGCAGTTTCCAGTAACGAGATGCGAAATATTCTGGACGAAACCAAGGGCGAGCAACAAAGACAGTATTATATTCAAGCGAAACGGCCTCTATGTCGTCATTTCCTACGCCTCCGTCGAGAAGAGTCTTTAATTCGGCTGGTGCTCGTTCAGCAAACACATTGATTTCGTCCTTGCTAAGATGAATGCTTGTCCAAGGAATAGATTTATTTGCGATATCATGGGGACTATAGAAAGTAAGTTTGGTTGGCAGCCCATTCGCATTCAAGTCTGGGACGTCGGACTGTTCTAGATCGTTGATATAAGCACTACTAACCAAATTGGCATATTTTTTCTGTTCCAGGGTAGCTTTGACAACGATGTAGTTCTCCACCGCCGTTTTGTGCCCGAAAGTTATCCATTCGGTAGTGGCTTGGTTGACGAAATCCAAAAGTTGTTTTTCTCGATATTCTCGCCACTGTTTCTTTCGTTCATTGCCTTCCGGACCAGTTGCGGTCTCAACGCTGAGTTTTTCATCTAGGTATGCCTTATCCGCTTGATCAAAGAGAGTCTTGTACTGGACGTACGCCTTATACGCGGGGGAGGGGACTGTAATAGGACCATCTTCGCCTGATTGCGTAACGCTAAGGAATTGTGTGGCCTCCAGAAGTTGCGTTTCTTCTTGCTCTGTTAGGGTAGATTGAGGAAATGCAGAATTTCTTAGGATGGTTTCATAGGAGTCCCATAAAAAGGCACTGGTATCTGGAAGAAATTGCGGGCTATCTTCAAATGATGCGTTCATCATGCGCGCAAACTCACACTTGGCATTTTGTTGTGCGACCGCGCTAAGTCCGCTTTCTCCAGGAGGAAACATGAACTTTAAGTAGTCGTAAGTGAACGCGACACCCCTGGGGAAACTGAGGAATTTGTCTTTCTTATCTGGCTGTTCAAATAAGGCTTTAAGTTTTACAGCCAGAGCCAAGGAGATTTTGGCCGCGATTGACGTTGTCATGGTGAGCACCTTTGAGGTTAGTGATGAACATGTCTGTGATAGCCTCAGCTAGGAGCAGCTCTTGAGGCTGCTCCTAGCACAGTGTGTGACTGCGTGCTGCTAGCCCTGCCTTACTCGATCACGCTATGCCCCACCCACTAATTGTTCCGGCTTAATGTCTGGATGTAGGTTGGGCGCCTTTGGTATGATGTTATTAATGAACCCAATCAGCTGGATGCCAGGAATATCGACAGTCCCGCCTCCAATACTGCCTGTAACGTCCCTTCGAATACTTCCGTTTTCGTAAGATCCTTTGGCCACAAATGGGCCATACCCCACGGACCCACCGACGCTGAGTTGCTTTTCGGCATATCGGCGATGCTCTTCAGCCTCATCAAATTTGAATTTCACATTCCTTACAAACAGTGCATTGACGGGGTAAGCGATTAGTCTTCCTGCAGGTTGATCCGCCCCATCCGAAACTTTTTTATCATTGAAGTTTAGGTACCAAGCATTATCTAAGTCCCATGCTCGCATCCAGAAAAAGCCCGGATCGAAGCCTGGTCGGCAGATTGGTACCTGGGTAAATTCAAGCTCTGCTGAAAAGTTGCTGGACTTTGCGTCTTCTTTAACATCTTTTTTTGAGCCGCTAGCCTGTGCGCCTATCGAGAATAGCCCAAAATTTACACCGCCCGACGCTCCCCATTTGCTTGTTCGCTCATTGTAGTGGGTTTCATAGTCTCCTGAATAATATGTGAATTTTGTCCATCCTGGACTTGTGGAAAAATTACCGGGAAGCAAGGTCGTATAGTAAAAGTCTGAGTTGCCATCCAATGAACTTGTTAAGCGACTCTGATTAAACTTTCTAAGGAGATCTTGTTTATACAAAACCATGCTCTTTTGTGTGACCTGATCGATATAGGCATTAATGGTTTCATATTCGTTTTTGTATCCTTGGGACACCCATGCCATTTCTGCGGCTTCCATCTTCTTTCGAATGAATTTGGACTTATTGGCGAACGCCGCAACCCTTCTAATCGCTTCAGGGCTATCGCCTTTTGCGCTTTGTGCATCTATAAGCAAGTTCATGTACTCATCGGCCGCATCAATGTAGTCATTCATTTTAGTTGTGTAGGCTAGTGTTAACGGGCCTGGCTCAGAAACCTGTGTTTTTTCACCTGTAATAATGTCCTCTTTTTCCTTGGTGACAGTGAGAAGGTTTCTGAATCTTTGAAGTTTTTCCTTTTCCTTATCACTTAGCTCATTGTTCAGTACCCTGCTGTATTTCAAGACATCGTTATACACGGAACTTAGAGAGTCTTGAGTCGTTGTCCACAGTGTTTGTTGCATATCATGTGAAAGAAATTGTGGGTCGGCGCTGATCTCGGGAACAAAATCCAGGAGTTTCGATAGCACAAAACCTTGATGGTAGAGTTGGTTTGTTTCTTCAGCGGTACTTCCAATGAAGCCTTTGGAGCAGAAAACAAAGTCCGATGGATCCATCGGAATCCCCGGCATGAGCCACGAAACAAATTTATTGCGAGGCATCTTGATTTCACTATCGCCATTTCCAGTGATGGTTGCATACAATTTTTGCATTAATGCTTTCATGAGATCAGCAGACGCATCTTTAGCCATAGTCAATTCTCCTTTTCGTAAATTATGTTATGCGAGCACATGTCTGATGAGTTGTTCTTGCCTTGTTCAGCCTGATCATTATGTATGCGCATGAGTCATCATGCGGGACCTCCTTTCTTTCCTCACGCTCAGGCGTAGCACTGAAGACCTCTAGCGACGCGGGAAATTGCGCGAACTGGGTACTGCCTAGATATACGCGTGAAACGAATATGAACTAGGCTCCTTTCAGCTTCCCTTCCGTCAGTGGAGGTGTGGAGCATGTAACGTGCCAGCTCAAGAGATGTGTTGTGATGCTGCATTGGTAGTAGATGTTCTCTTCAAAGAATTGGAAATACGTACGTAGTGATGGCGGATGCGAGGAGTTCTGTCAGCAAAAAAATAATGCGGTGTGTATCGAAAGAGATTCATAGGTGTATCTGAAAAGATTCTTTAGGCGTGTGTCTTTAGGCTGCTCATTGAATCGTCGTGGTGATTGGGAAACTCCAACTCGACGATGTCCTGTTCCTGTAATGTTGTCCGATTGAGCGCGTAATCGCGTGGATTGTCACGTCCTTTTGGAACGAGAAGTCTCACGAAACTGCGCGACGCATTCTCTAATTCCTCACACCCTTTCGTTTTGTTCTTCAACCTTGAGG
>JBAQWN010000002.1:0-46495 GCA_049298935.1 Minisyncoccia bacterium
CTTCATCAGTCGCAACCATTCCAACAGCACTCGCAACCTCAACTCTGTATGGCACAGCACCAGCAGGAGGATACGTTCTCGGATGGAACAATGCGACGAACGGCATCGGCTGGATTGCAACCTCCTCAACAGCTGGGGGAGGTATCACTACTCTTGGCGACTTCTACCACACAGGACTCACTGGTATCGCACAAACACTTTCTACTTCAACAGCTGACACCAACCTCGGTATGACTATTGTCTCAAGCGGTACCGACCATCTCTTCACTCCATACTGGATCGGTCAGCTCAGTATTGCTCGTGGCGGCACAGGCCTCTCCTCGGTCAGTGGTAATCAACTCCTCTATTCAAACTCAAATGGTACGGCTTTTGCCCAAGTATCTACTTCAACTCTTAGTATCGGTGGCAATGCCGCAACGGTAACCACTAACGCCAATCTTTCAGGTGTGATTACCAGCTCCGGCAACACCACATCCTATGCCGCCACCGCCGGTGCCAACACGATTCTAGCAAATGCCACTGGTGGCCCTGCCGCACCAACCTTTGTCAGTACATCAACCCTCAACATTGGTGGCACCGCTTCTAATATCACCGGCATTGTCGCGCTTCTAAACGGTGGCACAGGACTCTCTTCAATCACTGGCAATCGACTTCTCTATACCAACAGTGCTGGCACTGCCTTCGCTCAAGCAGCCACCTCAACTCTCTATGGCACCGGTACTGGTGGTCAAATCCTCGCGTGGAACAACACTAACGCTGCTCCTACTTGGACCGCGACCACCACTATCCCCGTGGGCGGTGGTGTCTCGGGTACTCTTTCGAACATTACAGTCGTCACTAACGCCAACCTTTCAGGTGTGGTCACCTCTTCTGGCAACACCACGTCGTTTGGTACACTCGCACAAGGCATACTCGGCAATCCAGCGCTTACCGCAACTATTCCGACCGCTCTCGCTACTTCTACTCTTTACGGTCTTTCAACTGGCGGCATGGTGCTCGGGTGGAATAACGTCACTGGCGGTCTCGGCTTCGTGGCTACTTCATCTAGTAGCGGACTCTCGGCTATCGGTGCGAATATGGTTCTCGCTAACAACACCAGTGCGTCTGCCATCCCAACCGGTGTTTCCACGTCAACTATGTTTGGCCTTAGTACCGGCGGCAAAGTACTTGGTTGGGATAATACGACTGGCGGGATAGGATGGGTCGCGACCTCGTCAGCCGCCGGTGGTGGATACACCACGATTACTGATGATACAAACGGCAGTCTCACGCAAGTTTCAACGCTGGCTTTCCTCGGTACCGGAATAAACTGTATAAACGGCACTGGGCAAACAGAATGTACAGTGAACGCTGGTGCGGCAACGGCGGCAGGAGCCACAGGCAATATTCAATTCAATACGGGGAACTCTCTTGACGCTGTTACCAACTTTACTTGGGATAAAACAAACAGTCGTCTCGGTGTTGGCAGTTCATCACCAATGGCGACGCTCACGGCATCAAGCACTTCGGCACTTATCGCCGCAGCGATCATTGATCAGCGAGGCACCGGCGCGCTCCTTTCTCTCCAGCAGGGCGGTCTCGATAAATTCACCGTGGCAAATGGCGGAGGCCTCACTATATCCGCCGTGACTTCCGATACGGTGAAGTCGACGGCCGGGACAGGCAAGACTACTGACTTTGATTATCCAGGAGCCACGCTTGCTTCAACGACTGCAACATCCGACTATGTCACCATCAATGACGGCGCCGTTCCTGCAAATGGTGGAAGCATCGCGGCTTCTACCTCGCCGACTACAAACGTTGCTGTCGGTGCTGGCGGGCAAGTAATACTCCGTTCTGATGGGAAATACATAATTATACACGGCGGCGGATCAGCCACGGCTTCTCTCTGGAATGGTTTTGCTGGCGGTGCTATGTCGGCAACTCCTACTGCTCCAGCAACTGGTGGTACGGTGGGTGCCGGCGCAATTGCTATCAAGCGCCCTGATGGTAGATACATAGTCTTCCACGGTGGTGGCGCGAACCTCAGTACTGTCTTCGATCCGTATGGTATTACAGCAACCGTGGCAGGACCGGTACCGGGAGGTGCCTGTACAACCGGTACAAACGCATTTCTCCGTCAGAACGGTAACTATATCGTGCTCTGTGGAGGTACGACTGGATGGGGAGTGTATGACCCATCACGTCCGGCTCCGGGAGCTCTCGTCGCTGGTTCTGCGATCGGTGGTAACTGGGGCGCCGGTGCACACGCCGTGCAGAGAGACGACGGTACGTTCCTCGTCTATCAGGGCGGTGGCACGGGTACCTTCATCTATAATCCATACAACAACACGATGACTGCCGGTCCTGCGGCACCAACCGCGATTGCTGCAGGTTCGTTCTCCATCCGCCGACAAGACGGCATCTATCTAACGCTTCCTGGATCAGCCAATCAGTCTTTCCTCTATAGTCCGGTGAGTACCACGACACCAAACGGAACAGGAGGCTTTAGTGCGAACCTCGGTGTCGGTCCCTCCTCGGCTCTTGCCGATGGTGCACAATCGGTGTGGCGACAAGACGGCAAGTACATTCTCATCACTGCAAATACGACTGTGGTGAATGTGATAGACCAAGGTGCTGGCATCCCAGGCGTCACTGCTGGCGCGCAGGCTCCGGTATTTAGCAACCCTGGCGCTCCGCTTGCACTCTCGGCCGCAGCGGGTGCCGGCATCACTGCCTTTATGCTTCCAAACGGCACCTCCGCAATTGTGCGTGGCGGCGGTACGGGCATTGATATAGTGGACACCAACTTTGTTACCGGGACAAATGGCGCGAATACACAAGACGCGTATTACGAAAGTGAGTGCATCGACAACACCAATCTCTCCCCCGACTCAACCATGAACTGGGTGAGTAATTCAGAAGGGAAGATTAGCGTGCAAGTGCGCACCGTAACGAACCCAACAGCCTGTTCGGCAGGAACATATAAAAGTATCGGTAATAGTGGAGACCTCATAGGCGCGGCGACTGCCAATAACCGCATCCAATTTAAGTTTACCTTCCAGCGCGAGTTACCGCGCTTTATGGATCAAGAATGGGGTGTCAGAAAGACAGGGCAGACACGCTATCGTCGTGTGAACGCCGACCCAACACTTTACAGCGTTGTCGTTGACAACGGTACCGCGCTCCATCGTACCCAGTTTGATTTCGGCAACGCTGTGTCGTCGACGACTGCCTTCGCGTCCGGTCCTGTTGCGGTCAATCTTACGAACGATACTAATCGTGCAAACGCACTCGCTCTTTCTGTAGGCCAGTCGGCAACGATTAACCAAACGATGACTCAAGGAACAGGCCATCTCTATAACGGAACCTTCAACTCTCACAATGTACTCACCACTGGTACTGCGTCATCAACCGTGGTTATGAAGCGTCCCGATGGTAAATGGGTCGTGATTGCCGGTAATGCGACGCCGAATGCACAGGTCTATGACGAAACACTCCAGACGTTCACGGCGCTTGGTACGACCCCAACTGCCGCACTTGGTACGGGCGGGTTCGCCTTTAAACGTCCCGACGGCAAGTACCTCATTGTCTTAGGAAATAAAACGACCACGACAAATATCTACGACCCCGTCGCGAACACCTTCATCGCAGGACCTGTCCTCACTGCCGCTGCGTGGATTGGTGCACTCCAGATACCGCTGCCGATGGGTCGCGTGCTTATCGTCCACGGCAACCTCACGAATTCCACTTCTATATATGACCCGATACAAAATACGATGACCACAGGCCCTACCTCCGTGACGGTGGTCGGTCCCGGTTCGGTCGTCATACCGCGACCGGACGGCACCTTCCTCTTTGTCCCAGGTATGTCCGCATACCCGATATGTTCGGCCGTAGTCACCACAACGCAATTCTTCAACCCGTATACAATGTTATTCACTGCGGCTGGCCCAACCAACACCGGCGGCACGGGCCCTGGCGCTTTCGCCTTCCAGCGCCAAGACGGTCAGTGGATTATCGTGCGAGGCGGAGCAACAGCCAGCACCTGCGCGAGTGTCAAGGGAACCGGCGTGTATAACCCGTTTGATAACCAGATAACCACTACGGGTCCGACCATGGCGACCGCTCCCGGTCTTGGCGCACAGGTGTTGCCACGACCCGATGGCACTTGGCTCATGATTATCGGAGGTAGTGGTGGCCCTGGTGTTGCTCAAACACAGACTTTCATCTATCAGGAAAAGGTCGGTGCGCTCACTGCTACTGGTCCTCAATCTACCCTCGGTCAATTTACCGTTAGTTCGACGACGATTACCGGTATCAACAGCGGCTCAGTCTCCTTCCAGCGCTCCGACGGTAAGTTCGTCGTCATCACTGGTGCGGCCACCACCACCACTGGCACCGTGGTCCAGGTCTATGACGCCGGTTGGGTACAGAGTGGTTCCTATAAGTCAGAACAATTTGACCTCTCCCCGGTAGGGACGAAGCTCGATGCCAACTCGACCCTTATATGGAAAGGGAACATGTTCTCGACTGCTCTTGGTAGTATCTCAGCAGAAGTGAAGACCGCACCGACACAAGCTGCGCTCGCGACTACCTCTACTCGAACCATTCAGCTGTCAGGCTCGCTCATTAATCCCGCCGCCACCGATGCCTGGCTTCAGGTTGCATTCAACTTCCGCAGAGCATTCCCTTCATACGACGGTATCTATACCGATGTTTGGAATTCTGGTAGCGCGATGAGATTCGCGCAACGGCCAGTGTTGACACCAACTCTGTACGAATACAAGGTGACCAAGGATAAAGACCTCCTCGACCTCCAGTCGGATGGACTCTCAATACTGCGTGTTAGCACTTCAGGCGATGTCTTCACACAGGTGGGCGGGACGATTAACACAAGTGGTGCCGACTTGGCAGAGCGCTATACCTCTCAGGTCGAGTTGCAGAAGGGCTCGGTGGTCGCTATCGACCCACAGAACAATCACGGAGTGATGCCGTCGAAATACCAATACCAGTCAGACATTCTTGGTGTTGTTTCGACTGATCCAGGATTCGTCGCTGGTGCGTATACCGAAAACTCGTACCCAATCGCTCTCATCGGACGCGTGCCGGTGAACGTCTCGACTGAAAACGGTATGATCCGCACGGGCGACTACCTCACTGCCGCGAGTGTCCCAGGATATGCGATGAAGGCTGTGCTTTCTGGAAGGGTGATAGGTAAGGCACTTGAGTCGCTCGACGAGAGTAAGCTTATCGACTGCCCAGCAAGCGATATCTATATGCCAAACCGGAAGTGCGGCACGGTGATGGTCTTTGTTAACCTTATCGACTACCAAGGTCAGTCGGTCGACCTCGCGATGAGCGATTGGAACGTGAAGCGGGCAAACATCGTTGCGGCTGGTCTCGCGACAGGGCTCGATATCGCGACGTCAACTATGCCAGCAGACGCAGCAGCACAATTTACCTTCAGAGACACTCGCTCGTCCGACATCATGAACTTCCTTGAGAGCTTGAAGGCCGAGCGCGCGGTGGGAGTAACTTCGCAGTCTGAAATATTTGCCGACAAGATAAGTGCCGTGTCGCAAGTCATCAGTCCTGAGATTGTTGCTAACATTGTAAATGCTAAAGAAGGACGTTTCGGTGCTGTTGATGGGCTAGCAATCTCTGCGGGGACGATAACGGCTGATAAGATCATCACTTCGTCGATAAGCTCTTCTGTAGGCGGATTCACGATGGATCTCTTGCCTGACGGTCGGCTCGTGATGCGCAGAGTCGCCACTGTTTCGATGGCTTCGACATCCTCGACAAGCTCGGAGCAGGCAAGCTCACCACAAGCAATCACGACAGATATCGCGACCTCGTCACTTCTCGCTTCGGTAGATAGTGCTTTCGCCACTTTGGCATCCTCGACAAGCTTGGAGCAGGCAACCACTACAGACATAGTGATCAGTTTCGACGCTACCGGCAACGCCTTCTTCGCGGGTGAAGTTGTCGCTCAGAAAGTCTCGACCGGCGCCCTCGACGTCTCTGGTCTCGCGAAGTTTGCGGGTGGGCTCGAAGTCGCTTCGCTCGGTATCGCGAGCTCGACGATGGCAATCCTCAGCGACACTTCCTTCATCGGTCGGCCATATTTCACCTCTGACACAGGTGGCACTGCGACGATTAAAAAAGGTGCACGCTTGGTCGACGTTACATTTGCTAGAGAATATATAGAGACACCAATCCTCACAGCATCAATGGTCTTCACTGCCTCGACGACCGATGAAAATATCGATCAGATCTTCTCAGATGATGTGCGCTATGTGGTGACCAAGAGAACAGCGACAGGATTCACCATATTCTTGAATAAGAAAGCGACGATTGACACGACCTTTAACTGGCTCGCCCTCGCGGTGAAAGATTCGAAGGAGTTTACCTCGCGCACTGTGCAAGCAGAGCCTGTTGCGCCTCCAGTGCCATTGTCTGACGTTGTTACAGTCTCGACGACAACTCCCATGACAGCATCAACGACTTTGGAAGTCCCGCTGTTGGATACTTCGACTACGACGCCAGAAGCGGCGACGACTACTCCTGTAACAATAATCTCACTGCCCGACACATCTCTTACGTCAGACGTGCTTCCTGTGGTTGACCAACTCACTCCACTTCCGCAGGTGTAAATGATATAATCAAGGGACTATGAGGGGGAAATTTGTTGCCAGTGGCGTACTCATTACTATTTTCTTATTAGGGTTTGCTTCTGACCGTTTATTTTTTCCCACGACAAGTGGGGACAACTGTGTATCAGACTTTACATTCATCAGACAGAATCTTGACTGCAATCTTTCTGATAAAAAGATTCAAAACCTTGGAGTGCTCGAAGGGAAGATTAAAGAAGATATTCTTGGATACCAGGAGCAAGGGAAGGTGACTCGAGTAAGCGTGTTTGCGCGCGATATCTTGTCGAGCCGTTTCGTTGGCGTCAATGAAAATGAAATGTTCTACATGGCGAGCCTCTTGAAGATTCCGGTGCTTGTCGGTGGCTATAAGCTTGCCGAAGTTGAGCCGAGGCTTCTTGACCAAGAGATACTTTATACGGGAAAGCCGAACCTCTACGATGGGCAAAACATAAAACCAATAGAAGTGCTCGAAATGGGGAAGAGTTATACAGTACGAGAGCTTATGCGGCGAGCGGTGGTCTATTCTGATAATACGGCTGCACAGCTTCTCTACGATTACTACCCAGTTGAATTTCTTGACCGTATTATGGAAGCACTCGGCCTCAGCTTTACCATGCCACAAGGAGTGGCAGAGAACTTCGTTACTGCACGTACTTATGCAAATGTGTTCCGCTCACTCTACAATTCCTCCTATCTCACGAGAGAGTATTCAAACGAAGCGCTCTCGTTTTTGACCAAAACAACCTATAGCGACGGTGCGACGGCGAAGCTCCCGAAAGATGTTCTTGTCGCGCATAAGTTTGCTGAACGAAGCACAACACTCCCATCTGCCCCTCAAAGACCACTCCGCCAGCTTCATGAATGTGGTCTGGTATATGCGAAGAATGGCGCCGAGCCGTACACTTTTTGCATCCTGACCGAAGGCTCAGACTATGAAGCGTTGCAGAATGTCCTGCAAGACTTATCGCTCGAGATCTATACTGCGATGATCGACGACACTGGTAATTAGAGGATGGTATACTTTCGGTAATAGAAGACTGTAATTATATTTGTATGGAACAAGACGCAACACTGAAGAAATCATTTTCAAAATACATTACCGTTACAAACGTTCTGGCGGTGCTTCTTGTAATCTCTATTGGTACAGGTGTGTACTTCTATCAGAAGGCGACTGCTGATCCACAGAAGGAGGCGCTTAAGGAGTTGCAGGCTACGATTGTGAGTGTCGGCAAGCTGATGGTCCTACCAGCCGGCGAGACGCCGACGATGGCGACCGTGAGTGACCCAGAGAAGTTAAAAGACCAACCGTTCTTTATTCATGCCCAAAAGGGAGATAAGGTTTTGATATACACAGCATCACAAAAAGCGATTCTCTACAGCCCCTCATTGAATAAAATAGTAGAAGTAGCCCCGATCAATGCCGGCGCTACCGGAGGCTCAGCCAATGTCCCACTTTAGAAAAGCCGTTTTACTCAGTGTCCTTGTAGCAGGTCTTTTACCACTCTTTCCATCTCGCGCAGAGGCGGTTGTTTTGGACAAAAGTTCGTATATTGTCGGAGACTCAATCATTGCTCCTGATGGTACTGGCCCGGTTGTGCTTTATAATCTCGGTACTGGAGAAACATATTTTGAAACATGGGGATTTGATCCGGGTGGAAATATTAATTATTTCGGAATTTCATCTGGTAATTTTTCCCTTATCGAACTTACCACTTCGGGGATATGTCAGGGGCAAGCGTTGACGTATGTTGACTGCAAGTTAGCTCCGGAGTTCGTAGGTGAAGCTTTGTTTAGTGTCACCGATCCTCCTTCTAGCGGCAGGGCGGCTGAGCCAGCAGACAGAATTGTGCCGGTGCCGATCGCGGCTATTCAGTCGCCACTGAGAGGCGATGTGTTCTCACTCTTTGGGATTATTAACTACACCACGCTGAGCGCAACAAAAGTTAATCTCTATTATTCCACCAGTACGGCTAACTGGGACGGCAGTTTCTTTATTGATCCTGCCGATAAGATGTTGATCGCGAGTGGTGTGCCAGAAAATGGTCCGTATACATGGAATACAAAAGGTCTTGCCCCAGGGAACTTCTATCGATTTATCGTTGATGCTCTGGGGACCTATGGTCGTATGGGGGAAGCGATTTCCGGCTTCTTCTCACTCGACTTCACTCCGCCGACCTTTATTGTGAAGGCGAACCCGCCCGTGACGCGCGGTAGCGACGTCACGGTGAGTGTCGATGCATCGAAGAATTTGAAAGTACCTCCGACGGTGACCGTAACTCAGGCGAGTGGTGTGGCCACGTCTCTTGAGATGAAAGGGCAGGGCAGTCATTACGAAGGAACGTATGTTATCAGCAAAGGGCATGACGGCGTTGCGACGATCTCAGTGTCGGGTAGTGACGTGGCAGGAAATGTCGGGACGACGATACTCTCTGGCGGCACATTTGCGGTCGGTATTAACCCTCCACCTGTCCCGCATATTTCGTCGCCACAAAATAATACAGTGGTCGCGACTAGCACAATCGCAGTCACGGGTACGGTGCGTCCAGACACCATGGCGGTACTTGTGGTGAATGGTGTTGATACCTATACCGCGAGCTCGAGTTTGGACGGCACCTTTCATATTTCGGGCATCGTGTTGAGTAAAGATGCAAATAGGGGAGCGAACGTCTTTAGTATCGCGGCACGTGACCAGGCAGGGCTCATGAGCGAGGCGGTGCCGTTACAAATTAAATATAATATCGCACCGACCGTCGCCATTTCTTCTCCGGCAGACAAAGCGATCGTGGGCGCAACAACACTGCTTACGGTACAAGCAAAAGATGAAAATACCGACCCTCTCTTGTTTACCTATCAAATAATTCCAGCACAAAGTTTTGACGAGGCATCAGCCGCAACCACCTCATCAAGCACTGTCAAACACTCGGTGTTTGACAGTGCTTGGAATACTATCGGAGACGCGGTGCCGTCTGCGAATTTTTCATGGGACTCGACTGAGGTTGAGGATGGGCAATATTTCTTACGTGCCATAGCAGACGATGGTTTTGTGAAGGTGTATTCGACACCAACTCCATTTTCAATCCACAACACCATTTCGTTCTTCCGTTTTGAAGATGGTAGAAAGACGGTGACGAATCGGTTGTCCGCGACTATCGTCGGACACGCCCTTTCACCGGTTACGATCTCACCGCGCCCGGCGATTGTCTCTGTCGAATATAGCCTCAATAATGGTGTGAAGTGGAGCCCAGTTTCAATAACGTCTGGAGAAGGCAGTGCTAACGTGACATTCTCACTCGCCCTCACGAAGCTTGCTGAAGGAACACAAAATATCGTGTGGCGGGTTAAAGATAGTCGAGGTCTCTACGGTCGCGCGAGTCATCCGGTCATTGTCGATCTGACACCACCCGCCGTGCCAATAGTGAATAGTCCTGCGAATAATGCCTTTATCACAAATGCAGATGATGAAGACGCTTCACAAAGCGGATTGCAGATAAGTGTTACGGGAACGGCAGAGCCGCAGAGTATGGTCACGTTGCAGTCAGCGAGTACGACCCTGACAGCGCGGGCATCTATAGATGGTGTGTTTACGTTCCGTGCTGTTGATATGCAGCGTGGGACAAATCAGTTCACGGTAACTGCAAAAGACGAGGCGGGGAACGCGAGTGTGTCGCGGATAGTGCGTGTCGTATATGACAATCCTCCGACGGTGACTATTCTCACGCCGAAGCCGTTCCGTGGGCTCACGGGGAAAGCGAGTGTCTCATGGAGTGTAAGTGATATCGACGGTGACAAGATACAGCAGGTTAGACTCGAATATCGTCGCGGCTCAGGAGCGTTCATCCCTCTCGACCTTGTCAAACACTCGGTGTTGGACACCCCGCACATTTTTGATGTGAGGGATTTTCCCGAAGCGGCTGATTATCAACTGCGACTCTCGGCAGGTGACGGTATAGCGACGGGCACGGATCTGGTGAGTTTTTCGGTCGATCGAACTCCACCAACCCTTTCTTCTTTTACTCTCGACACGTCGGTGGTTGGGAAGGGTGGTACGCTCACCGGACATGGCAAAGCGTATGACGCACTCTCGGGTATTGAATATGTCGAATACGCAATTGCTGAGGGTGCGCCGTCGACATTCTCCACCGCGCTCCTCACGAATGGTTTCTTGCAGAATAACGCCACATTTTCGCTCGCTCATCCGACAACGCTCATAGACAGTACCTATACTGTGTATGCTCGCGCGGTCGATGCCGCTGGGAATGTATCGCCCCAAGCGTCGCGCACTGTCCTCGTCGATATGGCACCACCATCAATCGGCAGTTTCGACGTGCTTGTGCAGGGTGCGCGTGTCAGTCCAGACGAACAGGGCGTGATCGCACTTTATACGGGCGCACAATCATTGTTTGAAGTATCGCTTGAAGGAGATACGAAAACAGCATCGCTCTTTGTTGGTAGTACAGCTATCCCATTGAAGAAAGATATCGCTTCAGGATTGTGGCAGGTAGCGATTGACGTAGGTACTGCAGGAACGACAACACTAGCTATCAGTGCCGAAGACAATGTGCACAATGCCGTCACGGGGAAACTCATTGGAGCGTTACATATCACTGATCGCCCGAGTGATGCGCCAGCACAGCCTTCGACAGGTGGAACAAGTGGTGTGTGGAAGTTTCTACAAGGTATTATCAATTATATCCTCTCGCTATGAAACGCATCCTTATCGTTTTAAGTATCGTCATCGTCGTCCTCGGTGCGATATTCTCTTTCCTGTATTTCGGCGGATCATCACTGGTGCTGAGTGTGGTGGGGCAGGGGGACAGTGCACTCGTGCCGGGCGCCGGGCTCATAGGGAAGCGTCTGCCACAATTCAATTTGTCGAATCTTGCGGGTAAACAGGTGCGTAGTGCCGACCTTGTCGGCACACCACTCGTTATTATGTTTTGGTCGACGTGGAATACGCAATCGGCTGATGAGATTCATATTCTTGACCAATATTTATCTAGCCAGAAATCTCTCGTAAGGGTTGTTGCTATTAATAGCCAAGAAGACTCCAGTGTCGTGTCGACATTTATGCATCGTGGCGGATATCGGGTAGAGACTCTGCTTGATACTCGCGGTCTCGCGAGCGAGAATTATGCTATTAAAGGTATGCCTGCTTTTTATTTTATTGATCGCACGGGTGTGATCCGAGAAGTGCACTCGGGAGTACTTAGTCAGGACGCACTTATGAACATGATAGAAAAAATCCTGCCCTAAACCCTAGTCACTTTGTGGATGTCACTTGGCGGTGAAACCGCCAAGTGACATTGTGATAGGATAGTAATAATGAGTACGAGGAAAACGGTTTTTGCGAATGGAGAATTTTATCACGTGTACAATCGTGGGGTTGATAAGAGAATTATTTTTTCCGACAATTACGACGCGCAAAGGTTCTTCAAGAGTATGGTTGAATTCAACACGGCCAATCCGATCGGGAGCCTGTACGAGAATTCATTTCATCAATTTGGCGGTGAAACCGCCAAGTCAGAAAAGAGGTTAGTTAATATCATTGCGTACTGTCTTAACGTAAATCATTTTCACATCATCTTGGAGCAATTGATTGATGGCGGTATTAGTGAGTTTATGAAAAGAATCGGAGGGTACACATGGTACTTCAATAATAAATATAAAAGGAGCGGGTCTTTGTTTCAGGGGGCATTTAGAGATGTTCATATTGATTCGAACGAGTATCTTCTTCATGTAAGTGCATATGTAAATTTAAATGACCGTGTTCATCAACTTGGCGGTGAAACCGCCAAGTTGATCGCGAATATGTCGAGCTGGGAAGAGTATACGGACAATGGGCTTAAGGGAATTTGCAAAAAGGAAATTATTTTAGGACAATTTAAAAATATTGATGAGTACAAAGAGTATGCACTCTCGTCGCTGGAATCAATTATAAAAAGAAAAGAAGATTTGAAAGATCTCGATAAGTTTCTACTCGAGTAGTCACTTGGCGGTGAAACCGCCAAGTGATGAGGGTGGACGTGCTGTGCATAATGTCACTAACATAGCGTGGTGAGGGGCTATAATGAACGAACAGCATGTCACTCTATTTCTTTGCAAATAATATCCACTTCGCGCTCGCACTTCTTGGTGCTGTTGTGATGTTTATGGCGGCATGGCTCACCTTCGACACCTACTCAGTGAGCAAGGAGACGAGAATACTCTTCCGAACGCTTGGCTTTGCGCTCTTCGCTTTGTGGCAGATTATCATAGCGGTCGCTAGCGGGAACGACGTGCTGTCATTTGTCGGATTCTCCATTCTTATCATCGGGCTCTTGTGCCTGCTTGGGAGTTTCTTTGGTGGCGAACAGCTTGCGATGCCCGCAGTTCTTATTATTCCGTCATTCGCGACCTTCGCTCCCGCGCTCTCTGCGGTCGAGGCATTTCTCCTTATCGCCATTGCTCTTGTTGCGTATCGACTCTCAAAAAGGGAGTTCAATAAGACGTGGAAGTCGTTCTATGTCGCCTTCGCTCTCCTCGGCATAAGCCAAATCTTTTTAATAGGCGCGCACGGAGATAGTGCAAGTCTCTTCGCTCTCGCGAGCGAGGCGCTCTCGCTCGCGGGATTCCTCTACCTCTTTGCCTGGGTGTGGCAGTTTCTTGCACTACGCATCCGTGAAAGCTTGGTAATTATTTTTATCTCGGCGGCAATCTTCCTTTCGACGGTTGTGACGCTCGCGTTTTCAACTATTCTTATCGCGCAGATAACGAGTCAGACACAGACAAGTCTCCTGACCGACGCGCGCGTGCTTGATCTCGATATTCAGGCATTGAAGCAAGCATCACTTGTTGAAGCAACTCTCCTTGCGATGGATCCACAGCTCATGAGTGCTCTCGCCACAAATGATTTCAAAACACTCCAAGCAAAAACAGAAAGTTTTATGGAGAAATATAATCTCGGCTTCGTTACCGTTACCGATGCGCAAGGCACCGTGCTTATCCGCGCGCATGCACTCTCACAGCGCGGCGACTCTCTTGTGGGAGAGCGAGCCTTTGAAGAGGCTCGGGCGGGTGTGGCCTTTGTCACGATAGAGGAGAGTCCGGTAGAGAAACTCTCTATCCGCGCCGGTGCGCCGGTAGAGCAGAAAGGGAAGGTTATAGGCACAGTCGTCGCTGGCTACCCGCTCGACAACGCTCTTGTTGACGGCATCAAGCGCGTGACGGGTCTCGATATGTTTATCTACCAAGGTGCAGTGTCGGTCGCCGCAACAGCCTTTGCGCGCGACGGGAGCACTCGACTTACCGGCTTGCCACTTCAGGACTCTGCAACCGAGCAGTCGGTGTTGGTTGGTGGAGAGAGCGTTACGACTCACGTGAGCATCAGAGAACAATCGTTCCTCTCGAGCTATCTGCCGCTCACAAATGGCGACGGTAAGATTGTCGGTATGCTGTCGGCGGCGAAGCCCGAGCAGGATATTCTCGATCTCGTAAATGCTACCAACCAGCTCACGCTCATAACGATTATTATCGTTATGCTCGTGTTGACCTTCCCGATCTATATCTTCGCGAAGCGACTGACCGATGAGGCATAAAAATATATGAACATACGCACAAAACTCGCTCTCACCTTCTCCTTCGTCACCATCCTGATAGGGTCGGGAGTATTTCTATATCTCGATTCATATTTCACCACAGGACTGATCAGTAAAGTAGAAAACACTTTGCGTGTCGCGGCTGAAGGGAGCGAGGGCCTCTATTTCGGTTTTATAGAAAGTGTAAACACGAGAACTGTTGATTGGGGCTCAGATGGTCATATTAGAAACACTACTCAAAAATTGGTTAGCCAGAAGACCTCTGCAAAAGAAAAGAGCGCTATCGCCACTGAGCTCGGTGTGTATTTCAAAGAAAATAAAATGTTATATGATCCGACCGTTATCATAATGGACGTCTTGGATAGCAGGGGTATTGTTATCGCTTCGTCGCAAGAAAATAGAATTGGTCTCAATGATGGTGAAGAAGAAAAGGATCTCAAGATTAGATTTAGCGAGGCGATAAAGGCTTCTCTCGGTGAGTCTTTTGCTATTGACGCGAATAATGAGGGGTATGACGGTACCAATCGAACTACAAATGCTACAACACGAATTTTTTCTACTGACACTGGTGTTGACGGGGTTGTTCTACCCCTGAATGCTGTCTTGCTACTACATTTCTCGAGGAACAATCAGATATCAGACATACTCACGGGCGCCTTTCAGATTAGTCTGGGAGCGCTCACGGGCAATGCTCTTGCGCAGACGTATAGGAGTGAAGAGATATATTTGGTAGATAAAGAAGGCTCAATTATCACTAATCCTTCTAATACAAGAAGTGATCATCCTTCTCTTAATAAGAAAGTGAGCAAGTATTTGGTTGAGACGTGCTTTAAAGAAAACAGAGAAATAGCTGAAGAATATACAAATTATGATGGTGCTAAGGTCTTTGGCGCGACTATGTGCATCAAGAGGCATGGCGTTATGCTCGTTGCAGAAGTGCTGTCGAGCGAAGCTCTCGCCACACTTACTCAGACGAGGCGAACGATTATTCTCGGCATCTTACTCACGGTCATGGCAACTATTGTGTGTAGCATACTATTTAGCAGTATCATTCTTAAACCCCTTGATACTATGGTGCTCGTCGCCAAAAATATTTCTCATGGGAAGTTCGACATGCGCGCACAGGTTAAGTCTAAAGATGAGTTCGGGTACCTCGCGACCGTGTTTAATGAGATGCTTGACGCTATTGAAAAATCGCGGCAGGGATTAAAAGAGGCTGAGGCACAGTTGAAGGACACTAATATTGCCCTTGAACAGCGAGTGAAAGAGCGCACGGCGGAACTAGATGAGCTGAAGTCTGGGCTAGAAGAAGAAGTTAATAAAAAGACAGGTCAATTGCAACAGAAACTGGCAGAATTGGAAAAATTCAAACAACTCACGGTCGGTCGAGAGCTGATGATGGTCGAATTAAAAAAAGAAATTTTAAAGTTAAAAGATAAATCTTAAGATCTATGAATACATCTGCAAACAATTATGATGAGGCTGTTGAAATAGCTCCGGGAATTTATTGGGTTGGGTTTTATGATAAGGATGCGATTTTTTCTTGCAATCCGTATCTCATTGTCGACGGCGACGAGGCTATCTTGATAGATGGTGGATCGCTCGGGCATTTCCCCTTTGTGGCGAGAAAAGTTTTTAGCATCATTGAGCCGTCAAAAATAAAAAATCTCATATTGCACCATATGGACCCAGACCTCTGCGCGTCCATGCCTCTTTTCCAAAATATTATCGATAACAAAGATCTTCAGGTCATTTCTCACTATCGCGCGTCGCTCCTGATAGCGTATTACTCTCAAGAGAAAATGAATTTCTATTATCCAGAAAAAAACGATAATATATTCAGATTTTCGTCAGGGAGAACATTACGATTTATTCCTGCTCACTATCTTCACACGCCGGGCACTATTAACACGTATGATGAGAAGACGAAGATCTTATTCTCCTCAGACATTTTTGGTGCGTTTACGCCGAAATGGGAGCTATACGCTGATAAAGAGTATCCAGAGAAGATGAGAACATTCCATGAAAATTACATGCCATCCAACAGAATCATGGAACAATATCTGGACCGAATAAAAAAGTTAGATATCGAGATGATTTGTTCACAGCACGGATCGATTATTAAGAAGGATCTTGTTGATCAATCAATACGGGCATTGGGAAATTTTGAATATGGAAAGTATATGGAGTAAGCGTATGTTTTTTAAACATGAAAAAGATCATCAAATAAAATCTCTCACGAAAGAGCTGTCAATGGAGCGCCTCAGTGCTTTTGCTGATTCGTTCTTAAGAAAGCAAGAGCGCAGATTATTATTTGAAGTAATGAAAAATGCATCTGATTTGCGCAGATTGAAGAAATTAACCGATGGGTTTGCCACACAGAACGAGCTGTTGAACCAGACAGAGCTCGCGATGCTTAATTTGCTCGATGACGCCAAACTTCTAGAAGGGAAGCTTGAGATGGAAAAAGAAAGTGTTGAGCGCAAGGTCGTCTTGCGTACGCAAGAGCTCGAGGTCGAGCGGTCCCGTCTCTTTGCTTCTATCAACAGTCTCTCGTTTGGCTTTATCATCGTTGATATGAATCATCGCGTCCTTCTTGAGAATAATGCGATGATGCAACTCTTTGGTTTTTCTGATAAAGATGAAGTCACTATTGAAAATATTTCAAACCTCCTAGGTGAACACTTCGATGTCAAAATGGAGGCAGAGCGATGCGTGAAGGGTAAGGCGGTGTGTGAAATAAAAGAGATTATTTTTGGTACAAAATTTCTTCGCGGTATTATTGCTCCCGTTCTCTCGGGCACCGCTGATGAGAAGGTCGGTTACGTCTTCCTGCTTGAAGACATTACGGAGGCTAAGGTGATGGAGAGGAGTCGTGAAGAATTTTTTGCGGTCGCCAGTCACGAGCTCCGTACGCCACTCACGGCTATTCGTGGCAACGCGGATATGATTTTGAGCATGTTTGCAGACAAAATAGTCGATAAGGATATGAAAGAGATGCTTGAAGATATTGACACGTCGAGCGTGCGCCTGATTTCAATCGTGAACGACTTCTTAGAGGTGTCGCGCCTCGAACAGGGGAGGGTTGAGATCAAGAAAGAAGATTTCGATATATCGCTCATGGTGGAGAGAGTTGTGCGCGACCTAAAGACTATGGTCGAGCAAAAAGGCTTGTCTATTGTCTATACCGCACCTACCTCTCCTATGCCAATGGTGCGTGCCGATAAAAATAAAACAGAACAGATTCTTCTGAACCTTGTTGGGAATGCGGTGAAATTTACCAAAGAGGGCGGTATTACGGTTACTACGACGGTGGCAGACGGTTTTGTTACTACCCAGATTATTGATACTGGCACAGGCATTTCAGAGCATAATCAGTCGCTTCTCTTTAGAAAGTTTCAGCAGGCAGGAGAGCAGATGCTTGCGCGGGACGTGACCCAGAGCACTGGTCTCGGTCTGTACATTTCTAAGCTCATTATCACGAACATGGGCGGTACCATAGGGCTTTCGAAAAGCGAGTTTGGCAAAGGGAGCACGTTCTTCTTTACCTTACCAATAGTGGTATAGTATACTCAATCTATGGCTAAACTATTTATGGCAGAAGACGATCCGCTCATGAGCCGTATGTATGAGCGGGCATTTCGCCTTGGGGGGCACGAGCTCACGATGGCGCACGACGGTGAAGAAGCCGTCACACTTTTGCTGAAGGCAGATCCAAAGCCGGAGGTCATTATGCTCGATATCATGATGCCGAAGCTAAATGGCTTTGACGTTTTGCGCAAGGTCAAAGAAGACGAGAAGCTTAAACGCGTTCCTGTCATCATGCTCACCAACCTTGCGGGTGAAGCGGATGCTGAAAAGGCTCTCGGTCTCGGCGCCGTGCTCTATCTCGTGAAGAGTCAGTATGATCCGAAAGAGATCGTCAGTAAAGTGCAGGAGATCATTGCGGCTTCGTCGCGCGGAGACAATGTGCCCGCAGTCACCGTCGAGGTGAAGAAGAGTTAATCCAATGGTTCGACAGCTTCTCGAGCGTATCGCGGCACCCGTACGCGGCCTGCATCAGGCCGCGTACTTACTCGCGGGCCTCACACTCGCGTCGCAGGCGCTCGCTCTCTTGCGGGACCGTACCTTCGCTCACACCTTTGGTGCTGGGCAGACGCTTGATATTTATTATGCTGCGTTTCGCGTGCCTGATCTCGTTTTCGCTCTCGTCTCATCACTCGTGAGTGCCTATGTTATTATCCCGCGCATTGCCGGGATGAGCAGAGAAGAGACCCAGAGACTGCTTTCTGAGTCAGCGACATTCCTCTTCGGTGTTGGCGGGTTTATTTGCATTATTCTCGGCATTTTCATGCCGCAGTTCTTGACGTTTTTGTATCCGAGCCTCATGGCGTCGTCGCAACAGTCTGCCTTTGTTTTTCTTGCGCGCATCTTGCTTGTCCAACCAATCTTGCTCGGACTCTCGGGTGTTATCGGGAGTGTTGCACAGGTGCATCGGCGATTTACCCTCTTCGCGCTCTCTCCGGTGCTCTACAATCTCGGTATCATTATTGGTGCCATCGTTCTCTATCCTCTTTGGGGTTTGCCGGGAATCGGTGTCGGCGTTGTTATCGGTGCCGTCGCCTACCTCTCAGTGCATATTCCCGTCGTGATGCAGGCGGGAGTTATGCCACACGTGCGCTTCCCGACATTTTCGCTCATGTACTCGGTCATGCGTGATTCAGTGCCACGCTCGCTTGCGCTCAGTGTCAATTCGATCATGTTGCTTGTCTTGACTGCGATGGCGGCGCGCATAGGTACCGGAGGCGTTTCTGTTTTTAGTTTTGCGAGTAATCTCGAGGCAGTGCCACTCGCTCTTATTGGCTCGTCCTATGCTATTGCGGCATTCCCCGCACTTTCTGAAGCGTTTGCGAAAAAAGATAAAGAAGAATTCATGAAGATTCTTTCAGCAAGCGCGCGACATATTATCCTTTGGTCGATCGTTGCTTTCGGTCTTATTGTGGTCTTGCGTGCACATATTGTGCGCGTCATCCTCGGGTCCGGCGCTTTTGATTGGAATGCGACGCGCCTTACGGCGGCCCTTCTTGCCGTCCTTGCGCTCGGTCTTGTTGTCGATTCTCTCAAACTACTCTTCTCACGAGCGCTCTATGCCGCACAACAATCGTGGCGACCGCTTTTATATCAATTGGCTGGGGCTGCTCTTACGATTGCTCTCGCGCTCGCTTTCCTCGCTTTGCCAGGTGCGGGTATTCCCTCGTCGCTCGCTTCTCTTTTAAGAGTCACCGATGTTGTGGGGGCAGACGTACTTCTTCTCGCGCTTGCGTATGTCATAGGTCAATTTTTTCTCGTCTTCCTTTCTCTAATCGCACTTCGCACTATTGTACCTGGGCTCAGTCGCACGCTCGTGCGACCAGTCTTCGATGGTGGTTTTGCCGCGTTCGCTGGTGGTGTGGCGGCGTACGGTATTCTCGTTATTGCGGGTGGCATCGCTTCTCTCACGACGCTCGCCGCCGTCTTCACGCAAGGGTTCGTCGCTGGCGTGGTAGGTCTTGCTGTTTCGGGTCTGGTACTTTTCTTTGTTGAAAATGAAGAGTTCCTTATTGTCGCACAAGCACTTTCGAGATTGATGCATCTCCCGATGCATCGAGCATCGGAACTCGTCTCGCCGATAGAAGACCCAACACGCTCATGAACCAAAAACTTATTCGTAATTTTTCGATTATTGCCCATGTCGACCACGGCAAGTCGACCTTGGCCGACCGCTTGCTCGAGCGCACGGGGGCTATCCCTGAGCGCAAGATGCGCGACCAGGTGCTTGATCGTATGGACCTTGAGCGCGAACGGGGCATCACGATAAAGATGCAGCCGGTCAGGATGCAGTACGGCGAGTATGTATTTAATTTGATCGATACTCCCGGGCATATCGATTTCTCTTACGAAGTATCACGGGCGCTCAAGGCAGTCGAGGGAGTGCTTCTCTTGGTTGACTCGACGCAGGGCATACAGGCGCAGACTCTGACGACACTTGCGATGGCTCAGGCACAAGGGTGTGTGATTATCCCGGTCGTGTCAAAAATCGATGCTCCTGCCGCTCGTGTTGACGAGGTCGCTAGTGAGCTCGCGCGACTTATCAATGTTGATCGTTCTGAGGTTATTGCCGTGTCTGGGAAAACGGGTGCGGGTGTCGAAGAATTGCTGGAGGCTATTGCTGAGCGTATTCCACCGCCGCATGCTACGGACATTTCTCAGGGGAGTGAACCGCGCGGTCTTATTTTTGACTTTTCGTTTTCAAAGCATCGCGGGGTTGCGGTGTATGTGCGTGTCTTCGATGGCGTTTTTGCCAAAGGACAGTCGCTTACTTTTGCCGCCGCAGAAAAAGAGTTTGTGGCGCTTGAGACGGGTATTTTTACTCCAGAAGAAACTCCTGCAGACTTGCTTGGTGCTGGCGAGATTGGCTATATCGTGACGGGTATCAAGGAGCCGGGTGTCGTTGCGGTGGGCGACACTATCGGTCTGGTAAAGGGATCTTTGGCGGCACTTCCCGGATATGGTAAACCACGACCCGTTGTCTGGGCGTCTTTGTATCCAGAAAATCATGATGACCTCCCGCTCTTGCGGCAGTCACTTGGGCGTTTGCGACTTTCAGATTCGTCACTTTCATTTGAAGAAGAATCCTCTGGTGTGCTCGGGAGGGGGTTCCGTTGTGGATTTCTCGGACTTTTACATCTTGAGATTATTACCGAGCGTTTGCGAAGAGAGTTTGGTCTCAGACTCATCGTGACTATCCCGACGATCTCTTATGTGGTCACTCGTACAAACGGTTCTCGTGAGACGATCTATACACCAGCGAAGTTCCCTGAACACGGCGATATTGAGCGTATTGAAGAGCCGTGGGCGAAGGTTATTATCATCACGCCACCCGACACGCTCTCGGCACTTGTTCAGCTACTCTATGAGCATGAAGCGTTGACGCTTGGTACAGAGACATATCAAGATTTGCGGGTAGAAATGACTGTCGAGATGCCACTTCGTGAACTTATGCGTGGCTTCTTCGATGCTCTCAAAAATATTTCTTCGGGATACGCCTCGCTTTCCTATGAGATCCTGCCTGAGCGGCCTGCAGACGTTGTGCGACTCGATATTCTCGTCGCTGAAGAACCGGTGCCGGCTTTTGCGCGTGTTATTGCCTCGAGGCGTGTTCAAGAAGAGGCAGAAAAGATGGTGGAGAAATTGCACGAAGCTCTCCCGAAACAGCTCTTTAATACAAAAATTCAGGCACGCGTTGGTGGGCGCATTATCGCTTCTCGAACGCTCTCGGCAATGCGTAAGGACGTCACGGGGTATCTCTATGGTGGCGACGTATCGCGCAAGAATAAGCTTCTCGACAAGCAGAAGAAAGGTAAGAAGAAAATGCTTGAGCGTGGCACGGGCAAAGTGAATATCCCTGAAGAGGTCTTTATGAAAATGGTACAGTCTGATTCTTAACGCAAAACAAGGTTCGACCTTAGATCCGAATCCTCAAGGTCGAACCTTGTTTTGCGTTATACTGACATCATGCGCACGCATCAGTGGAAACGGGGAATTCTTATCGGTGTTCTTTTGCTCGTGATATTCTGGCTTATGTCGCTTATCTGGGGTCTTTCGGGAAAGGCTCAGATAGCGGTGTCTCAAGCAAACGAGGCCGAGCGGCAATATCAATCGCTTGAAGGCCGAAGGGAGTCGCTTGCGGCGAGTCTTGCCGCTCTTGCTACCGAGCGTGGGCGCGACGCGGCCATACGAACGGCCTTTGGGGTTGCGCGACCAGGAGAAGAAGTCATCGTGGTGGTGCCACCCGCTACGACGACTGAGGTCGCACCGTCGTGGTGGCAGAAGATATTAAATTGGTTCTAATTTCGCCTACGCTCAATTTCTGCGGGCTTGCCCCGCCGAAGTCGAGCTCCGGCGAGACGAAGGCGGGTATGGTTTAGTGGTAGAACGCGACCTTCCCAAGGTTGAGTCCCGGGTTCGATTCCCGGTACCCGCACAGACATGGTATCGTATCTCATATGAGCAATCAGAAGCCTATCCTTGTCTCTGGCGTGAAGCCGACGGGTGATTTGCACATCGGCAACTACTTTGGCGCGATGCGCCAGTTTGTCGAACTTACGAAAGAAGGGAAGTACAGCCCCTACATTTTCGTCGCTGACTATCACGCGCTGAATACGATGCAGGACGCTGAAGAAATGCGTCGTCGCACGCGCGAAGTCGTGATGGCGTATATCGCCATCGGCCTTGATCCAAAAGAGGTTGTCTTCTTTAAGCAGTCAGACGTTCCGGCACACACCGAGCTCTGTTGGATCTTCGACACGCTCACGACGATGCCCTACTTGATGCGTGCGCACGCTTTTAAAGATTCTGAGGCAAAGAACAAAGAGATCAATGTTGGCACGTTTAACTATCCGATGCTTATGGCGGCCGACATCTTGCTCTATGACGCCGCCGTTGTTCCAGTTGGTGCAGATCAGAAACAGCATATCGAGATCGCGCGCGATATGGCAGAGAAATTTAATCGCGTGTATAAGACGGATGTTTTCAAACTCCCCGAGCCATATATCATGCCTGAGGTAGCAATCGTTCCAGGGACAGATGGGAAGAAGATGAGTAAGAGTTACGGCAACGTCATTCCTCTTTTCTCCACACGCGAAGAGCTCGTGAAGGCGGTGATGGGTATCGTCACTGACTCTTCAGGCGATCGGCCCGAGAATGTATTTCAAATCCATAAGCTGGTGCGTGCCGAGTCTGAACTGGTGAATGTATATGACCAACACAAAGGCAATTACAAAGCACTTAAAGAAACGCTCATCGAAGACCTTGATCGTTACCTAGCGCCGATGCGTGCGAAATATGAGTCGCTTCAAAATGACTCTTCTATCGTCGACGACGTGCTCGCGCGTGGCAAGATAGAGGCTCGCGCTGTCTCCGATGCAAAAATGGAACATGTCCGCCGCGCCCTCGGTGTGGCATACTAATTATATGGAACGGACACTTATAGGAGAGATGGGGAAGCATGTCGGTGAGACAGTTTCTATTTCTGGCTCGGTGGATGTGCGGCGCGATCAGGGAAAAATGGTTTTTTTCGACTTCCACGATCGCTCGGGGAAGGTGCAGGGAGTCACGTTACCTGGGTCGCCAGCACTTGAGACCGCAAAAGAGATTCGACCAGGATGTGTTGTGACGGTAGAAGGTGTAGTCAACAAGCGTCCTGACAAAAATGTACTTGCCGAGGCGCAAAATGGTGATATTGAATTAGAAGTCACTTCGATTACTGTTCTTTCGCGAGCGCGCGAGCTTCCATTTGAGCTTGGTACTGATCTTAATCTCGATACCTATCTTGACCATTTGCCCTACACGCTTCGGAGCGAACGCTCGCGTGCAACTTTTAAAGTGCAAACAGAAATCATACGAACTTTTCGTGCGTTTCTAAGTGACAACGGATTTACTGAATTTCAAGCGCCAAAACTTATCGGTGATGACGCTGAAGGGAGTGGGGAAGTGTTTGAGGTTAAGTATCTCTACGACAAGATCGCGCATCTCGCGACTAGTCCACAACTCTACAAGCAGATTATGGTCGGCGTCTTTGAGCGCGTGTTCACGACCGGCAACGTCTACCGCGCCGAGAAGCACAGCACGAGTCGCCATATCAATGAATATACTTCTATCGATGCCGAGATGGGATTCATCAAGGATCATCATGACATCATGGCGATAGAGACCGAGCTCCTGCGTGCGATAAGTGCACACTTGACGCGCACATGCACAAAAGAATTCGAGCTACTTGGCTCAACCATTCCTGCTGTCCCAGCGACTATCCCGTATATGAAATTGCGCGAGGCACAGGAATTGATTTTCAAAGAGACTGGTAAGGATATGCGCACAGAGCCCGATCTTGAGCCTGAAGATGAGCGGTGGATGTGTGAGTGGTCCGCGCGCGAAAAGGGAAGCGACTTCATCTTCATCACGCACTACCCCGTGTCCAAGCGTCCGTTCTATACCTACGAGGACGAAAATGATCTGGGCTTCACTAAGAGTTTCGACCTCCTCTTCCGTGGAGTTGAAATAACAACGGGGGGACAACGCAGACATGACTACGACAACCTCATTGCTGGTGCAAAGGCTAAGGGATTAAATCCCGATAATTTCTCGTTCTATTTGCAAGCTTTCAAATATGGCATGCCGCCACACGGTGGGTGGGGGATGGGTCTCGAGCGTCTGACGCAGAAGATGCTCGGACTCTCTAATGTTAAAGAAGCCGCACTCTTCCCACGCGACATCAATCGTATCGACACACTACTCTCGACTGACGCATCACCGGCGGGTGACACTCAAAAGGATTAATCTCAATGAAGATCATTCTCAAAAAAGGAAAGATTACAGATACTCCTAAAACGCATGTGCGTATCGTGATTACTGAAGAGGTGAAGGGCACAAAGCGTTTTGTAAAAGAAAGTGGTTTTGAGACGCTCGAGCTTGGGGTCGGGAAATATGCAGACATGAATCAGCGCAAGTTCATTATTTTTTGTCGTACAATCGTGAATACGGCAAAAACGAATAAAGCTAAGAAAATCGCTCTCTCGTTCGATGATCTGTTGAAGCTTGTCAAACACGGTCAGCCATCAACACTTGCTCAGCTTGTCGCTGAGAATTTTGAGATGGCAGATTTCGAGTTTAATCTTTTCAAGACGAAACCAAAAGAGGGTTGGAATGTGGTTGAAGAAATAATTTTGTACGGAGACTTCTCATCGGAGATCGTAACAGCAGTAGAAAAGGGTCAGGAGATCGGGAAGGCGGTAAATGCTTGTCGCTCGCTCATCAATACTCCTGGGGGCGATATAACACCCACGACGCTTGCTAAAGCTGCAAAAGACGCGGTAAAAGGCCTGCCGGTTAAGGTGACGGTCTTGGGTAAGAAGGAGATGCAGAAGATTGGTATGGGGGCTCTGCTTGGTGTCGCGAAGGGTTCAACTGAAGAGCCAACATTTACGATTCTTGAATATAAGGGAGGGAAAGAGAAACCAATTGTTCTCGCGGGCAAGGGAGTTACTTTTGATAGTGGCGGTCTCAACTTGAAGCCTTCAAACGGTATTTATGAAATGCACATGGATATGTCGGGAGCTGCTGCTGTTATCTATGCCGTAGCGCTTGCCGCACGTTTGAAATTGAAGGTGTCGGTTATTGGTGTGATACCAGCGGTCGAGAATATGCCCGGCAACAATGCCTATCGCCCTGGCGACGTACTGAAGTCGCTCTCAGGGAAGACTATTGAGGTGCTGAACACTGATGCAGAAGGCAGACTTATCCTTGCCGATGCTTTGACCTATGTGAAGCGTTTTAATCCATCGGTCGTTATTGATGTTGCGACGCTCACCGGTGCGTCGATTGCTGCTCTCGGCTCGCATGCTAGTGCGTTGATGTCCCAAGATGATACGCTTGCAGAAAAAATATCTACTCTGGGTGAGGATTCGGGTGAGTATGTATGGCGATTTCCGTTATGGGATGAATATGAAAACGAGATACAAGGTACATTTGCCGATCTTTCGAATATATCGGGTGGGCATGTTCGTCACGGCGGTACGATTGTGGGAGGTATGTTTCTTTGGCAATTTGCAAAAGAGCTTAATTGTCCGTGGGCGCATATTGATATTGCACCGCGCATGACGACCGTGTCGAGTGATGAGCTTGCCAAAGGTGCGCTCGGGTCACCGGTGCGACTACTCATACGCTTTATCGAACAATGGAAACCGTAGCTCAAAAGACAGGGTTTTCGATCACCACCGAGGCCTATCAAGGTCCGTTTGAGTTGGTGCTCGATCTTATTGAAGCGCGCAAACTCTTGGTCAACGATCTTGCTCTTGCGAGTATCACGGAAGATTTTATTGCTCATGTGCGCGCTCAGGTGGTATTTCCGGTTGAAGAAACGGCGAACTTTATCCAGATTGCCGCGATGCTTCTCCTTATCAAGTCGAAGTCGCTGATCCCCGACCTCTCGCTTACTGAAGAAGAGAATGCCGATATTGACGATCTGAAGCGTCGTCTTGAGGCATATGAAAAAGTACGTGAGGCATCGCGCGAACTTGCTCGCATCTTCGGTCGATCAATCCTGTTTCCGGCGGGAGAACGTCCACTCGAGCCCTTCTTCTCTCCTTCTCGTGATCTCTCAGCGAACGCGCTTGCTGAGGCTCTTGCGCGTGTTCTCGCAGCGCGTGAAGCTGTCGAGGAACTTCCTGAAGCACGAGTGAAGTCTCTTATTTCGATTGAAGAGGTTATGGACCAGCTTGCGAAGCGAGTGCAGAGCGCCATGCATCTCTCTTTTAAAGACTTTGCGGGCGATAAAAAAGAAAAAGTTGAAGTCATTGTCTCATTTCTTGCCTTGCTCGAGCTTATGAAGCAGGGTGCAGTTGCCGCCGAGCAATATGAGCGCCACGGCGATATTCGTATTTCTCACACGGCTTCTGATGCCATTCCGCATTACGGATAAAAGAACGTCACAAAGGGGCGTTGCTCGAGAGGGGAAGTGCGGGTTATGATAGGGAGTAATGCTTACGCCTCATGCCGCACTCCACGCACTCCTCTTTGCCTCCGATGGTCCGATGGAGAAGAAGCGCATTGCCACCCTACTCGATATTAAAGATACCGAAGTGGCACTCGCTCTCGAAGCTCTTACTGCCGCCCTGAAAGAGAGTGGTGTTGTGGTGGTTGAGACTGATACAGAAGTGGAGCTTCGGACAGCACCTCTTGCGACCGATGTAGTGAAGAGGTTTCGCGAGAGTGAGCTCTCTCGCGATCTGGGGAAGGGGAGTCTTGAGACTCTTGCGGTTATTGCTTATCAGGCAGGTGCCACGCGTGGCGAGGTTGACTGGGTACGCGGTGTTAATTCTTCAGCGGCTCTCCGCACACTTCTCGTTCGTGGTTTGATAGTGGGGAAAGAGGACGAACGTGATAAGCGTCGTGTCCGCTATAGCTTGACTATAGAAGCGCTCGCACATTTAGGTATTACTCAGGCATCTGGTCTGCCACGTGCGGCAGAGCTGCAGTCTGCTACTCGCGCGATTATTGCGGAGAGTGAAGCGCGAAGTGTAGATGCTTCCGCCACATAACATATATGGACTCCATTGAACTCCAAAAACTTGCCGAACATACGCGCTCTATGCGTGAAGCGGGCTTCGCTCTTATCTTTGCGTCGTGTTTGCTTGCGATTTTTCTTTTCGTACCCACTACGCCTGCAAAGAAGAATCCTCCGGCCGTCGCTGTGGCACTTCCGGTCGCTCCGGATGCTTTCGCTCATGTTCCTATTGAGGCGACGGCTGCGGTTGTATATGATCTCGCAACGGGGCAAGTGTTGTATGCGAAAAATGCCGATGCACAACTTCCTCTTGCATCACTAACAAAGCTTCTTACGGTGTATGCGGCTCTCGTTGAGTTGTCGCCAAATACGCCCATCACTATTCCTGTCACGGTCACTCAGCTAGATGCTCCGCGTGCTTTTTCTGCAGGGCAAATATTCTCACTTTCAGACTTGGCGCGATTGACGCTAACTGCATCACTCAATGACGGTGCCGCGGCAATTGCCATGGCGACAGCTGAACGTGGAAATCGCTCTCAAAGCGACATGCTCGCGGGAGCCGCGGGGGCGCTTGGTCTCTCTCAAACCTATGCTCTTAATGGGAGCGGTCTTGATGTGAGCACTGCTATCTCAGGAGGATATGGTTCTGCGCGCGATCTGGCACTCCTCGCGGGCGCACTCGTGAAGAAAAATCCATCAATAGCTGCTGCGACAACACAGAGCGCAACGCATGGGACTTCTCTTGGAGGTACTTCTTTTTCGGTGAAGAATACCGACCCGATTATCGGTACGATCCCGCGACTTCTTCTTTCAAAAACTGGCTATACCGATCTCGCCGGTGGCAATCTCGCTCTTGTTTTTGACGCGAGCATCGGGCATCCGATCGCCGTGATCGTTCTCGGTTCTTCTAAAAAGGAGCGCTTCACTGACGGCACGATGCTTGTGGCCGCGACACTTGCCCATTTTGCTGGCGTCGCTTCTCTTTGACGATATGATTAGTACAGCCGCACGCGTGCTTATCCCCTCAGCAACAAGCTTCGCTCTTGGTATTGTCTTCGCACCATTTCTCTCTGGCGTGCTATATCGTGCTAAGGCGTGGAAGAAAAAATCAGGAAAGGGTAATGGTATTGGTGGGGGAGGTACACCAATCTTCGATGAACTCCATAAAGAGCGTGAGGTATCAACACCACGCATGGGAGGTGTCCTTATTTGGGTGTCCGTGTTGGCGACCACATTTTTCTTCTGGTTCGCCGCACGTTTTTTGGATACTTTTTGGCCCTTTCTCGATTTCGTTAATCGCCATGAGACGTGGTTGCCACTCTTCGCTCTCACTATCGGAGCTCTTGTCGGCCTCGTCGATGATATTCTCGAAATAACTCGTGGGGATGGTGGCCTCTCTCTTATTCGTCGCCTCAGTGCTGTCGGCACTATTGGGCTCATGGGTGGGTGGTGGTTTTATGCGAAGCTTGGTGTCACGACTGTCAGCATTCCTTTCTCTGAGCCACTTATTCTCGGGTGGCTCATTATTCCTTTCTTTGCTCTCGTTACGTTGTTTATTTATGCAGGAGGTACGATCGACGGTCTCGACGGTCTCGCTGGAGGAGTGTTTGCGATTATATTTATGGCGTATGCCGGTATTGCCTTTGGAGAAGGGCAGGCCTCTCTCGCTGCTCTGGCGGCGTCGATCGCTGGAGCAACGCTCGCTTTTCTCTGGTTCAATGTCCCGCCAGCGCGATTTTATATGTCAGAGACTGGAAGTATGGCGCTCACCCTTGCTCTCGCGATGATCGCTTTTGCGTCTGACGCAATCGCTGGTGGTGTCGGCGTGTCAGTGCTCCCTCTTGTCGCCTTTCCACTCACTGCAACGGTTGTGACGACCCTATTGCAAGTAACTTGGAAAAAAGTCTTTCATAAAAAATTATTTCTTGTTGCTCCTATCCATCATCATTTTGAAGCGCTCGGTTGGCCCGCCACAAAGGTGACGATGCGTTATTGGATTATTACTATCATAGTAGGGGTGCTTGGTCTTGCGATTGCGCTTCTTGCGCGGGTACCATGAAATCTTTTTCTGGCGATCGTATTTTCTTGCTCTTGGTTATTGTTCTAGCTCTTGCTGGCCTCGCGATATTTTCTTCAGCATCGCTCGGACATCTTGCTCGTGAGAGCAGCTCAGTGTCGCGAAACATCTTGCTTCAGACCGGTCTTGGTCTCGGCTTCGGCTGTCTTGCATTCTTACTTGCGCGCTCGGTTCCGCTCGCACGATTGAAACAGTTCGCTCCCTATCTCTACGTTGCAACACTTCTATTCACACTGCTCGTTTTTGTCCCGGGTATCGGATTTCATTCTGGTGGCGCTACGCGTTGGATCAATCTCCGCTTTACGACCGTGCAGCCAGCAGAATTTCTGAAGATTGGCTTCGTGCTCGCTCTTGCATGGTGGCTCGCTCCTCGCTCAAAGGATCTTGCGAATCTCAAGAAGGGTTTACTCCCTCTCGTTGCTTTCATCGGTCTTCCTTCGGCGATATTGCTCGCGCAACCGAACACTTCGACGACATTACTTATTCTCATGACCGGTGCGGTGATGTACTTTGTTGCAGGGGCACCATGGCGCGACTTCGGCATCCTCGCTATTGGCGTTATTTTTGCACTCGGTGTCATTATTTTCTTACGACCATATGTGCTCGAGCGTATCAAGACGTTTATCGATCCATCGGCAAATTCTTTAGGGAGTGGCTATCAGATCCAGCAAGCGCTTATTGCGATTGGTTCGGGCGGTCTTCTTGGGAGAGGGTTTGGTCAGAGTGTCGAGAAGTTTAATTATTTACCCGAGTCAGACGGCGACTCGGTCTTTGCCGTCTTCGCTGAGGAGACAGGTTTCGTTGGCGCATCAATACTACTCATGCTCATGGTGGCGCTCTCTGCTCGTGGCTTGGTGATTGCGGGGAACTCCGCAGATCTTTTTGGTGGTCTCGTTGCGCTCGGGTTCTCATTCTTGATTATATTCCAAGCGAGTGTCAACATTGGTGCTATGCTTGGTATCGTCCCGCTCACCGGCCTCCCGTTACCATTTATCTCTCATGGCGGGACCGCTCTCGCGGCCACGCTCCTTATGTGTGGCATTATTCTCAATATTGCAGCTCATCGAAAAGCTTGAAATGGTATACTATAAGCCATGAAGATTGTATTTACGGGTGGCGGTACTGGCGGACATTTTTATCCTATTATTGCCATTGCTGAGGCTCTGCACGATCTGGTGCGTGAGGAACGTCTTATCGCTCCGACCCTTTTCTATTTCGCACCGAGCAAGTTCGACGAGAAAGCTCTTTTTGAAAATGAAATCGTCTTTGTGTCTGTTCCAGCAGGGAAGACTCGTCGCTATGCCTCAGTACGTAATGTTATTGATCCATTTATCACCCTCTCGGGGATACTGGTAGCGCTGGTTGCTCTTTTCCGTATCTACCCTGATGTCGTTATGAGTAAGGGTGGATATGCTAGTGTGCCGACGGTCATCGCCGCATGGCTTTTGCGTATCCCTATTATTATCCATGAGTCTGACGCTAAGCCTGGTCGCGCAAATCTTCTCGCGGCGCGGTTCGCTACGAAAATAGCAATCTCTTTTGACGACACTGCTAAATATTTTAAAAAGAATGATCAGAAAAAAATCGCTCGCACAGGTATTCCGATTAGAAAAGCGCTTATGCACTCTGAGAGTGAGGGTGCACGGCAGTATCTTGGTCTTGAGGACAATCTTCCGACCATATTTGTCATCGGGGGGTCCCAGGGTGCAGTGAAGATTAATGAGCTTATTCTCTCTTCACTTCCTGAATTAGTTTTGATTGCGAACATTATTCACCAAACGGGCCCAGCAAATTTTAAAGAAGTCGAAGCAGTGAGTCGAGTTGTTCTTGAGAACAACTCTCACACAGCTCGGTACCACCCAATCAATTATCTTGATCAGGTGTCTATGCAGCGATCGGCGGGTGTTGCCGACCTTATCGTCTCACGCGCAGGTGCCAACTCTATTGCTGAGATCGGTCTCTGGCATAAACCCTCTATACTTATCCCGATTCCTGAATCGGTTAGTCACGATCAGCGTACTAATGCGTATGCCTATGCTCGGACAGGAGCGGCAGTTGTGCTAGAAGAAGAGAATCTCGCTCCTCATCTTTTCCTTGCTGAGGTGCGTCGGATTATTGGAGACCCTGCACTCGCGAAGCGTATGGGCGCGGCGTCTGAAGGGTTTACCGACAAGGACGCGGCACGCGTTCTCGCGCACGAGGCGCTCGCGATCGCCCTCACTCACGAAGCATGAGCTCTGTTGTCACTCGCTTTGCTCCGTCGCCGACTGGCCTTTTGCACGCTGGGAATTATCGTACGGCGGTGTTCGCTTATCTTTTTGCAAAGCATTCAGGAGGTAGGTTTATTGTGCGTATCGAAGATACTGACTCAGCACGCTCGAAGCCTGAGTATACAGAGAACATTCTTGACGCTCTCGCGTGGCTCAATCTACCGATTGACGAAATGTATACACAAAGTTCTCATCGACTGAGACACCGTACCCTTCTTGAAAAGCTTATTGCAGACGGCACAGCGTATGTTTCTAAAGAAAAGCCTGAAAAACCTGGAGATCGAGAGGAGGTTATTCGTTTTAAGAATCCGGGCGGTACGGTAACCTTTACTGACGTTATTCTTGGTGAAATAACAACCGCGGTTGCTGATCTTGGTGACTTTATTATCGCACGATCTCTTGATGAGCCAATTTTCCATTTTGCTGTTGTTGTCGATGATGCTGATGAAAATGTCACTCATGTGATTCGTGGTGGTGACCATATTTCAAACACTGCGCGCCAGATACTTATTCAACGAGCTCTCGGCTTACCTGTGCCACTCTATGCGCATTTGCCTCTCATTATGGACAGTAATCATAAGAAGCTCTCGAAGCGTGCTGGTGCAAAAGCATTAACCGAGTATCGTACTCTCGGCATCTTGCCTGAGGCATTGCTTAATTATCTCTCTTTCCTTGGCTGGAACCCTGGTGATGGGCGCGAATATCTTTCACGAGAAGATCTTGTTACTGCGTTTGATCTTTCTCGTGTACAGAAGGGGAGCGCTGTCTTTGACGAAGTAAAGCTTCGTTCGGTGAACCAGTATTGGATGCGCAAACTTTCCACTGATGATTTTATTACGCGCGGAAATCTTGTTGCCGCAGATACGAATATGCTCAAGAAAATAGTTCCCATTTTAAAAGAGCGTGCGCAGACATTTGGCGAAGCTCGCGATATGCTCGTGGGCGAATTAGCCTGTTTCTTTGAAGAACCAAGCCTAGATCGCGAACAGCTTGTTGCGAAGGAGCTTTTAGGCCGCTCTGGCATGACTGCATCTGCGCTCACAAACACCATTGTCTTAATCCAGGGCCTACCAGAAGGAGTCGTTGCTGAAGATGTAAAGAAAGTGATTATGCCATTTGCCGATGCCGAAGAAGCAAAAGGGAAGGGAGGTCGTGGGGCAGTGCTCTGGCCACTTCGCTATACGCTTTCAGGGAGAGAGCGATCCCCCGACCCCTTCACTCTCATTTCAGTTCTTGGGAAAGCGGAATCTATTTCGCGTATACAAAAAGCGGTTGCTATACTTGAGGGATGAGGCGTTTTGGGTCAATCACACTTCTTCTCTTACTCTCAGCAGGAGCTGTTCTCGGCTATCCGAGATTTGTGAGAGCTGACGCCGCATCAGATATACAGACAAAAATAGATACAAACAAACTGCAGGTCAGCGCACTCGAAGCGGACATTGCCGCATTTCAAAAGCAACTCAATGAGCTTGGGACAAAAAAGAATACTCTGCAGTCGACGATCAGCACGCTCGCCCTCTCGCAGCAACAGCTCGCTGCACGGATTAAGATAACGCAGAACAAGATCGCTTCAGCCAATCTTCAGATACAAGAACTCTCTCTTTCGATCGGTGATAAAGAAGCCGTTATTGTCATCGATCAAAATGCCATCGCGAAAGCACTTCGCCGTGTCGCTGAAGACGAGCAAAATTCACTCGTCGCTCATCTCATCTCATCTCATTCTCTACAAGATGCTTGGCAAGTAGCTGATGAGGCCCTGCAGTTTAATCGTGCGCTCTCAGACGATATTAATAATCTGCGTGTTGTGCGCACTGAGCTCACGACGAATCGCGATCAAGTGAGTGCAGTGAAGACAGATCTGTTGGCGCTTCAGAAGGATCTCACACTCCAAAAGCGTTCTATTGACGCAAGTAAGGTGGCACAACAGCAGATTCTGGCGCAAACGAAAAATCAAGAGTCAAATTATCAAAAGCTCATCGCGCAGAAGCAGGCGGCTGAGAAAGCGTTCGAACAGGAACTTGCTGATCTACAGGGACAGCTGAACCTTATTGTGCACCCCGATCTCTTGCCGAAGATTGGTTCAGGAGTCATTTCGTGGCCGTTCAGTATCTCCTTCATGTCTAATTGTACTCAGCGCAAGAGTGTGTTCGGTAATCTCTTCTGTATTACTCAATATTTCGGCAATACGGCATTCTCGACAGCGAACGCGCAAATCTATAATGGTCACGGACATAATGCTATCGACATCGCTTCGCCGATTGGTACGCCAATCTATGCGGCGCTTGGTGGCACGGTGCTCGCTACGGGCAACACTGATCTGGTGCGCGGATGCTACTCCTTTGGGAAATGGGCCATGATTGTTCATGGAAATGGGCTGAGTACTCTCTATTCGCACCTCTCTTCGATAGATGTGACAAAAGGGCAGCAGGTGGAGACTAGACAGCTTGTAGGGCTCTCTGGTATGACGGGTTATGCGACTGGTCCACATCTTCACTTTGGCGTTTATGCGACTGAAGGAACGCAGATTATGACCCTGCGCCAGTTCCGTGGTTCGACGATCGGTTGTGCCGATGCGACCATGCCAATAGCGACTCTCACCGCGTATCTGAATCCATTGTCGTATCTATAGTTGTTCTAATCTTTTGCTCAGAAGCCCTTGGCTGATATGCGCAAAAGATATATTGTGCGCACACTAAGTAATTCTCTACGTGCACAAGAGACTGGAATCAAACACTCTATCCCCTACTCAGACTGAGCCAGTTAGCACGAAACATTTGCGATGATGTAGTCGTATGCTTCGTCAACCGTATCAACAAGTGTGTAAATTTTTAAATCATCTTCGCTAATGTAGGAAAATTCTTGGTACAGCGTTTTCTCAATAACAGAGACAATCGGTTCCCAATAGGATTTGCCAAAAAGGATGATCGGTACGCGTCGAATCTTCTTTGTCTGTACAAGGGTGGCGATTTCAAAAAATTCATCAAGTGTACCGAAGCCTCCAGGGAAATAGACATAGACTTCAGAGGCGAAGGTGAGCATCACCTTTCGCACGAAGAAATGGTCGAAGACAAATCGATCGGTCAGAAACTTATTATAGTCTTGGGCGGTTGATAAATGTATATTGAGCCCGACCGAAGCGCCGCCAGCTTCATAGGCACCTTTATTTGCCGCTTGCATGATACCGGAGCTACCACCGGTGATGATAGCGAAACCTTTCTTTGCGAGGCGACCAGACAGCTCGGTTGCGTGCATATAGATCTCACTGTCAGGAGAAGTGCGTGCACTACCGAAGAAGGTTGCGGCAAGGCTATACCGGCGAATAACATCAAAGCCTTCGACGAACTCGGACATGATCTTGAAGATCCTCCATGACTCAACCTTGTTTGGTTTGCAGACCATGAGAGGACGGTCTTCGGGCATAGTGCGCTGCCCTTCGTGTATCGCCTGCGCGAGACGTTCATGCATCGGTCCATCAGTCATTTGTATATTGTACTTGATTAAAGTCCTTTGCAATTTGTTGCGGGAGAATAACCTGCCGCTTGTGCCGCTAGAGCTGAGACAAACCATATTTTATTTGCGTCTGAAATAGCATTTGCACATTCGGGGAGGTAATACTTCGTGCCATTTTTTGAGGCCACTATTTTTCCTTCTGCCTCGGGCACCGTAAGAGGTGAGAGGTCACTTCCCTGCCCTGCTTGACCCGCATCGATACCCGCTAAATACCCGAGCCCGAAGCTCGCTGAAGAGGCTAAAATGAGTATAGAAATGATAAGAATGTCTCTTGGGACCTTGCCGACGAAGCTTTTGCATTTCTCCCGCACCTCTGCTATAGTCATTAGGTAAAACTATAACACTATGGCATCAACAAAAGCTGGAGGTTCAGCCAAAAACCTAAATGATTCAAATCCAAAATATCTTGGCGTAAAGCTTGGTGACGGCGCATCGGCAAAGCCGGGTGCTATTATCGTCCGTCAGCGCGGTACGAGGATTGAGGCTGGGAAAAATGTACGCGTTGGTCGCGATCACACACTCTTTGCAGTTGCTTCAGGGAAAGTCGCTTTCCGTACACGACGCAAGACCAGCTTCACGGGTCACACGATGATGAAGAAAGTCGTCGACGTCATTTAAATCTAGTTCATAGAAAGAAAAAACCCGCGGCACAAGTGCCGCGGGTTTTTTCTTTCTCGTGTGGATTAAATCTGATAGCTTATTGTTTTTAAGATGCCATCCATCACCGTTGTATCCACGTGTCCCGCTTGTTTGTCTGGGTTAGTAGTTCCCTTATCCTCTCCTGATTCGTACATAAGTCGTCTTTTCCCAGTAGGGTCTGACCAAAAGTAGTAAGTCGTTAACCAATGATTACCTCCCAATGTCATTCCAGAGTCTTGTTCACATGTTTTAACTTCAGTATTACTATCACTGATAATCCTGACTGAAGTCTCACAATTGGTGCCAGCACGGCCCATGGCTTCTTCCGTCTTTAAACTGCTCGATGAATCATAAACCATCGCAATAACTTCAGTTGGTTGAGAAGGTATGTAGTTGCGTGATATGACAAGGGTTAAATTACTTTTAATATTTTCAACTTTAAAATTCGATGGGTATTTGAAGGTTATCTTTACTGAATCATCTTTATAACTAAGCCAGTTTGAAGTTTCGGTTTCATCGAAATGGCTATTTTTTGAAGTTGGTGAAGTTATTGTCGAGGGCGACTGCACCAGTATCGGCTGTTCGATATTGGCGTGCTGGCGTTGATAAAAATAAAAACCACCACCAATCGTTAGTGTTATTAAAATTGCAGTTATTGTATAGCGTGATAGCATTTTATTCAGCCTCGATAGTGATTGAGAACTTGCCGAAGGTGTCGGCTGAAGAAACGGGGATATCAAATGTACCTATCTTTTTGATGGGCTTCTCGAGCTTGATGACCTCTTCAGGCAGGTCGATACGCGCCTGCTCTTTTACCGCCTGTGCAATATCTGCCTCGCTTACGGCGTCATACAGGTTTCCCTTCTCATTTGCCTTCATTTTGATAACGATATGTGCGTCTACGAGCGAAGCGATGTTCTGGGTTAGAAGTGCGGCGTCGAGTGCTGAGCGATCGGCCGTTTGCTTTATGCGTGTCGCAGCCTCTTTCTTAGCGACGACGGTTGCGGCGATAGCAAACTTCTTAGGTATCAAATAATTAAGAGCGTACCCGTCTGAGGTTGTTATTTCCTCATGCGCACGCCCCATCCCCTTTACGTCTTTAATCAATATTACTTTCATATCTCTCAAACTTACAGCATTATTTCCCTGTCGTCAAAAAGCGAACGGCACGGGCCATTTGAGGGTCTACTTTTGGCGTTGTGGTGGCGCCAGGTGCCAGATAAGGGACAATAATGTCTGGTGTCACGCCATTACCCATAATCCAGTGCCCAGCTGGGGTGATCCATCGTGCGACGGTGACTTTGAGCGAGCCACCATCGAGACCCATCAGTGTTTGTACTGAGCCCTTGCCGAAAGATTTGGTACCAATAATTGTCGCCGCATGATTGTCTTGTAGTGCGCCCGCGAGGATCTCAGAGGCTGAGGCAGAACCAGTATCGATAAGCACAACAACCTTTGTTCCTGCAGGCAGATCATTATATCCGAGACTGACGTGAGCATCGCCTTTTTTATTGTCACCAAAGTCCTCAGTCACAATAGTCGTGCCGCTCGCGAGGAAGTGACTCGCGATATCGACCGACGCATCGAGATATCCGCCGGGGTTGCCACGCAAATCGACTACAAGCTTCTTTGATCCTGATGCTTTGAAGCGATCGAGAGCACGCGCAAAAAGGTCTGCGGAGTTCGAGGTGAATTCAAAGAGTGCGATATGGTAGACACCGCTTGTCGTGTCGAGGCCGTCATCAGTCTCGGGTATCTGGATCGTATCGCGAACGACTTTGATATCGAGTGGTTTACCGTTACGGACAATGGTGAATGCGACGGTCGTGCCAATCGGTCCGCGAATCAGTAGGACTGCCGCTTCGACAGCGAGACCGTTGGTTGTCTTGCCGTCAATTGCAGCGATTTGATCCCCTGCTTTGATTCCTGCCGCCTGTGCCGGCGTATCTTTTAGAGGTGCGATGACGGTCAAAACACCATTTTTATTACCGATTTCCATACCGACACCTGCGAAGCTTCCCGAAATACTCTCGGCAAATGCTTTCGATTCTTTTGGCGGGAAGAAGACAGTATACGGGTCGCCATATGAGTTTGCGAGACCACTAATGGCACCATATAGACGCTCCTTTGTAGATGGGAGTGTCGAGGATGCGTGGGTGATCACGTAGTTCGCTTCAAGAGCATTCCATGCTTTCCAAAAGGCGGTAAGGTCGGCTCTTTGGTCGGGTGTAGCGTCAAGACCGTCACCGAGGAGAGGAATGTGAGTGATGATGGTAGATGTAGGCCCGCCGGCACCCATCGAGAAGCCGGCGAGGAACGCGACTGCGGCAACGAGTGCAAAAGAAACACCGCGCGCGGCAACACTACTGCCGCGAGAATGTACATCTTTAGATTCCATTCTACAAAGTATATCACGGACATTTCACTCACCACCTCTGTGGAAAGTGTTTTAAGGCAATCGTGGTAATATAGGCTCATGATATTTCGACATAAATATCGCGGCGGCGTATGGGTTGACCTTGAGCATCCGACTGAAGAGGATGTGCGCAGTGTGACAAAAGAGTTTTCGATTGGTGAACGTCTTGAGGCTGAATTGTTCTCGCCTACACTAGAGCCTCTCGTCGCGAGCGACGCTGGGGTGATATTTCTGGTCATTCACTTCCCAGCTAATGGCACGACGGATGGTGAGATGCGAGATCAAGAAATCGATTTGCTTGTCGGCGAGGGCTTTATCATCACAGTGCGTTATGAAGTCGTCGCGCCTTTGCACCGCTTGCAGAAACTTCTTGCGGCGCATCAGCTTATCTCGCCGCACGATGGTATTACGACCGACGCTCTTCTTGAGATACTTTTTGCTCACCTCTACACGTCTGTACGTGACCACATACACACGATTGCAGATCGGCTCACCAGCGTCGAGCGAGACATGTTCAATGGTCTCGAGCACACCACCGTGCGTGCAATCTCGAATATCAGCCGAGAGTTCTTGCATATCGAGGCGTCTCTCGCGAATCAGGGTGGGCCGCTCGAACATTTTATGAAAGCGCTCTCGTCAAAAGATTTTCTTGAAAAATCTTTTGACGATCGTTCTGTTCGTATTCTCGCAGAGCGTACCCAGGCAGTCAGGCTCGCGACGACCTATCGAGCCGTCGCGACAGAATTGCGCGAGACAAACGCGTCATTGCTCGAGGCGCGTCAAAATGAGATTATGAAGACACTTACGGTCGTTACGTTCATCTTCCTTCCGCTCGAGCTCATCACGTTTGTGTTTGGTATGCATGCACTCGGGACCCCCCTTGAGCAGAATCCGAATGCGTTTTGGATTATTGCAGCACTCATGTTTATTGTAGGTATTGGCATGACGCTTTACTTGAATCTTCGCCGCTGGCTCTAGTCTATGAAAGCATTAATCTCGCGCTTATTCGGAGGGAAGAAAGAAGATGGTCACTCTCCTCTTTCTCAAGTTTTTTTCACCAACACACTGTCGTGTACGAAAGAGCTTTTTGTATCACAGAAACTTGGTGTTGTACTCCTATATTCCTGCGGTCCAACAGTCTACGGGCAACAGCACATAGGCAATATGCGTGCCGTCGTCTTTTCTGACACACTCGCAAGAACACTTAAATCGGCGCGGTACCGAGTGAAACGTGTGATAAATATCACCGACGTCGGTCACATGGTCGGTGACGGTGATGGTGGCGAGGACAAAATGGCCGTTGGTGCGAAGCGCGAACATCTTACCCCTGAGGAAGTCGCTACACGCTATACGAAAATGTATCTCGACGACATTGAAGATTTGAATGTTGATGTCGCTGATATCTCTTTCCCGCACGCCTCGGATTATATTAAGGAGCAGATCGCGCTCGCAAAAACGCTTGAAGAAAAAGGGTTCGCCTATCGTCTTGCGGACGGTTTGTACTTTGACACTCAAAAATTTACAGACTACGGGAGGCTTGGTGGTGTTGCGAATGCTCGCCTTGAGGCTGGTGCGCGTGTTGAGGTCGTTGTGGGAAAGCATCATCCTGCTGACTTTGTCCTCTGGAGGGTTGCAAAGCCAAATGATCTACAGCAATGGAGTTCCCCGTGGGGTTCCGGGAATCCGGGCTGGCATATTGAGTGTTCAGCGATGATCCGATCACTCCTCGGACAGGAAATCGACATCCACACGGGTGGCGAAGAGCACGTCTCGGTACATCACAATAACGAAATTGCACAGTCCGAGGCGGCGAGTGGACGAACGTTCGTTCACTATTGGATGCATAACGCACACCTCACTATGGGGACGGAGAAGATGTCGAAGTCACTTGGCAATGTTGTGTGTCTTTCGGATATCACGGGAAAAGGTTTTCATCCCTTGGCACTGCGTTACTTCTTCCTCCAAGCGCATTATCGCACTCACCTCTCCTTCTCGTGGGATGCTCTTGCGGGCGCGGCGGGTGCACTTGATCGACTCTGGAAGATGTCTCGCGAGATAGCTGAAGAGTCGAAGTGTGTTAGCGAGTCATCTGAAGTGCTTGCGCATTTTATCGCGACTATGCGCGACGATCTCGCGACACCACAAGCGCTCGGTATTCTTTGGGATGCTTTGAAAAATGAAGAACTCTCTTCGGGAGAGAAGTGGGGTTTGATTAAAGTTGCAGATGAGCATCTTGGCCTCTCACTTATTACTCCTCCACCAACAAAGTCTCTCTCCGAAGAAGATATTCCAGAAGACATGCGCGAATTGATCGCGCGCCGCAAGGTGGCGCGCGACGCAAATGATTTTGCCGAGTCAGATCGTATCCGTGCTGAAATCGAGAAGTGTGGATATCGTGTGGATGATGGCCCGAAGGGCGTAGTGTTGACTCGGACGACTTTTTGATACAATCGAGAGATGGCCGCTGACCGCATCCCTCCCCAATCCCTTGAGTCGGAACGCGCCCTCCTCGGAGCCCTCCTCTTAAAGCCAGACGCCATTCACGACGTCTCAGACCTCATTCACTCTGATTCCTTCTACGCCGAGAGGCACCGTACGATATTTGGCGTGATGCGCGAGCTCTCTGAGCGTGGCGAACCTATCGATCTACTCTCCCTCTCACAAAGGCTGCAAGATCAGGGTCTTCTTGAACGTGCGGGGAGTCGTAGCTATCTCGCTGAGCTTGCTGGGTCAGCACCAGCACCAGGGAACTTCACGCACTACGCTGAGCTTGTCTCGCGCAAGTTCTTGATGCGTTCGCTAATCGATGCGGCATATACGATTAGTGAATCAGCATATGATGAGTCGCGAGAGACGATGGAAGTTCTGGACGAAGCGGAGAAGAGTGTCTATGCCATCGGCAATGCCTCTGCGGCACACAAGTTCACAGCGATTGGTGACAAGGTCCATGAGGCGTGGGAGCGCATCGAGGCACTCTCTCATAAAGAAGATGGTATTCGCGGAGTACCTTCTGGCTTCCCCGCTCTCGACAATCTCCTCTCGGGATTCCATCCGTCTGATCTTGTTATTCTCGCCGCACGACCATCGATGGGTAAGACCTCTCTCGCGCTCGACATCGCGCGCAACGCCGCAGTGCGTCACAACGTCCCTGTCGGCATCTTCTCTCTCGAAATGAGCTCTGAACAGCTTATCGACCGCATGCTCGCGGCAGAATCGTTTGTTAACTCGTGGAAGTTGCGCACAGGACAAGTGCGCGCCGAAGAAGATTTCAGTCGTATTCGCGATGCTCTTGAAACGCTCTCAAAGGCTCCTATCTTTATCGATGACAAGCCAGGAAACAATATTCTCGCTATGCGTGCGGTCGCGCGACGCTTGAAGCGTGAGCGAGGCATTGGACTCATTGTTGTCGACTACCTCCAGCTTATGTCGCCGACATCGTCCAAATCTTCCGATTCTCTCGTTCAACAAGTGACCGAGATCTCGCGCTCGTTAAAGTCGCTTGCGCGCGAGCTCGAGGTGCCGGTCATCGCACTCTCACAGCTCTCGCGCGCTGTTGAACAGCGCGGTGGCAAGCCTCGTCTGAGCGACTTGCGCGACTCAGGCTCTATTGAGCAGGACGCTGATGTCGTGATGTTCATTCACCGCGAAGATAAGCGAAACTCAGAAGGAGCTCGCCCGAACATTGCAGAGATCATGATTGAGAAGCATCGTAACGGGCCGACCGGCTCGACCGAGCTCTATTTCGACGAGAAACGCGCAAGCTTCCAGTCAGTCGACACGGCTGGGTACGGAGATTTGGCAAAGGAGTTTTAATATCGCAACCATCACTATGAGTCATATTGATGAACTCGCACGCGCACTCGCTCGCCTTCCAGGTATTGGGCCGCGACAAGGCAAGCGTTTCGTTTATTATCTACTCTCGGCGCCAGCAGAGGAACGCGCAAGACTTGCCGAGCTTATCACGTCGCTAGGCGCGCAAGTCCGCCAGTGTCCAGAATGTTTGCATTTTTATACGGGCGGAACGACAATCATTTGTAATTATTGTTCTGATATAAAGCGTGATGATGCGCAACTTATGCTTGTTGAAAAAGATCAGGACCTTGCCGCTGTCGAACGCGCGGGCACCTATAAGGGTCGTTACTTCGTTCTCGGTGGCGTGCTCACTCTCTCAGGCAAAGGTGCGGTTCGTGAGAAAGAATTGTTAAGGGTAGTCGAGAAGAGATTGAAGAGTGGCTTAAAAGAAGTTGTCCTCGCACTCTCGGCGACCAGCGAGGGCGAACACACAGCTGACCATGTGCGCCAGCTTCTCGTGCCGTATCGCGATCATCTCAAGATATCGACACTTGGTCGCGGCCTTGCGACCGGCAGTGAGCTTGAATATTCTGACGCTGAAACTCTTCGCGCCGCGCTCACGAATCGCAAAGAGACATAAATAAAAAGCGCCCTCAACGGGCGCTTTTTAAATTGTAAAACCTGGTGATTAGCGTCCTTGAACGAACGTAAGGGCGATTCCCTTGTTTGCGGCACGACCGGTACGGCCGATGCGGTGAACGTAATCTTCATAGGTCGACGGCAAGTCAAAGTTAATGACGTGTGAGACTGCGGGGATATCGAGGCCACGAGCGGCGACGTCGGTCGCTACGAGCACACTCACCTTCCCTGCCTTAAAGGCGTCGAGGGCGCGCTGACGTGCACCCTGGGTCTTATTGCCATGAATGCTCTCGGCGTGGATATGGAGCTGTGAGAGTGACTTTGCGAGCTTTTCGACACCAAACTTGGTGCGACCGAAAACGAGTACGCGACTGAAGTCACGATCTTTAAGAAGCTCGGCAAGCACTTCGAATTTGTCCTTACCGCGTGGGATACGAACAACGTCTTGTGCGACGTTCTTTGAAGTGTCTTGTGTCTTTACTGAGATCACAACTGGGCTCTCGAGGAAGTCGCCAATGAGACGCTCAACCTCTCTCCCCATCGTTGCTGAGAAGAAAAGTGTGTGACGCTCTTTACGCATTTTCGAGAGGATAAGGCGCATGTCTTCGATGAATCCCATGTCGAGCATACGGTCAGCCTCATCGAGAACGACCGTGCCAAACTCAGTGAGCACAAGTGCTCTGCGTTCCATCAAGTCCTTCAAGCGTCCTGGTGTGCCGATAACAAAGGCTGGGTTATGGCGAAGTTGAGACATCTGCGGAGAGATGTTTGCACCGCCGACGGCGACCATCCCACGGAAGCCGAGACCTTTAGCGAAGCTTGCGAGCTCCTTTTCGATTTGTACGGCGAGCTCGCGCGTTGGTGCCATAATAAGAATGCGTTCACCCTTCTGCTTCATCACTTTGTCGATGAGTGGAATAAGAAATGCCGCTGTCTTACCAGTACCCGTCTCGGCGAGACCGACGACGTCTTGACCAAGCAAGGCATGAGGAATAGCCTTGTCTTGGATTGGTGTTGGGTTCTCATAGCCACGAGCGAGAATGTTCGCTTTGAGGTGAGCATTGATATCGAAGTCTGAGAATTTGTGTTCAGGGACGAAGACGGGCTCCTCGGTCGTAACAACCGTTTTGTTTGTAAACTTTGCTATTTCTGACTCTGTTTCTCCGAATGAGCCGAATCCGCGACCTCCACCACGTGAAGGTGCTCGTCCGCGACCGCCGCCGAAGCTACTGCCGCCACTGCGACCGCTATAGCTACTACCTCCCCCACTACGACTGCCTGAAGGGCGATACGGACCGCTCGATGAACCTCCGCGTGCTGGTGGACGTGCTGAATATGAGCCTTGCCTACCGGCAGGCAGGCGTTCGCCGCCCTGCGGGCTTCTCGATGGTCCCGAAGGTCCTTTCGATTGCCCGTCTCCTGATTGATGATTCCATCTTCCTATTTGCATAACGAATATAACTAGTTAAATAATTTGAAATAAAAAAGCACAAGCACCCTTTCGAGTACTTTTGAGGTATCGTATTCTCGTGTGTAAGAAATGTGAGGATTCGATTATGAAATCGAATCGATCTTGACCTTGATGACCGGTTGGCGGTGGCCGTTGCGCTTATAGTAGCGACTCTTCGGCTTGTATTTCACCACCTCGACCTTCGGAGATTTCCCGACGAGAACAACAGTGCCCTTGACCTCTGCACCCTTAATGATAGGTGCACCGATGGTCGTGTCCGAGCCGTTGTCTACGAGGAGCACCTCGCTGAAGACAACTGAGTCACCTTTTTTCAAATCACCCGGGAGCTTCTCTATCGCAATAACGTCGTCTTTAGAGACGACATACTGCTTCCCGCCAGTCTTGATTACGGCCACTTCCATAGTCCCCTTAATCTAGCACGCTTGCTTATAAAACACAAGCTCTTACTTTCTGTTCAATCCAGCTACTCCGATACTAAAAAGTGTTAGAGACATGATAAGGACAAAAAAACCTATAAGCAATTTCCCCTGCCCGTTATTGGTGAACGGATCAATCGAATACTCGGGAACGGTTAAGATAGTTAAAACGGAATAAATAAAAAGAAACATTACAATAATGCCTGAAATCAAAAACAACCAAGCAATTATTTTAGGCATTTGCATATTCGGTTCAGTGTACCACATACTCGTCAGACTCTAGTGGCTTATCGAGGAGTTCGGGTGCGATACCTATTTTTGATTCACTGATGCGGTAGACGTCTTTGTCTATCTTGCCAAGCTCTTTATAGCCCGCATTGTAGTGGCTAATCGAGGTCCCGAGCGAGACGCCGAGTTTTTTATAAAATGATTCGTAGGCGGCGACGTGCTTACCCAGCTCCCCTACTCTTTGCTGGATCTCGACGGCCTTTTCCTCTATTTTGAGCGCCTTGAGGCCTTGCATAACGGTCTGGAGGTAGGCGAGAAATGATGTCGGAGAGACGATGATGACTTTATGCTTCCCTGCCGCTCTCTGGATAAGGTTTTCATCTTCGCCGCCACCGACTTGATTGGTCAGTAGGTCATAATAGATGCCTTCAGAGGGAATAAACATAAAAGCGAAGTCCATTGTATTTTCTTCGGGGCGGATATATTTCGCCGTCTCCGTGATGCGCATCTTGAGATCATTTACGAATGCTTTTTCGAATGCTGGGCGCTCAGCATCGCTCGCATGTACGAGGCGGTTGTAATTGTCGAGTGAAAACTTTGAATCGATAGGGACGATCTTATCGCTGACGAACACTGCCGCGTCGACTATCTCGCCGTTTTTAAATGGATACTGCATCTGATACATGCCTGGTGGGAGCACGTTCTTTAAAACCGTTTCCAAATAATATTCACCAAGAATACCGCGCTGTTTCGGATTTTTGAGAATGTCTTGCAGGTTTTGTAGTTGTTCGGCAAAGCCTTGGGTCTGACGACCGATCTCTTTCACCGAGGTAACCTCCTGAGTAATCTCTTTAATAAGTCGTGCACTTTCTGAGAACTGCCGATGAGAATTCTCTTGCATCGTGCGAGACGACTCGGCGACGCGCGCATCGAGCGTCTTCTCGAGATTTTGCAACTGCTGCTGCAACATGACCATTCCACCCGAATCTTCAGTAGGTTTTTCTTGCCGCTTAAATATAAAATACAGGCCGACACCTTGCAAAAAGATGAGAGCAAGTATGATAAGGGCGACAGTGAAGATACTCATTCGTATAGTATACTTCCCCCATGACTATCCACGAAACATTAAAGAAATCGATTCCTGATGCAATGCGCGCTCATGATGAAGTGAAGCTCCGAACGCTTCGTTCGCTTATTACGATGATGACCAATGAAGTCGTCGCGAAGAAGTGTAAACCAAACGAATTTCTCGCCGACGAAGACGCTATCGCAGTGGTGAAGCGCGCCGCTAATCAGCGTAAAGATTCTATCGAACAGTTTGAGAAGGCTTCGCGCCACGATCTCGTCGGACCAGAAAAGGAAGAGCTTGCTCTTATCGAGTCTTACCTCCCTGTCGTGATGAGTCGTAGCGAGATTGAGGTGATAGTAAAAGCTAAAATGGCAGAGCTCGGTGTCTCGAATAAGTCTGACGCGGGCAAACTCACAGGATCTCTTATGAAGGAGCTTAAAGGCAAAGCTGATGGTGGAGATGTTAAGGCAGTTGTGGATAGTCTGCTTTCTTAGCAGAAATGGTGTTTAATAAAGATTAGATCGACAATTGAAAGGCACCTTATTATGGGACAACACGAAAGACCAAAAGAAGTGATGCGGGCGATATATGGTAGCAACATAAGCGTTCTTAGTGCTATGGGTCGAGAAGGTGGGAAAAAGGCGGCGCTCGCGAATG
>JBAQWN010000003.1:0-4465 GCA_049298935.1 Minisyncoccia bacterium
ATCGCGACAATGGACAATGCAATAAGAATTCCGCCTGCAATCGCAAGGACAATCACTAAGACAGTGCTGCCTGACAATTGCTTTTCGGTGTACTTAGCTAGGGAAATCAAAATGATGCCGGACGTCAGCACAGCAACGGATCCCAGTTCCATCGCCACAAGAGCTTTCCAGTATGGCCGGAACGGCTCCCAGGAAACAGCTTCACGGTAAGTGTCGGCGATATTCTTCGCGCTTATGCGATACGAGCGAGCAACGCCGGCACAGAACGGCTTGAAGTCTACTACAACGTATGCAATGAGCGCGAAGATCGCGGCGACCAACACAGCGATAATCCAGGGGTGACTTGCCCCGAACGCAAATCGCTGTGTGACGTCCATAACGACCAGCACGCCCATAAGCGTACAGATGGCAACCGCCAATACGACTGACAAGAGTTCTTTTTTCATGACCTTGTTTCCTCTTTAACAGGTTTGTTGTATATGACCCAATGGCAAAGAGCCAATTCTTTCTGCTGACAAATGTATCACACGTACTAACTATTCGTCAAGGTAGCTTTGATGCGGCGGATGCCGGAGGAGGAGGATTCTTCTTTACTGATTTTGAAATGCGTCGCCTGTGGTGAGCCGGTCGAACCAAGCTCGGTAGTGTTGCTGACATGCGGGCCACCACAGAATTCTATCGAGAATGACTCTGCGAATTTCGGATCAACCTCAGTCGCGTCGAGTGGCCCTACTGAATAGACGGTGACTTGTTCGGGATAATTCGCACCGAATTCGCGCTCGGCATTGAGTTTTTCAGCCTCTGCTTTCGGCATAATCGTACGAATAACGGGCAAAGCCTCAGTGATTTTTTCGTTTACAATTTTTTCAACTTCAGTTATTTGTTCTGGTGTCATTTTGCCCCCATAGGAGAAGTCGATGCGCAAGCGCTCGCTCGTGAGATTACTTCCGCGTTGGTGTACTTCTGGCCCGAGCACTTTTTGAAGTGCTTTAAGAAGAAGATGGTGTGCCGTGTGATAGCGAACTGTCTGTTCTGCCTGATCGGCGAGACCGCCAGTAAACTTCTGTGCGGCACCAGAGCGCGAAAGTGCCTGATGTTCTTCCATCTGTGCATGTACTCGCGCCATGTTGAGCTTAACTCCACGCTCTTTTGCGATTTCTTCAGTGAGCTCTATCGGGAAGCCATATGTTGTGAAGAGTGTAAAAGCATCGATTTCTTGCTCCATCTTCTCGAGCTCGCGCATGCCGTGCGTGAGTGTCTTCCTGAATTGCTCCTCCTCTTTTTCAAGTTCTTCACGAATAGCTCGTGACGCTTTCTGTATAAAAGGATATTCGTCGGCATACGCAGTACCAAAACCTTCTGCGACTTCAGCGAGAACCGCATCCTTGATACCGAGTTTATCGGCTTCGCGAATAGAGCGACGGATAAGTCGGCGCAATACATAGCCCTGCTCGGTATTTGACGGGCGGATACCTGACGCAATAAAGAACGATGCGGCACGCATGTGATCAAGAACGATCCTAAACGACCTTGTATCTGCGCCGTCATTTTTCACAAGGTTCGACCTTGGATAGCTTTTGCCGGAAAGAGTCTCAAGAATGTCGCGGGCGGTGTCAAAAATATCAATAAGGAACACATCAGGATTGTTGAGCGTTGCGGCGACGAGACGTTCGAGTCCGCCACCGAAATCGACATTGCGCTTCGGTAGTTCACTGAGTGAGCCACCCTCCTTCTTGATGTACTGCATAAACACCGAGTTGCCGATCTCGATAAAGCGCCCACAATCGCAATTTGGGTGACACTCTTTGCCAAACGCAGTGTTGTGAGGGAGTCCAAAGTCATAAAACATTTCAGAATCAGGTCCGCCAATCTCGCCGGCTGGCATTTTAGCCGGCACCCCTGCCCTGCTCCACCAATTTTTCCGAGCACCATATGAGAAGATTCTGCCGCCACGCATACCCACCTCACCTCCGTGCTCTTCAGTACCAAGCTCTACAAAAGTCGTATCAACTCCTTTTTTCTCAAAAAGTCCTTTCCATAATTTTACCGCTTCTGTGTCGGCTTCCATGCCTGATTCAGTATCGCCACCAAAGACGGTGACGTAGATCTTCTTCGAATCAAGGGCGAGTCCTCCCTTGCTTGTTAAGAATTCAAAAACCCACGGGAGTTGTTCTTGTTTAAAATAATCACCGAGCGACCAGTTGCCCAACATTTCAAAGAATGTTGTGTGGCGATTGTCCCCCACTTCTTCGATATCCTCAGCGCGGAAGGACATTTGCGAATTAACGAGTCGCACACCGAGAGGGTGCGGCTGTCCGAGCAGGTACGGCACCAGAGGTTGCATACCACTACTAGTAAAGAGCGTGGTCGGATCATTTTCGGGAATGATAGGTGCGCTCGGGATAATCGCGTGTTCCCGTGCTTTAAAAAACTCCAGATATCGTGTACGGACTTCGCTGACGGTCATGAGAGAAAAGATACCATGCTCTTATTTTTTCGGAAATGTTCCTGAAGCAACAAGTGAGAGTTTGTCGAGGTGAACAAAATCAGCAACTGTGTGCAAGTCAGCAAGAGAAACAGCGCGGATAAGATCAAGACGCTGATCGAGATAGGACAATGCACGCCCGTCAATGGTGAGTTGGTGCAGTGTGCGTGCGAGACCTTGTGTCGTAGAGAGCCCGACGAGATATGAGCCGCTAATCTCATCTTTTTTCTTTTGAAGTGCGTTTTCGGTCAAGCCAGTCGAAAAGAATATCCCTATTTCTCGACGTAGAGCCTCGACACTTTGTTTGTATTTCTCAGGCGAAAAGGTGGCTGAGATGCGCATATATCCGTCGGTACCGTCGCCGAACCCTCGGAGCCCGGCATACACCCCATAGGTGAGACCGTCACGTTCGCGGATAGTCTGCATGAGGTGTGAGGCAAAGCCTCCCCCTAACATTTCTGTAAGTAAAAATGCCGAGTGGTAGAGAGGGTCGAGCGTATGGAGCGGGAGGCTCGCACCGAGCAAGACATCGATGTTTGCCTTATCGGGAATCGGTATAATTTTTTCAATCGCGACGGCGACTTTTTTGTTTGCTCGTTTTTCTATTGCCAACACTCCTGTTGAGTGAAGGTTTGCAAAGGCTTTTTCAACCGCTTTTTGTACCACGACAGGGTGTATGTCTCCGGCCACAGCGAGTACGAGACCATTGCGCCCAAGCATCTTCTTGAAGGTGGTGAGATCAGAGCGATCAGTGTCTCGCACACCCTTCTCTCGCTCATCGAGAGTTCGTGAGAAATTGAGATGATCCGTATCATAGAGAGCACGAGTAAGCGCGATGCTCGCTTGGGTGCCAGTATCGGTTTTCATCTCAGCAAGATTTCCGAGAGTGCGGGTTTTGATTGTTTTTACTTCTGACAAGGGGAAATGTGCTTCGCTGAGGCACTCAACAATTGTTGATAGTAAAAAAGAAAGATCCTCGGGGAGGCAGTGTCCAGAGAAGTAGGTTCGATCTCCTCCAGCACTGAAGGAGAGAGAAATGCCCCTATCGGCAAGCGCTTCGCGAATAACCTCTTTACTCTTCTTCTTTGTTCCTGCATCAAGGAGTCCTGCCAAGAGGCTTGGTATTGTGTCCAGATTTTTTGCAAGATGATTTGATCCTCCGAGAATACTTCCCTCTATGACGACCACGTCGCGCACCGAAGTCTGAGCGGTCAGGAGTTTTCCTCCGCTACTGAGTGAATATAGTTGTGCGCCACACATTTGTTTTGTCATAGGTGTTTTTTCTTACCTTTTGTGCGAGTACGCTTCTCTACTGAAGGCTCCGCAATCGCTTTGAAATAGGCGACCGTGCTTTGAGAATCGAGAAGATATTGAGCAACGACAGTCTGTATTGTTTTAGCATTTACCCGAGCAAGTGCTTTAGGGAGTGTGACGAATCGTGACCAATCACCTGCCGCTATCTCTTCATTGAGGGAGGAGAGGAGTGCATAGGGTCCGTCACGGCGCGTTGCGGCATAGGCGCGAACCATACGCTTCGCCCGTGCGAGCTCGCTTGCTGAAATACCTTCCTTTATTATTTTTTGATAGACATCCTTTACTATATTCTCAACAGCAAGATGAGTTACTCCGGGTGCGAGGGTGACATAGGTTATGAGGAGCGACGGGTCGTGAAATTGATAACACATCGATGAGACACTGGTCGCCTTTGCTGAATCGATGAGTGCACGATAAAGTCGACTCGTTTTCCCTTCGGTAAGAACAAAGGAGAGCATGAGTAGGGCTGGCATATCCTTGTGCGATGCTGCCGGTATCTTATGCGCAATGCCGATGATATCAGTGTTTCCGGCACGAGTGATGGTTGCACGACGCTCCCCTTCTTGTTTTGGTTCCTCAGTATAAACAGTCGGGTAGCCTCCAATCTTTTTTGAATAGGCACCGAATTCTTTCACGATCATAGAGAGCACTTCGGCAGTGTCAAAG
>JBAQWN010000004.1:0-1559 GCA_049298935.1 Minisyncoccia bacterium
TGGGGTTACACCCGCACCGAATCAGGAACACCGATTCCGGTAGGGAAAATCCGGGGAGCGCTAGATGCGTATCGCACGGCCTCGCCTGAGTACAAAAGCACCCGCCCGGCACAGTTTCCGCTTACCCATGTCTGGCCGTGGGATGCGGAAGCATCAATTCCGTTACCTCTTTTGGTGGAAGAGATATTAAGCGAGAATGGCACGGATGAAACACTAGAACAAAGGCTACTTGATCGCATGAGAAAACTGCCTTTTTGGGGTGACGGGAAACTTGGCTGGCAGCAGAATGTGGAGGCCATGCTGTGCGGCAAGGTCTTATCAGGTCGTTTCCAATTGCTTGTAGATGGCTTGCGCAACGTTCTGGTGGTTGACGGTTCGTATGGAGTGCCAGTCTTGGTGCTACCGCAAATGACCCGTGCATACGTTGTTAAGAATGGACAGCAAGATCCGGTAGAAACGCTTTTTATCCGTATCAATCGATCAGGAACCCCGCTCGGTGGTGAGGAACTGATCTACTCAATTCTGAAGTCAACATGGACTGATGCACCGCAGTTCGTTGAAGCCTTACAACATAAACTCGCACAACCATCACGACTGGTATTACTTTGCGCTCGGCTTGTATTAGCTAGAGCAGGGGATGCCGAGCGACCACCTGCCGTCCCTGATGTAACACGATTCCGTCGGTTGATTCAAGGACTTGATGAGTCTCATCCTACTTTTCGCGCTGATCTTGAAGACTTTGTACGCGGAAACGGTGTAGGGGTATTCCAGACAGCACACAGGCTTCTCACTGAGGGTCGCTTCGCGCTTCCGCCCGTGTTGGCTTGTGAGATTGCACAAAAATCACCTGAGGTGATGTTTCTCTTGCTTCATTGGATTCAACTCATGCGAGATGCGGAACTTGACCCTTTGCAAATTTCAGAAGATAGAAAGCGTCAGCTTTTGGGGTTTGTTACGGCTATGGCTTGGTTTGCCGCAGATCGGAACAAGTGTTTGACAGCTATTTGGCCGGAACTATGGAAGAAATCAGAGGAGAAAAAGATTAAGGACTTTTTCACCCAGCCGACTTTCAACAAGATGCTTCACCTTGATGGCCATGCTGGCTTACTTATGCTACCACTGCCTTCATCAGAAAAGTTGGAGAAGGTCATTCAGAATTGTGTAACAAAAGGTAGCGGCGGTACCGGTTATGGGGGATTCAGCGATCCACTTCATGAATTTTGGACGAATTGGAATCGCTGGGATTGGATGTCAGGACGATTGACAGGCGATATTAATAAATGGTTCGGAGAAAAAGTGTCAGACTTATGGAAAGCATCCAGTAAAAATAATGACTTTGTTTTCGATCCTGCGGCAAAATATCAGGAAGCATGGACTAAGTTTATTACTTCGCTCTGGAATAATAGCAGCATTCTTTTGTATGCTCAGCGTGATTGGCTCAAGACATGGTTTCCCGACTACGATCCATCCCAACCAGATCAGCTTGAAGATATGAATCGCCCTTGGGATTTTGATCACATTCATCCACAACGCTATTTGAAGAATGACAAGGGCAATAG
>JBAQWN010000005.1:0-13701 GCA_049298935.1 Minisyncoccia bacterium
ATTCTGCACATTTTTGAGCCGGCACGTCAGCTCGGAGTCTATTGGCGTCGACGAATGATAGCTGCATGTCGCCGTTCATCACATCTGCAGACGAACTTCATCATACGGCGAGCGTTCTCTGGAGCTCGGCGTACCATCGAACTCGACCCTGTGCAGGCTCGCGCGGAGTTTATCCAGAACATCATCAATGCAGATTTCGTACTTGCACCAAAAGGCGACGGCAATTATTCAAATCGTTTTCTCGAGGCGCTCTCGCTCGGGCGGATACCAATAGTGCCTGATACGGATATCGTATTGCCACTCGAAGGTTCAGTCGACTATTCGTTCGTGATGGTGCGCGTGCCCATGAATCGAGTGTGTGAGACGCCGAAATACATCCATGAGTTTTATGATGCCCTTACGGAGGTGGAGTGGCAGCAACGTCAACAGCTCGTTCGAGAGATTTTTGAAAAATATCTTCGCCAGGATTCTTTCTTCCGCTACTTTTTCGTCGAGGTGCTCCCCACACTTTCGTAGACAACAAACCGCTCGGCTATCGTTTGCTTTTTAGAAAATCCAGAGTCGGATGTTAGTGACCACGGATCAACATGCTCATCGATAACGATCAAAGAGATTTGAAGCTCTTTTGTCAGATCTGCGATTCGACGACTTGATCTAGAAGTTGTAGCCAGTGCAGATTTAAGAGAAGACAGTGTGTCAAAGTAGTGCTGAGGCGCTAGGTATAAGGGGGCATAATTACTTCCAGGGGCGTCATCTTTTGTATAGATTGCCACGTAATTTGATATGTCCTCATTGGCTAAAATCGTTTGAGGTTCAGGCAATGTTCGTAAATAGGCTAAAAGTGGCGCATATGCTTGCGCGGATATTGCACTCGGCGAGTGGAGTTGATAGAAATGTACTTGCGCTAAGGAGGTGTATACCAATAATAAACCTATGATGAGTGAGTATGCTCCGAAGCGCCATGCTCGGACGAGGACATGTCTCTCAATGAGTGTCCCTGCCAGTAGTCCGAACATAAGACCTGCGAGTGGCTTGGTGATGTACCAATGGAAATGTCCGGCCTGCAGATAGAAGCCAGTGATGACTTGCTGGTTTAGTACGACAAGAAGTGCGACGGCACTTACGATAAAGAAATTTCGTGCTTCAGAGAGTTGTTTAGGCCAGAAAAATAAAGGTATCGCAAAGAGAGTCACAAGCCAGAAACCAAGTATGGGAGCATGTGATGTAAGTACGTTATGTTGTATTGTGGCGTATGCATAGCCGGCCAACGCTCTTGCGTGGAAGTAGTTACTGGCAAAAGGGATTGCACAAGCGAGCGCTAGTAATCCTACTGAAAGAGGGCGAATGCTTCCAGTGAAGTCTCTCGCGTAAATATTCCATGTAAAACAGATGACGATAAAGGCGCCCAGAAATGCCCATGGATAGGGAGATATATACAACAAGCATCCAGTGAGAACTCCAGTGGCTATAAGCGCGCGCCACTTTGCTGTGCGCTCAGTGAAGAACAGGTGATATGAGAGTAGTAGTGCGCCAAAAAGAAACAGCGAGCTCACTTCGGGGTTAACGGGGCGCGACCAGTAGATGCCGTCGGCTGTGCTCGTGCCGTGCAGTAGGTCAAGTAGGCCCCTGGGGTCACTGAGAATGGTGCCAGTGAGCATTGTCGATACTGTCCCGAGCAACGCCACTCCTCGACGTTTTGTTAGCGCAAAGGCGAGCGAGTATATAAGAAGGAATGCGATAATGGGAAATATGAATTTTGATAAGACATTTATTTGAGAGGAAGAAACACCTGTAGATTTTCCAACAAATGCGACAATATTTTCTCCCAGCGGAGGAATGAAGTACGACGTATCTTTATACGGCAGATACGTATTTCCTGTTAAATAATTTCCGTCATATACCTCTTGTATGCGTGCAAGGTAATGCTCTTCGGCATCTTGGCCCATCAGCTCGATGCCAGCATAGTGCGGAGCAATGTATGCGAAATATATCTGCGGTGCGATACAGAGCGCGCCAACTACACACGCAATGACGAGAGTCATGTAATGCTCTGTGAGTATGTACCAATACCGGTTCATTTGATGAGCATATATTGAGACAGTGTCTATCGCCGTACGCCACTTAGTATCCAGCCTGTACCTTCTGGTGTTGGTTCAACAGAGACGTTTTCGAGCGACAACTCCTGAACGAGAGAATATACTTCATCCTTTTTCCAATAATGTGCAACGGTCGGAATAAGTTGATCAAATGCCATGCCGTGGATATGCCAAAAATCAAAAGCCGCAATTTGCTTGTAATAAGGAGCAGACAAGAAACCGATCTTCAGACATATATACAACGGCACTGAACAGAAGTAGGTAAGTAGGTGTACCAGTGCTACGGGTAATCGAGAGGTGATGTGAATGCGGACAGGGTCGACATAGCGCACGATCCATTCGTTACCCTCGTAACTGTACACCCAAATGTGAAGCGTACCGCCGGGTTTGAGGGCTCGTACGATACGAGCAAGCGCATCTCGTGGTTTCTCAAGGTGATGAATGACGCCAATTGAGAATGCAATATCAAATTCATTCTCCCAGTCTATGGCGTAGATGCTCTTGTGGATAACTTGTGCGTGGGTAAACTCTTTAAGGGTTTCTTTTGTGCTGGCTACCGAACGTTTGTCGTTATCAAACGCAATAGCGGAGGCGGCGCCCCACTTGAGCGGCCAATAACTATTGCGCCCCATGCCGCACCCGGCATCAAGGAATCGTTTCCCTTTCCAGTCACTCTTTTGTAGAGGGTGTGTCCAATTTAAAAACTGTCCCTCGTAATTTTCCGCCATCCACGAGTAGTTGTCCCATTCGTATCCGAATCTTTCTTCTGAAGCCATAATTATTTATTTGCAGTAATGAGTATTGAAACGCCGAAAGGGAAATTAAAGTAGCGAAGCAGTAAGGATTCTGATCTGAATACCCTATACAGGATAGCATTAGTACATCTCCCTGTAATCGTGTTCTCTGAGCGCATTGTAATGCTCAGCACCCGTACTCCTAGTCGTACCATAGCGATTGGTAGAAATAAGAAAATGTTGAAATAGGTTGCTCGATCAATAATAAAACCAGCCTTAAGTATACAGGAAACGATCTGTCGGCGGGTATATCTTCGGAAATGGTGGCTCACGACATCGGTGACACCCCACAGGAACATGAATGCGGGAACCGCAATTATCGCCGTCCCTTCGGGAGAGAGTACGCGAATAATCTCGCGACATCCTATGGTATCGTCTTTCAAATGTTCGAGAACATCAAGAGCAATAACGACATCGAATGATTCGTCGGGAAAGGGGATTTGCGCCGCATCGCCGACGGTAACATTCGTGAGGCCACGCTCTTCACAGTATGCGATGGCATATGGTGAGATATCAATTCCGCGAACGGAACCGAAACAATCAATTTCTTTCAGAAGTGTTCCTGTGCCGCATCCGACCTCGAGTATGCGAAGCGGCTCTCCCCGTTTCTTTGCGATCGACGAGAGAAGGGAAAATATTATTTCCCGACGAACTCGATACCACCAATGAGTGGATTCGTTTTCATACATGACGTCATAGTGGCGAGTATCCATACGTATCTAAGTTCGCCACGCATAGATCATGCCATTGCGGCGCCAGTGCCGACTGATGACGTCGCTTGCGCTTACGATGCTTCGAACTGCCGTCTTAAAACCCTCATGTTCAAGACGTTGAAGCATGCTTGAAAGCGAGTTGGCGGGGGAGTCTGGCTCGTCATGGTACTCGAGCTGTATGTGTTTTATGCGAGCAAGGCATCCTGATGTCTGGAGATCATCCATAACATCAAATTCCGCGCCCTCAATATCGAGCTTGAGAAAATCGATCGGCTCGGTTATGTGATGAGAGAGAGGTTCGACAGGCACGGTGAATGAGCGACGTTTTTCTTTCAGTCCTGATTTCTGAATAAGACTGCCACTACTGTCTGTATCAGTATCTGCGAGGAGGAAAAAGTCAGCGGTGCCGGTGCTTTTGCCCAGGGCAGAGCGAATGATGGTTACGCTCTTTTCCCAACCATTCGTAGTAATATTTTTTTCTAACACTATTTGAGCGGCAGGATTTGGCTCGATACATATAACGTGCGCGTTTGGCGCCTGTAATTTAATATAGAGGAGCGATACTCCGATATTTGCTCCGCCGTCTATCACTCGAATCGCAGAATCAGTTTTTTCTAAAAAGTATTCTTCATTAAAGAAAATCTCATTGAAGAGCCCAGCAAAAAACGCCACGAGAGGGAAATAAAATACGTATGGTCCGACGGGAATCCGGTGCAATCTTCTTCGGTGATCGCCCAGGATGCGCGCTATCCCGTAGAAGAGCATGAAGACGATTGCTCCACGCAAACCGAAGTGAGTGCGTAAGTAAGAAAAATAGCCGAGAAAGCGTTGCAACATAAGATCATCCGTTCCAGCGATCGTACCACATCTGGAAGGTGAGGAGCGTCCAGAGTTTTTTGCCGTGGTTGCGGGTACCAGCGAGATGCTCTTGCAATAGCCGAGAAACTTCGGAGGTCTGAAAGAGTCCTGATTTTTGCACATTGGAATGAGAGAGGACATCGGTTGCCAAGTTTCGTAACTCGCCACGAAGCCACTGACTCACTGGGGCGGCGAACCCTTGTTTAGGGCGGTCCACGATCTCTCTTGGTAGTCGATCGCGCATAAGCGTGCGCAAGAGATATTTGCCGCGACCGTTGCGATATTTCATATCTGCTGGGAGTGAGAGTAAGAATTCCACGACGGCGTGCGAAAGGAATGGGGCGCGCACCTCAAGCGCATAATGCATACTCGCTCTGTCGACCTTCACCAATACTTGATCCATCAGGTAGGTACGCATATAGAAGTGTGAGAGGGCGTTTACTCCCGTCAGTTGCGGGCATTCCTGTCGCCATTGTTCAATAATCTCTTGATTGATGCCTTTCGCTTCTTTCGCGACTTCTGGCGAGAGCAGGTCGTTCAGTTCTTTCTCTTTAAAACTGCCGAGCCACTGCAAATGGCGTACCATAGGGTCATCATCAAAGTCGTGAGTAAATTTGCGCGCTTTGAAATCGAGGCTCATATAGTCTGACGAATGGGGGAGGAGATTAACTCCTGCGCGTAGAAGCGCTCGCACTGGTTCAGGAACGTGCGCATATAGGTTGGCATACTGCTCTGCCTTAAAGGTTGGATAGCCGAGCAGTGTTTCGTCTGCGCCGTCACCGCCGAGCGCAACAGTGACGTGCTCGCGCGTGAAGCGTGACAAGAGGAGTGTTGGGAGTATCGAGGCGTCTGCCACGGGCTCGTCAAACACGTGCGGAATATCATGCACGAGAGCAAGAGCATCTTTCCCCGACAATATCTGTTCGTGATGTTCGGTGCTAAGATGTTTTGCTACTAGCCGCGCCTGTGAGGATTCGTCAAAACTTTTTTCGTTAAATCCAATAGAAAATGTCTTCACTTTCTGCGTCGTTGCTTTTGTCGCATAGTACGCGACGGTTGAACTATCGATACCGCCAGAGAGAAAGACTCCGAGAGGTACGTCCGAGATCATTCTCTCGTTGGTTGCGTGTTGTAGTAGTTCGTCAAAACGTATGAGAGCGTCTGCTTCACTCATAATGGTTGGTTTTATATCGGGATTCCAAAATGATTCGACATGAGTAGAGCTATCCTTAAAGCGCAAGAAAGTACCGGGCGGCAGTTTGTGGATATAGGTATATATTGTGCGAGGGGTCGGTACATATTCGCGAGCGAGAAAGTGCGAGAGCGATCGGTGGTCAATCGTGCGGGGACAGTCAGGGTGCGCTCTGAGAGCTTTCAGCTCGGAGCCAAAAAGGAAGAGGTCATTATGAAGACTCCAGTAAAGGGGCTTCTTACCAAGCCGATCGCGCACGAGTATGAGCTCTCTTTCGTGTGCGTCCCAGATTGCGAGCGCGAACATTCCACTCATTTTTTTAAACGCTTCGACTCCCCAGCGAGCATATGCGGCGAGAATCACCTCGGTGTCACTCTGAGTCTTGAAAGGGTATGGCGCAAGCTCTTTTCTCAGTTCGGCAAAATTATATATCTCACCATTAAAGACAAGAGTGTAACTCCCAGATGCGTCGTGCATGGGCTGATGTCCACCAGGAGAGAGATCAATAATTGCGAGTCGCGCGTGAGCGAGCGCAACAGGGCCTGTTTGCCACACTCCGGTGTCGTCAGGACCGCGTTGGCGAATGGCGGCAATCATCGTACGAAGAATTTCTTCGTTTCCTTTTCCTATGAATCCGGCGATGCCACACATATACGCTCAAGTGTAGCTCTTTTTATTGAATTAGAAACCGATAGATTCTTGCACGGTATAGGGTTTGCGGTCGTTCATGCGCATCAAGAGGTCGGCGACAATACCCATCGAGAGCATTTGCATAGTGAGAATAACGAGCATTGCGGCGAAAAGTGGCAAGGGGGTCTGAATAAGTGTGGTGCCGGACCAAAATTTCAGAACGAGTGCCCATACAAGTGAAAGAAATCCAAGACCAAACGACATCGCCGCGAGCATACCGAAGAAGTACATTGGTCGGCGGCGCCATCGGACGGTGAATTGGGCGAGTAACAAATCTAGTAGTATTTTTATAATGCGTGAGAAGCCATACTTGGATATTCCAGCGACGCGCGGACGATGATTGACGGGTATTTCGGTGATGCGCGCGCCTTGCCACTTTGCATATACGGGGAGCAGGCGGTGCACTTCGCCGATGAATTCGATACGGCGTACAAACGGTGCGCGAAATGCTTTTAATGAACATCCGGTGTCATGAAGACTGACCCTTGTGGTCATGGCTACAACGCGGTTTGCCATACGTGAGAGTGCGCTGCGCAAGAAGTCGTCCTGGCGCTTCAGTCTCCAGCCAGAAACGACATCGAAGCCCTCGTCTAATTTCGCAAGTAGGCGCGGGATATCGGCAGGATCGTTTTGTCGGTCACCGTCCATAAAGAGAATGATGTCTCCTGTCGCATAGTCGACACCGGCGCCCATCGCCGCCGTTTGGCCAGAGTTGTTCGCAAAAAGCAGTACCTTGACCCGTCTGTCTTTGCTTGCAATGTGACGAAGTTTTTCGGCGCTGTCGTCCCGGGATCCGTCATCGACAAAGATAGCTTCGCTTTCGGGAAACGAATCAAGTACCGTGGCGAGCTCTTCCCATAACAGCTCGACATTTTCGCTTTCATTGTAGAGGGGGATAACAACAGAGATTTTTGTAGAAACTTTTGCAGAAGCAGAATGAGTATTCTTCATAGCATGGTTATACCACAAAAGGTAGAAAAGTGCGCCAGACTTTCGCTCCGATTTGTTTTTTTGTCTTGTATAGTAGTAAGTATGGATTTCCAGCCAGTTACGAATTCGCTAAAGATTGACTACATTGCGAATATCCGCCTCCCGACCGAAAAGGCTCACGGCGTGCAGATATTAAAAATGTGCGAGGCGTTTACTCAGGCGGGAACCGATGTGCGGCTCATCGTTTCAAACCGAAAGAGCAATATTACGGAAGACCCACTTCGCTACTATGGGATAGTAACGCCCTTTCCGCTCGTGCGCGCATGGTCACTCGACGCAGTGTCGTGGGGGGTGTGGGGGTTCAGGCTCCAATCATTTACCTTTGCGCTTGGCGTTCTTCGAAATCTGCGGCGGGGGGCGTTTCTGTACGGTCGTGATGAAATGGTACTGTGCGCCATAAGTTTTTTTTGCAGAAACAGAATTGTGTGGGAGTCGCATACGGGATCATGGAATTTTTTCGCACGTATGCTGGTGAGGCGTGTGAAAACGATTGTGGTCATATCGCAGGGGCTCAAAGATTTCTATATACAGCACGGGGTTGATCAGAACAAAATAGTTGTTGCGCACGACGGGGTCGATCTAGATTCCTTTGTGCATACCGAATCAAGAACGGAGGCGCGCACGCGGCTCGGATTGTCTCAGGATAAAAAAATCGCTATGTACATCGGGCGCTTGGATGGGTGGAAAGGGGTAGAAACGCTCCTACAGGCATCGGTACTTTTGCCGCAAGATATACAGGTTGTGGTGATAGGGGGCGAAACAAGGCAGATAGAGCGTTTACGGAGCATGTATCCTCAGGTGTTGTTTCTTGGTTATCATCCCTACACGCAGATAGCCGATAATGAAGCGGCTGCTGACGTGCTTGTATTGCCAAATACCGCGCTTGATGTAACGTCAGTGCGATTCACCTCGCCTTTGAAGCTCTTTACCTATATGGCATCGGGGAAACCAATCGTGGCGTCAGACTTGCCGTCGCTTCGAGAAGTTGTCACTGACGACACTGCTTTTTTTGTAGAAGCTGATAATCCGCAATCGCTCATGCGAGGTATAATCGAAGCATTACAGAGTCTTGCCGAAGCGTCCCGTCGCGCGCAAGGCGCACGTCGGGAAGTTGAGCAGTACACATGGAAGGCGCGCGCTATGAAAATTTTATCGTTTTTACAAACCAATCAACCAGTATGAGTACACGAAAGGATGATTATTATGACGAAGAAGCCAGAGTGTATTCAGAGAAACGCTATCCGAGCGTTGCGCAAAACTATGTTCACTTTTTATTTACGCACCGGCGCGATTTGGTGCTGACTTTCTTAAAAAAGGTAATTGAAGAAACGCCTGCGCCGCGCACTCTTCTTGAGGTTGGGTGTGCCGACGGCATACTCTTGCGTTCAATAGAAGATTTGTATCCAGGAGCGTTTCATACGATGCTCGGGGTAGATCTATCTAAGTCGATGGTGGGCGTTGCGCAATCACTCACTCGCACGCTCTCGATTACGTACATCGTGCGTAATGAATTGTCGCCAATCAACACGTTTAATGTGGTGCTTGAGATAGGGGTGGCGGCACTCGCACTTGATACTAGAGGAGAGATAAAAGTACTTGCCGATCAGCTCGTGGAGGGAGGGTATCTGCTTTGCAGTTTTGGAGGGAGGACATCTATTGCCTCACGGCTCGCGCGCGGCGCCTCTGGCGACAACAGTGTCCTGCGCCCATATCATGAGTATGAAAGAATGTTGTGCGAGCGCTTTAGCATCATACTGTCGCGTCCGTATGGTCTGTACGTTCCGTTGTTATGGAGAATTCCTGTTCTTGCGCGCCTGCTCCAGCCAGTCGTAGAAGTGTTGGGTCTCGTGGTGCCGAATCTTTGTCACGAACGGCTGTATCTTTTAAAGAAATTGCCGGCACAGACATAACGCGCAACTAGTATGAAACAATTGCGAATGTACTTGGAAACAATCCTCCTTCTCGGGAGGTGTTTTGCGCGCGCGCTTCTTGTCGGTCGCGCGAATAAAAAGCCAGTGAATGTGTTACGCGTAGCGGTGGTACAAACCGCGAAGATGGGGGATATGGTCTGTACCACTCCAATGTTTCGAGCTATAAAAAATATGTTCCCACAGGCCGAGGTATTTGTTGTCGGAGATGCGACAAACGAAGAGGTCGTCCGATATAATCCGGACGTTTCTGGATATGTGGTGTGGAAGAATGACGTCCGCCTGCTTGCCAAGGAGCTTGCGAAGTTACACATTGATTTCGCATGCCTAACGACACCTAATTTTAAAGCGCTCTCGGCTTTGTATTTGAGCGGTATACCAAGTATCGTCGCGCCGAAAGTGCATGGCGGGTGGAGTCCTTTAGAGACGAAGTCTTATAAGCTCATTCGCACGCTCGTACTATCTGCGTCGCACACAATGGGGCAGTATGCACCTCGAGAATATCTGCGTCTTTTGGAGCCATTAGGTATCCACAGCGAAGATACGACAAAACACCTCGCGTATTCTCCAGAGGCCAAAGAGGAGGTGGTGACATTTCTCACTGAGCACGGGTTAATCAAAAGGCGATTCGCAATTATTTCTCCATCAGCTGGCAATAAGGTTAAAAAGTGGCCCGCAGAACGTTTCGCACGTGTTGCAGAATATCTCGTTTCGAAATCAATGCCGGTAGTGGTGATCGGCAGTTCGCGCGATAGAGAAGAAGTAGATGAGATGTTTGCAGAATTATCTTCACCCCACTCTCTCGTGGTGAATGGAGTGAATCTTTTTTCAATAGACGCACTCAAGGCTCTTATTTCTCAAGCGGCACTCTTTGTCAGTGTGGATACGGGACCTCTTTATATCGCCGAGGCGTTTGGGGTGGCAACTGTTGATATTACTGGACCCATTGACGAGCGCGAGCAACCTCCTATTGGTTCACGGAATCTAGTGGTGGTGCCAAAACATCGCACAGGACCAGAGCTTTTTGTTTTAAACGCAAGAAGGTATAGTGAAGAAGAGGCGATACGACAAACAGAATCAATCACCATAGAGGATGTCATTACTGCGATTGATTCATTACTCTAACCAATATTTTATGAGAAGCATGATAAAAATGTTTGTGAAGGGTATTCTTACGCCCCTCGGCATTGAATTAAGACAGAGACCAAGTGCGATTCCTAATCCGATACATGCATGGGATACCGAATTTGAGTTTGTGCACACGTATAATCTGGTACGTGATCATACTGTTGTCGATAAAGTCAGGATGTTCATGTTGTATCAAGCGTTTTTGCACACGGCATCCCTCTCGGGGGATGTTGTTGAGGTCGGCGTGTACCGTGGAGGGACGGCGAAGTTTTTTTCTCTCATAAACAAGAAGTATGACGTGCGTAAAAACATTCACCTCTTTGATACGTTCGGCGGTATGCCAACAACTTCAGCGGAACTGGACATCCATAGAGAGGGTGATTTTTCGGACACCTCATTCGAGATGGTGTCTGAATACCTAAAAGATTTTCAGGGAGTTAAGTTAACGAAAGGGTTTTTCCCGCAGACAGGTGGATACTTGAAAGATAGTACCTTCTCATTTGTTCACGTAGATGTTGATATTTACCAATCAGTGCTTGATTGTTGCGAATTTCTCTATCCGCGAATGGTGTCGGGCGGCATCGTCATGTTTGATGATTATGGCTTTATCTCTTGCCCAGGGGCAAAGAAAGCCGTTGATGAGTTCTTCATGCAGAAAAAAGAAAAACCGTTTTATCTGCCGAGCGGGCAGTGTATGGTTATTAAGATCTAGCCCATATGGAAAATCGCTGTGTCCTCTGTCATGGAACAAATCAAGAAAACCTCGTACTTAACGAAATACCTTTGGTCCGGTGTACCCATTGTGGTTTGATACGCCGAACGACATTTGACAGACCAGTTTCATATTACGAGGCTCTCAATCCTGCCGATATTCCTGAAAAACGAGCGGCACGTTTCCGTAATTCAAAGAATAGAATCAGACTTTTCTCTCGATTTGTACCTCTCTCAGCTTGGTGTGATATTGGTACGGGCGAGGGTATTTTCCTAGAGGCGTTGAAGTTGTGCGGAGGGAGTGGCGTTGGGATAGAGCCGAGTGAGGAGTGCCGCAAAAAAGCGATACGACACGGGGTTACTATCGTGGGCCACACCATTGAAGACATAACAGTAGTTACGGAATATGAGCCGGTACGGGTTGTATCGCTTTTCCATGTAATCGAACACTTGGAACATCCCGAGGTTGAACTTAAGCGCGTATATGACGCCCTGCCTTCTTGTGGGTTCCTAATTGTCGAGACGCCAAATATCGACTCTCCGGTGTACCGGCTCCGTCGGTATAAAGACCCACTCATCTACCCAGAACATTTGTGGTATTTTTCTGAAACGACAGTACGTGCATTATTGGAGAAAGTAGGGTTTCGCGTAGTTGCATCAGGCAAGAGAGATTTTGACCAATATAATTTGCCCATACGAGAATCACTGTTCCGTCTCGGGTTTTCAAAACGAAATCCTTCAGAGGCTTTGACTAAGCGAGGTACTGTGGCGGCAGGCGTGCACGTTCATGAGAAAGCGTCAGCAGATGATACCTGGCTTCGTGTGCTCGTGCGTCGCGGACTGAGTCTGCTTGTCGTCCTCGCCGGAAGGTTGCAGTATACATGGGTCGTTGCGCAGAAATGAAGCATATTCTACCATGACCTTCTTTCACAGGAGAGCATTTTCAAGTATAACGGAGTGGTTTGTCGGACGTGCGATGACCACCTTTTTATTTTTAATGCCAATCGCTGTTCTCGCATTTGTCATGCGCGACATGATATTTTTTGATCGATTCTTTTTCAACAACGATATCATTCTGAATCTTCTGCCATATCTGGCATATCGTGGTGCTGGCGGCCAGTTGATCATGCAGGGCATTCTTTCTGGGTTTCCTCTTTTTGTATCGACAGGCTCGGCATGGTTCAACACAGTCGCAGCCATGTTGTTTTCTCGTTTTTCCGCCACACACGCCTATGTGATATTAACGATAGGGAATTTGTTACTGACGTACGGTTTCTCCTATCTGTATGCGCGCATCATTGGTTTGAGCAGGCCTGCCGCCATCCTCGCGGCAATGACGTTTATGTTCTCGGGACAGGTAGCGCTGTGGGCTTCGAGCACAATCAATACTGGGTACTATTTCATTCTGCCGGCAACACTGTATCTTTTTGAGCTTGCGATAAGCAAGGAGCGCTTCGCTCGTGTTGGATTATTGGGAGGTGTCGGACTGCTTCTTGGGTTCGGGTGGCTTTCCGCTCATGTGCAGTTTGTTGTATACATACACACGTTTTTCTTTGTCTATGCGCTTGTGCGCATTCACAGGTATGGCAACAAAAATTGGCAGGTTACTGTGCTCTCGCTCGGCATACCTTATGTAATATCAGCATTTATTGGTCTTCCTGTGATTGGATCCATACTTTCGTTTCAGCACGAGACCCTTCGGTCGGGCGGCGTCTCGCTTGTCGAATACGCGGGGAGCGGATTTATGCCCTGGGATTTTATACATTACCTATCGCCTTTCTGGAATGTCAGTTTCTTGTCGGTCGCTTCACCCAATCTCTACTTGGGCGTACTGCCGTTTCTTATTCTCGCCATCGCGCTTTTTTCGTATAAAGAATTGGAAAACCGGTACGCCGCGCTCTATGTATGGACGTTCGTATTCTGCCTGCTCGCGTCGATCCGCTACTCTCCGGTAGCGATCGCTCTGCATTATCTACCATTCTGGAATGCGTTTCGGGAAGCACCGCGCATCATGTTCGTTGGCGGTTTTGCCGAAGCGATGGTGGTTGGTATCGGGTTTGAGTACATCTATGCACAATGGAACACTGTGGCGTTCTACCGTCTTCGTGTCGTACGAATAGTTGCTTATATCTTTGTATACGTAGCACTTCCGACAATCGTTTTATTTTCGCTGGTGCGCGCTTTTTATTTTACGGCTATTGAAACTCGGCTGGACCAATATTTTCTTGAACATACATATGCACATACCACTCAATTACCCGTGTCGCATTATCTAGCCGTCATCAACACTTACCTTCATCAGATTCTGGATCAGTTCTCTCTCTATGACCCGCAAATACTTTTTGCGCTATTGTTCATAATGCTCGCGCTAGTCTTCTTCAGATTCCAAAAATACAGTCCTCTCGCATACGTAAGTCTCATCGTTGTGGGTGTTGCGGGTCTGAATTTTGCATCGGTATATGCGATCTATTATCCGAGCGTTGCGTCATCCGGAATTTCGAGCCCTCCGCAGACGGCCTTTGCTATTTTTTCTCGACAGAAAGACAATCCATCACCTTACCGAGTTTTCTCAATATTTCCCGCCATGACGGTGTATAACGA
>JBAQWN010000006.1:0-10981 GCA_049298935.1 Minisyncoccia bacterium
TACGCTATGTTCCAAATAGCGAATCGAGTCTTCCCATCAGCAATCGAGATGGTAGCAACACGCTGAAGAACATGATTGCTCTGCACAAATGATGAGTTGCGTACGAGATAGAAACCACCGACGAGAATCACGATACAAACAAGAGCGCCCGTTGCCATACGACGAGCACTCTTCCCCGCCGTCACTGCCGTAAGAAATGCAGAAAGTGTAAGTGCACCAACAAGCCCTAACATCGCACCTCGCGTTTCAGTAAAGAAGATGAGTACTGACTCTAAGACAGCAAGAGCGATGAGCGACCATTTGAGCCATGAGTATTTCTCGGTAAGGGCGAGCCAGAGCGCAATGAACACATTAAAAAGAAAATAAATGGCAACGTAGGCTGAATTACCAAGAGTCGCATCAACGCGCGATGACCCTTGATGAATAGCGAGCGAGCCAGCGAGTTGTAAAAGTGCGTAACAGGAGATGACAAGCGACACCGCGAGAGAGGTGAGGAACCATGCGCGCCACTTCTTCTCCACTCGTAGCACTGCACCAGCCGCTATAAAGAAGCCGAGGAGATGCGCGAGCAAGACCCAACCCTCCATACGTTCAAAATTGCTCCAAAACGCCTTCATGACATTTATCGCGAAGAGGTCGGCGACAAACATCCACCCAACAAAAGCGACAACCACGAAACCGATCCACGAGAAACGGGGACGATACTCCTTATCAAGAGCGGCAAGTACGCCACACGCACACACGGCAATCTCGACAAGGATACGGAAGAAAAATGCCTTGCCCGTGATAAAAGGAAAGAAGTAGGTATTTGCTACGAGAAGCGGCGTAAGGGGAATAAGGAACAGCGCCCCGAGCGCTATCCAACGAGCAATAGTTTTTGCAACATCTCCAGACTCCATAATGGCTAAACTATACCATAATGCCCATACACAAGAGGTATACCCGAAAACCGGCAGATCGAAAAAAGAATGTTGAATCGGCCTAGCGGCCTGAGCGCTTTCTTTTTTCGGTCTGCCGGTGAAAGGGTTTAGAACCTCCAGCTAAAGAGCCCCCACGCCTTCTGCTCTGCCTGAGCGACTTCTTGAAGGCGAGCCTGTGCGTCCTTAAGTGCCGTAATCTGAGCACTCAAGATAGCCTGAATATCTGCGGGAACATTCGCCTGCGCGAGAAGTGCCGTAAGACTGTCGATGCGAACCTGATTCTGTTCAGCCTCTTTTGTGATTACCTCTGCTGACGTCTTATCACCACCGAAGAAAAGGTGAGTAAAGAATCCGCGAGAGTGTATCTTCACTTCAGCATCGGTAGTCGTCGCGACCGAGTGATTTATCTCCCTTGCGATCTCTGATACTTGCTGACCGATACCGCCAAGAAGATCCTTTGAGGCGAGCAATGAGTGTACGGCGAGACGCACTTCATTTGCATTCTTCATGATGTCTTTGCGATCTGGTGTCGAGCTCGCCTCTTCATTATTGAGCTCGCGCATACGCTTCTCGATCTTCTGTTTCAAATCACCAAATGAGAATGCGACATCGGTATCATCTTCAAGACCAATTTCTTGTTTATCCACATCCCCACCCTTGATCTGAGGACGTGTTGAGCTCGACGTTTCTAGCAATTGTTTCTGTTGTTCGCGAGAAACCTCTGCATCCTGCTTTCCTTGCTCACGTGAGACTTCTGCGGACTGCTTCTGCTGTTCGCGAATAGACTCTTGTGTCTGGGCGATACTGCCATCTCCCTGATTACTTTCTGCCGCTACGATAGCCGGCACCCCGCTCATGGCGAGCGCGAGTACCACAGCCCCTGCCTTATATAGATACTGCTTCATATGGTTAATGTATTGAATTAATAACTCTACTAGCCCCTAGTATATAGGACGAATGACCAACAAGAAACTTACCGGTGATTAATCAGTCTCACTGAGAAGATTGATGTAGCTCTTCAATGCATCGAGAAGAAGCGTGATAGAGGTAAATATTTTTCCCGAGTCGTGGCAGATGCCAAAGTCGCGGTACAAGATAATTACCAAAATTGTAATCAATACTTGCGAAGTGTTCATCTGCTGTTCCACCGGTAAAAATCGCGACCGGCTCTCCGGCACAGATGTTCGTCAATGCACGATCGTTGATCCATACAAACGAAGAGAAATCTTTTAAGTGAATCTCTGACCAATCACTCTGCTCCCCAACAACAGTCGGAGAAAAAGTGTTTGTGGTTGTAGCGGAACGGTAGTACTGGCACTTGCTGGCGCAAAACTTCTCCTGCGTGAGGAACGCGCTCCGAGTATTTCGAGGAAGATCGAGATCTCCGAGATTATTATAGATGAGCATACGATCTTCGTCGTGATATGTCTGCGTTACATATGCTGCCGCGACATTGAACGTGGTCGGAGCACTCAGAAGATAGAGTGTGTATCCGTACACAACCACCTGCACCGTGCAAAAAATATACAGAACCCAATGCAGTTTCTTAAAATCGAGCGACGCAACCATCCCTGAAAAGAAAAACGCGAGAGGGAAAAGATAGCGTAGATATCCCGCACTGTCACTCGACCACGTAACGAGCACCACGATGACGCTAAAATAGAGGATGGCGTACCCCGCGGAAAGAAAAAAGAGAAGTCGATTCTGTACCGCATTTCGCATGAGTGCGTATACAATCAAAATGAGCGTTAGAGGAAAAAGAAAGGCGACTTGCTTCACATGAAGTATTAAGGAGAAAAAGGTACTGATGTGCATCCCGACCGACTGTGCTGCTGCTACTCCGACCGGATGGTAGTGAGTGAAAACGTCGGTTATTTGGAAAATAATGTTTTTAAAATTGAGTGCAGCCACAAGCGCCACAAGCACCACTCCCCACACTGTTCCCACTAGAACTTGCACTATTCCTGCCGTATCTTTTCGAAAAACAATGAGCAGTATCGGCAGAGTGATGAGAAATATGCCTGCGAGGGGAAAGTTTGCAAATGCAAGAGCAGCCAACACAATACTCATGCGAGCGTCGCGTAGCGACGCTCGCTGGTCCTCTTTCCTATTGCGTCGAATCGAGCGATACAGTAAACACAGCGACATCATAACGAGTATCGAAGAAAGCACCCACACTTTCCCTGTATGCAATATCGTTGCTGGCATTATCGTCATAAATGGAACTGAAAGAACGGCGAACCTCTGAACCATCGGTATGCCTTCCCGACGTAAAAAGCGCTCAAACCAGAAAGCAAACCCTATAGCAATACCAGCGCTCACAAGGCGAGTAACGAGATAGCCATATTCCGGATGCACGATGAGTTGGGTATAGACTCCCGACACGTGACCTGAGTTTAGTGCCAAGAGGATGAGTAAAAATGGAATCTGCCATATGTAGTTTAAATAGAATGTCAGCGTCCCGTATGGCACGTCGTATAAAAGAGGTATGAGCGTGTGATTCTGCATCGCTCGCAATACTCCACCGACAAAATACATCTCGTCGCTCACCACGTTCAACATCGGGAACGCATACCACGTGCCCATAACCGAGCCAAAAACGAGAAGGCTCATAAACCCATACCGAAGGGCAGAGCTCTCCTCCTTGTGCGCAAGCGCTATATCTTCAGATTCCATATGTTGAAAATGTAGCATGCGCACGTAACATTTCCTTCCTTTCCGCTGTTGTAATAGAGACTGTAGTACTATGAGACCTATTATGCAGACACGCGCACGCGACATTCTTTTAACGCTCACGCGCTGGAGTGAAGGATTCTTGAAGACTGATATCACCTACCTTGTACAGGCAGGATTTTGGAGCAATCTTAATGCGCTGATTATCGCCGGATTCTCGTTCGGCTTGTATGTTGTCTACGCGCATTTCCTCCCCAAAGAAACGTACGGAACCTACCAGTATTTGTTATCGCTGTTTTCAATCGCAACCGCCTTTACCCTCACTGGGATGAATACAGCGGTAGCGCGGGCAGTGGCACAAGGGCACGAAGGAACGCTCCGCGCATCAGTACGCATACAATTACGCTATGGGATCATCCCCTTCCTCGGCGCGCTCATTGGCGCGCTCTATTATTTCATCGCGGGAAATATGTTACTCGCGAGTGGATTGCTCATTATCGGTATTGGCACACCCATGCTGTATGCCTACAATAGTTACGGCGCACTATTTATTGGAAGGAAGAATTTCCGCAGTGCAACCGCATATGGCACCGTATTCAACCTTATATATTATGTCGCCCTTGCAGGCGTGGCGACACTTTCCACAGACCCTCTCCTCCTCCTCGCGACAAATCTTTCGGTACAGGTAATTGTGCTATACACCATTTACCACGTCGTACTGACCAGAGAAAAGCCAAATGATTCGGTCGATCCAAGCGCCCTCTCCTATGGCATGCACTTGAGCGCTCTGGGCGTTCTCGGTTCGGTAGCCGGCCAAGTGGGATCTATCTTTGCCTTTCACTTCCTCGGCCCAGTCGCCCTCGCCACGTTCAGCTTTGCAAGCGCATTGCCCGACCGACTTTCCAATATATGTTTTAAATTCTTAGGGAGTGCCACACTCGCACGTTTTTCCGAACGGACGGCACACGAGATACGCGCACAACTGATACATAAAATGCTAGTGGCCGCTTCGGCAGGATTAGTGCTCGCCGTGTTCTATATTAGTATCGCACCACTATTCTTCACCCTGTTCTTCCCCGCGTATCTATCAGCCGTCCCCTACTCGACACTCTACGCAGTCGGTTTCGTAGTGAGTGCGTCATACTTCTTACCCACCACTGCGCTCACCGCTCTTAAACGCACCCATAGTCTGTATGTCTTAAGTATTGTCAGTTCGATTTTTCAAATATGTTTCCCGCTCATCGGCATGTTCTACTTCCAACTCTGGGGCCTTATCAGCGGACAAATAGGAGCACTTCTTCTTTCAACCATCTTAGCAACAATATTGGTATATAAAGCAGAACGTTAGTGTCACGACTTATACCACTTCAACACTTCCAACACTTGCTTCTCAAGCGAGAAATAAACACCAACACGTTCGAGTGCCTTTTGTCCCAAAACATACTGCAACGCCTTATCAGACAGCACGTCTATTATTCTGCGAGCGAAGAGTTCCGTATCGCGGGGGTCAACCACATACCCTGTCTCCCCGTCAACAATCATTTCTGGAATACCGCCAAAACATGAGCCGACAACCGGCTTGCTGCAGGCCATCGCTTCAAGTGCAATCATGCCGAACGGCTCCAGATATACGGACGGCATGACGACTACTGTCGCCGAATGGTAGGCCGCATGCAGTTCATCGCCCGAGAGCCAGCCAGTCGAGACTACATGATCGCCAATACCCAACACCTCTGCTTGTTGCTTAAGCTCCTCGACATACGCATCGCGCGTACCGAGAAGAAGCAATACGGCCAACGACTCGGCCTGCACGACGTCGCGCAATGCGGTGAGCATGACATAACCGCCTTTTGAACCGCTGATGCGCCCGCCAAATAAGATGACCTTCTTCCCCTCGATCCCATACTTCTGGACAAACGCTTCCGTGCGCTCCGGTGACATACACCACTCCTCTGCCTTTATCCCATTATGGATCACCTCGACATTGGTAATGCCATTTTGTACAAGAGCATCCTTGAGCGCCGCACTTACGGCAAATATCTTGCCCACGTTTCTCAGAAGCCTCCGGATAACAACATTACGGAGAGGGTTGTACCAAAAACGATAGGTGCGTAATTGTTGCCATGCGCTCACGTGATACTGCCGCGCCGCCAAATCGTTTGATCCAGCGAAACTGTAGAGCTTGCCATAATGAAAGAGCATGACGTCATGCGCCGTGAGGAACACGCGCGCGCCGCTTTCTCGCGCAAGGCGCAATGACCAATAGGAGAGGTGGTAGTGGATATTGTGCGCGTGCACAACCTCTGGTTTCACTTCAGCAAGGATACGCCGTATCTCCGGCACGGTCGCTGGGTTATACAAGCTCAGCCATGAGCGCCAGCGCGCTGCATAACGTGAATAGATGCGCTCGACGCGAACACTCCCTTCTAGAAAAGATCCCACTTGAGCGCGATCTTGAACGGCAGTAATGACGGTCAGCTCGTGGCCGCGTATCGCGAGCTCATTCACGAACGATGCGGCGACGATACCCGCTCCGCCTTTCACTTGCGGCGGAAAATCATCTTGCAGTACGACAATCTTCATGGTTGTGGCTTCTGAAACACATACCCCCAGCCGATGGCATGTTTGCGATTACTCGACGACCTATCAAGCGAGTCGAGCCCAATCATACAACGACCATAGACACTGATTATGCTCCCCGCTATTCTACCTACCCAGGGATGGGCATACAAATGAAAACGGTCGATGCAATATCGAATATGCATTTGCGCGCATGTGGAAAAAAATCCTCCTCGCTGAATTTTCTTCACCACCACAAAACCAGCGTCCTCAAACAAACGTTCTAATCCGAAAGAGGTATACCGAAAAAAGTCGCGAGGCTCTTCATGTAGCTCATTCATTTGAGGCACCGTGATAACCACATGCCCGCCACGCTTAAGCACACGGTGCATCTCTTGTACAGCACGTGTCGGATGCGGTACATGTTCAAGCACTTGTGTGCACACTACCGTATCAAAACTCTCAGCGTCAGCGGGGATATCTTCAATACTTCCAACGATAGATACGTTTGGTCCGGGCTCAATATCCATCGTTACATACTCATCCACCCCCCTGAACAGATCGCCGTACCGATTACACTCCCCCGCACCAATATCGAGCGTGCTCCCAACAACAAATTCAGACATGGCACCCATTTGTTTGCGAAGTAAGTATCGATCTGGCTGGAAAATATGCATGACTATATCTTGCGTGCGAGTACCAACATATTATCGCGCAACGGGACTGGTATAGAAAGCCCTCCTATCATCGGACGATTCTTTAGAAACTGCGCGACCTTCCCCCACACTAATGGCCCCTGCCAACGCGCGAGAGTCTGAAAGATGTATGAGAGCGTAAACGATTTTGAAGGCCCTGAAATATCCAGCACTTCCAACCCCGCTTTCTTTAGCAATAGCCGCATACTCCTGCGCGTAAAGTAATGTAGATGCTCCGGCGGGACAATAAGGTGCCAACGCTTCCCCAGGAAGCGCGCATACAAACTACTTAAGCCAGGAGTCGTCATAAGAAGCACTCCTCCGGGAGCGAGCAGCCCTGCTGCGCGACGCAATTCTTCAAGAGGATTCTGTACATGCTCGATCACGTCCCACAATGTAACCGCAACAAAACTCTCCTGCGCATCCTGCAAATCAGCGAGTGTTCCTGTCGTCATGGCGATGCCTTTATCTCGAGCGATGCTCGCTGCAAAATCAGAAACCTCAACCCCGTGGACATCCCATCCGCGTTCGCGAGCGATATCGAGAAAAAATCCCGTCGCGGCACCCACATCAAGTATCTTTCCCTTTTTCGGTGCATGCATTACTCCCAAAAAACTCTCTATTTGAAAAATGCTTTGATTCAGGAGTGTGCGCATAGGCTCTTTATCCCGATCGTAATCAACATATCCAAAGCCGCTCTTCGCCCCCGTAAAGTAATCTTTGGTGTAGATTTCTGACACATCTGATGGTAGTGGCCAAACAACTCCATGCCCGCAACCAACACAACGGTAGAGAGAAAAACCGTCTTTTCTGCAAAAGAATCGGTGATGATTTCCCTCGCAGAAGGCGCAGACTATCGTTTGAATCGTATCAGCCATGGAGTCTTGAGTCCTTCGCGAATAATATGATTGGATATTTTTGACTCCCCTCCTCGACGCGATTTAAACATGATAGGCACCTCCACAACACTCCCTTGCAGAGTACGCGCGATACGGAACTTGAGTTCCATTAAGAATGCATACCCTGAAGCTCGCATGGCGAGGAAATCTATCTTTCTCAAGACATCAGCGCGAATATGCATAAAGCCGGCAGTCATATCTCGTATCGGCAATCCCGTAATCGTTCGTGCATAAAAATTTCCCCATCGCGACAAGAAATAGCGCCATCGTTCCCAATTTTCAATACCTCCTCCTCGAGTATATCGAGAGCCAATGACCATGTCGTTTGTTTCGCCCGCCTTTCTGAGATCAGCAATATATTCTGCTGCATGAGACCCGTCAGCGTCCATGGTCATAATCGCCGTCACATCTGGATCCTTCAACACCTGCGTCATACCGGCTTTATAGGCTTCGCCAAGACCCTGCTTCCCTGGCCGCGAGAGCATCGAGAGATTTGGATAACTCTTCATAAGAGAGCGAACAAACTCTCCAGTCCCATCTGGAGAACTGTCGTCAATGATTAGTACGTGCACGTCCGCATGCAATGCAAATATTTCGGGAATGAGAAGCTCTACATTTTCCCGCTCATTATATGTCGGTATGAGGATAATGGTTTTTTGCATTCTACTTCTTATACCACAAAGAGTAGCGATCTCGTGTACGTATCAGTGAGTATCTTGAAAGATCGATCTGCGTTTCGCTCTCTCGCGATATAAGTACCGCGTCAAATACCCCATTCGATATGAGCGCGAGATTCTCCTCTCCTATAATAGCCACGTGCAGGATATTTAGATACTGATAATAATTTCTCGTTGGCAAGAAAACTACTGCCTCAGGCGCTTGATATATAAAGACTGATTTTGTGCCAAGTTCAGTTACAAGAGCATTCAACTCTTGAGAACGATGTGATGAATAATGTTCGGCTACCCATGAAGCAAAGAACGATTGGTATGTTTGAAACAGAATGAGAAGCGAGAGCAATATCGTCAGAACATATATTGGAATTTTCTTAGGCCATAATGCTCCAATCGCTCTAGGCAGATACATAAGCGCAAATACTTCGCCGAGGAAGAAATAACGGTAATATGTGGCTCCGCGCAAATACGCAACATACACCAATACTGCAAAACCTATTGCAATGTATTCAGCGCGCGAAATCGCTTGCCTCGTCCAGAGCCGTATGCCAAACGAAAGCATCCATACACCAAGAAGAAGAGCCGCGTAGAACGGCTGTGGCTGGATTATAAATCCAAGAGCATTGTGAACAATCGAGGAAGCGAGGTCATTGCTGTGCGGATTCGCATAGATAGCAAACGTCTCTCTGAAAGTTTCTCCATTAAACTGCACAACGAGCCACAGCCACACAGGCGCCGCGAATCCGACTATTCCTGCCGCAACTTTCTGCACCGTACATAATCGTAGAGAGAATAAGAAAACTATACCAACGACAGGCAATAGAAGTAGAAAAATCGGTTTTGTCACCACAGCAAGACCAAGAACGAGACTTGCCCCCATAAAATCTAGAGACGTCGTCTCGCGCATTTCTATTTTTTTTATCCAAAGCAAAAACAGCATCAACAAGAAGAGACCCGGGACTTCACCGAGCACATTTTTTCCATTCCCATAAAGCGGAGCAAAACTCGCGATAAGAAAGAGCCCTGCAAGAGCTTGCCATGGGGTCATCTCTTTTTTGAGAAAAAAGTATACTGCGAGAACAAAACCGATCACGAACAACACCATTACTATTCGCGCCTGCATGAGCCCGACTCCAAAAAGAATAAAGCTGATCGCTATGGGATACGTAACAGGATACGACGTGCTTACGTACCCAGCAGAAACGATATGGCCGGGTGCCGTTTGCAGTCCAATCTGCGGACCATCGTGAGAAATGTTAATAGCCGTCTGCGTGATAATACCCTCATCAAGCCATGTCGGTGGACTTTCCAGAAGATGAGAGGTGGACAGTGAGATTGCGAGAGCAAGCGCAACCAGTGTTAGGGACACTAAACTATTGCGATGCATCCATACAAAAAGCGTCTGCACCACATGACCCTCTTCCATCTCCACAAAGATGATGTGCTTGTAGACAAAAAAAGAGCTCACCGCGAGTAGCCCTCCAGACACAATAGCCGCCGCAAAGTACCACACGTGAAAATACTCCACAAATACATATATAAGTAGCGTGTTCAGTAAAAGATTTATCAACGATACTCCGAGAAATCCGACCATTTGCCAATGCATCATCTCCTTTTGAGTATTCTTAAACGTCCAAAACTTCTGAAGGAGGAAGCTCACAAAGAAAGCCGCCGCGAAAGAAAGCGTGGCGGAAAGGAGATAATGGAAGTGTGCGAATTCAGTAAGTACATACAACGTACCCAAATTCACCACTGCGGCCGAACCACCAGAGACAAGATATTTGAACAATCGGTAATATATTTTCAGCATATCGGTCACGCGCTTACTGATAGGTTAGCACTATCGTATGTTCGCCTGGCTCAAGCACGAGCGCCATATACGTGTAGTTCACTCTGTAAATTGGAGCAGGATTCCCGTCAACCATTGCCCGCCACCCATCGAGAAATGTGTTCCCAACAAAGAACGCACAGGAAGCTGTACAGGTAACGTGGTCAAATCGCATGTCGCGCTCTCCTAATGTCGGAATTGCTTCAGTGACAAACGTCTTGGCAGGAGATTTCTCTATTGAGACTGAGCTATTAAATAACACGACTGGCGTTTGATGTAGATTGAGCTCGTCAAATACAACACCGTAATCCGACGTACTTGTGGCCTGTGCGACATTGTTCGTAACAAAATATCGCGGCCACACCCCATGAAGCTCATATAGGTAGACCGCGTTCTTACAATGACCAACCTGCAAAGACTTCACCAACGACAAATCTGAATCCGTGATCGGTATACCACTTGTGACATATTTCACATTCATTGCCTTGAGCACATTCTTTCGAGACAAAATCTTCTGCAACTTTTGTTCCAAGGGTATTCGCTCAAGAAAGAGAGGATTCGCTACGGCAGTACTTTCAGATCCTATATATCCAAGAGCATTCGAGATGCGCGCTGGCATGAAATTTTCATACCCCTCGACAGAATCTATACCGAAGGACAGGCTACTATTTGGCTGAAGTAGCTCTTTTTGAATCTCCACGGTTTCGTCCGGCGTAAGGGAGCACGCAACAGA
>JBAQWN010000007.1:0-8332 GCA_049298935.1 Minisyncoccia bacterium
GCGGAGCCTACTGCTATGACGCTTCGCATGTAGAAAAAGAAGAGGATGCGGCCCGCGACGCTGAAGGTTCTTTTAAAGTATTTTATGACTATTTGCGTCCAGCAGAGAAGCGTGATGCGTACGCCGCTGATATTACCTACGTGACGAACAATGAACTCGGTTTCGATTATTTGCGTGACAACACTGCCTACACTGCTTCGCAGATCGTTCAGCGCGGGCATCAGTATGCGATTATCGACGAAGTCGATTCTATTTTGATTGATGAGGCACGTACCCCTCTCATTATCTCAGGGCCGGCGGGTGATTCGCAGAATTTATATGAACGTTTTGCCGGAGTCGCGCACAACCTCCACGAGGGAGCGGACTATACGATTGATGAAAAGCAGAAAGCGATTCAGCTAACCGAAGAAGGTATCCGTTCTGCTGAGGACGCGCTTGGTATTGAGAATCTGTATGCCGAGGGAGGAATGAAATATGCGCACCATCTCGAGACGGCGGTACGCGCACAAGCTTTATTCCATAAAGATAAAGAGTACATTGTTCGCGACGATGAGATTGTCATCGTCGACGAGTTTACGGGCCGACTTCAGCCAGGCCGTCGTTGGTCCGAGGGCCTGCATCAAGCGATTGAGGCGAAAGAGGGTGTTCGCGTACACGAAGAGACGCGCACCTATGCCACCGTGACTTTTCAGAATCTTTTCCGTATGTACAAGCGTCTCGCCGGTATGACCGGTACGGCGCTTTCTTCAGAAGAAGAATTTTATACGGTCTATGGGCTTGAGGTGGTCGTGGTGCCGACGAATAAGTTGGTAGCACGTAAGGATTATAACGATCTTATCTTTCAAACTGCTGTGGGGAAATATCGTGCGGTGGCTACAGCGGTAAAGGAGCATCACGCTAAGGGGCAGCCGGTTCTCGTCGGGACGGTGTCTATTGAAGATAATGAGACAGTTAGTCGATATCTCACAGAAGCTCTTGTGCCACACGAAGTGTTGAATGCAAAGAATCATGAACGTGAGGGCGAGATTATCGCTGGAGCGGGAGAGATTGGTCGTGTCACGGTTGCGACGAACCTTGCTGGTCGCGGTGTCGACATTAAGCTTGGGGGTATACTCGCGACGTCCGACGAACGTGCGGCAGTCATCGAGAGAGGAGGGCTCGCCGTTATTGGTACTGAGAGGCACGACGCACGCCGCATTGATAATCAGTTGCGTGGCCGTGCCGGTCGCCAAGGCGATCCGGGAGAGACGCGCTTTTATGTTTCTCTCGAGGATAAACTCATGCGCGTGTTCGCCTCAGAGACATTGAAGAAAGTGATGGGTCGCTTCGGTATCCCTGAAGATGAACCGATCGAAAGTGGGATGATTACGAAGTCGCTTGAGACTGCACAGGAGCGTATCGAAGGATTCAACTTTGACGCGCGCAAGCAGGTGCTTGCCTATGATGATGTGATGAATACACAACGTCTTGCGGTATATGCGCGCCGACGTGTGGCGTTGACAGGTAGTGATACTGAAGTGGCTGATCTCATAGGCACGTTGATCGAGTCTGATGCCATCGCACATGAGGCATATGAGGCGAAGCAAGTCGAGCTTGGTGATGCCTTTATGCCAATGCTACGCCACTTACTTTTGCAGATTACTGACATGTTCTGGTTAGAGCATCTAGAGACCATGGATTATCTGCGTCGCTCGGTGTCGCTCCGCGCTTACGGTCAGCGAGATCCTCTTATAGAATACCGTCGAGAAGGACTCCAACGATTCCGTCTCTTGCAAGGGAGTATCGCGGCGGCAGTGAAGGAGGCGTTGCCAAATCTCCAAGGGGTAGATAATGCCGCTCTTCTCAGAGAAGAGGAGAAGACTCGTGCGGCACTTGTAGCTGTAGGGCAAGAAGAGGGCGGTGGTGCGACTCCAGCCCGTAAGGGTCATGTGTATGGGCGCAACGATCTTGTCACGATTAAGAAGGGCGATGCGACACAAACACTCAAATATAAAAAAGCCGAGACTCTTCTTAGTGAGGGGTGGGAGATCGTTGTAACATAATATTATGGCATTCATTGATCAGGTAACGATACAGGTCGCTTCGGGTAGAGGTGGTAATGGAGTGATCCGTTGGTTGCGTACCAAGGAGAGTGCTCGCGGAGGTCCGTGTGGTGGTAATGGGGGAAGGGGTGGTGATGTGGTTCTCGTCGGTATGCGTGATTTGTCAGCGCTCGCACGCTATCGCTATGAGAAAAAATTTCATGCAGAAAACGGAGAAGAGGGAAAAGGTGAAATGAAAAACGGAGCAAATGGTGCAGAGATGCGCTTGCTGGTGCCTGTCGGTACCGTTGCGCGCATTGCTGAGACAGGTGAAGAGTATGAAATTACCAAAGAAGACGAACGCATTATCCTCTTTAAGGGAGGGAAGGGTGGCATTGGCAATGCTCGCTTTAAGAGTTCTGTAAATCAGAACCCTTTTCAGCAGACAAATGGGAGGGATGGGTCGGGTGGCACTATTGAGTTCTCGTTGAAGATTATTGCTGATGCGGGGCTTATTGGGCTCCCAAATGCAGGGAAATCATCCCTCTTGAATGCTCTCACTAGGGCAAAGTCTAAGATAGGTGATTACCCATTTACAACACTCGAGCCGAGCCTCGGAGAGTTCTATGGCCGTATCCTTGCCGACATCCCAGGACTTATCGAGGGAGCCTCGTCTGGGCGCGGTCTCGGAATAAAATTTCTTAAGCACGTAGAAAGAACTGGTGTTCTGCTACATCTCGTCTCGGCAAGCCAAGATGACCCATTTTCGGCCTATAGGGAAGTACGCACTGAGATAGAATTGTTCGGGCATGGGTTATCGGACAAGCGTGAGATTATCGTTTTGTCTAAAATAGACCTCGTTTCGCCCGAAGAGTATGAGGCAAAAGCGCAATTACTCTCACGCGAGACAGGTAGGGAAGTGCTCCTTGTGTCGATTGAAGACCCTGAGGCGCTTAAGAAATTCTCAGATCAGCTTGCTAAAATCATAGACTCTAAGAAATAGCTTCCCCCGCGTTGCTTTCTGCTATAAACTGTTTGCATGTCCTATCGTCCTACTATCGGTCTTGAGGTACACGCAGAGCTCAAGACTCGGACCAAGATGTTTTGTGATTCTGCAAACAATCCTGACGAGGCGCAGGCAAATGTGAACATATGTCCTGTCTGCCTCGCGCACCCAGGATCTTTGCCGGTGATAAATCGCGCTGCGGTTGAGCACGTTCTGCGTGTCGGAGTTGCGATTGGCGGCACACTTGCACATGAGAGTGAGTTTGATCGCAAAAGTTATTTTTATCCGGACATCCCGAAGGGGTATCAGATCAGTCAGTATGAGCGCCCGCTCGTTGCGGGTGGAGAGCTTGCGGGTGTCGCTATTACGCGCGTACATCTTGAAGAAGATACCGCACGCTCATCTCATGTTGGCGACAAAAGCTTGGTCGATTTTAATCGTGCAGGTATCCCACTTATGGAGCTTGTCACCGAGCCGGTGATTCATGACGCTTTGACGGCAGGGAAGTTCGCGCGCGAACTACAACTTCTCTTGCGTACGATTGGTGCGAGTGAAGCAAACCTTGAGAAGGGGGAGATGCGTATCGAGGCGAATATCTCAGTCTCAAAAGAAGAAGGTGTTCTGGGTACGAAAGTAGAGGTAAAAAATCTAAATTCATTTCGTTCGGTTGAGCGTGCGATTGTGTTTGAAACCGCGCGCCAAATCGCCGAACTCGAGAGTGGTGGGACGGTGGTGCAAGAGACGCGCGGATGGGACGAAGTGAAGCAGGTAACCTTTCATCAGCGGTTTAAAGAGGGGAGTGCCGACTATCGTTATTTCCCCGAGCCAGATCTCCCGAAACTTTTCATTGGAGATATACCGGCATTTGCGCAAGAAACTCTTCGTGCGTCATTGCCGGAACTTCCGTGGATACGTCGCGCACGTTATATCAAAGAATACGCACTGAAAGAAGATGACGTTACGTACATGTGCGCGACACCAGAACGCGCATTATTTTTTGATGCGGTCGTCACTTCATTTTTTAATAATGCAGAAATTGTTTCGCTTACGACACTCGCGGTAAATTATATTGTTTCAGATCTTGCAGGAATATATGCGAAGCAAGAGAATGAATCGTATGCGACTCTCGATCCAAATGCGTTTGCAAAACTTATACAACTCGTCAGTTCAGGAGACCTTTCGTCTCGTGGTGCTAAAGATACACTGCTCATCTTGGTTGCGAAGGGTGGCGACCCAGAAAGTATTGCCAAAGAGCATGGCCTTATGCAGGTTCACGATACTGAGATTCTCGGAGTAGCCATCAGAGAGGTGCTTGCTACAGAGACAAAGGCTGTTGCTGAGTATAGATCGGGGAAAGAGGCATCTCTTCAGTATCTAATAGGGAAGAGTATGAAAGCTACGCGAGGGGCAGGGAATCCGGCACTGTTGAAAGAGATTATCGTTAAAGATCTTGGCGCATAGGTGCAACCGATGTTTCTGTGCATAGCTCTTCCACACAAGCCGAGATACGGCTATACCCAGCACTAACTTGTCTCGCAGGTTAGTGCTGGGTATACTAGTGAACATGGATGAGATTCTTATAGAAGAGAAGAAATACGTGTCATCAAAGCGAGCCGCAAAGATGACCGGATATGCAAAGGATTATGTCGGACAGCTCTGTAGAGAGGGGCGCGTGCCAGCGCGACTAGTCGGGAGAAGTTGGTACGTTCTCGAGTCAGCCATTCAAGATCATCGTTTTGGCAACCCTGGCACTGATCAGGCAACTCCGGCCACAGAACTTCCACAAGGAAATGCAGAGAAAAGTCTCCAGTCAACGTGGGAGGCGCCTCACTATGAGGCATCTCACGCAGAAGCCCTTCCTCTTGTTCATCGGGAGCCTGTGGACGCTCCAGAGGGTCAGGTGGAGTCTTCAAACATACGCGATTCGTGGAAGGCTTGGTTTGAGCATGCTGCGGTGCTCACGAGTGTCACTGCTCCAGAAGAGGTCAAAGCTGAGATAGTGGACGAAACTCCCGATACTCTGGTTACGAGTGCTTCTGTTGAACAAAAAGCTCAGGTAGTAGACGAGGAAGAGTCAGAAAAGCAGGTAGAAGGCGATAGTGTGAGCGTTCCTCTGCATATTGTTGACCAAGATTTGGTGTATAAAGAGTTTTTGCCAAGGCGTATGGAGACGCAGGAGATCTCAAGACAGCTAGATGTTCAAAAAGATAGTGGATGGAAGACCGTTTTAATTCAAACAGCGATGGTCCTAACGGCTATCATATTCCTAGCGCTGACGTCTGTTGGTAGTGGTCATTTTGATAAATATTTAATATCGAGTAGCCAAGCTAGCGTGTTAACTGGAATTACCATATACGCAAAATAGCGTATATATTCATTTTCTCGTCTCGTATACGCGAGATTATATGTTGAGAGTGTGAGGCGCCATAAGATCAATAAAAACAACACTGCGCGGTGTTGTTTTTTGTATGAGAGGGTAGATCTTTAAAAAAGTTATTTCGGAGGAGTCATTTTCCACCGCTATTTTTTATCAGAATCATCGACTTAATTTGGTACGTAAAATTTAATTTGAAAAATGTTTTTGAGTGCAATAATTATCCACACCATTTTCATAGGGAACGTCGGAATACTAAGTTATTATTTAGTTAATTCGGCAACCTGACATGGATCTCTCCCTCGAAAAAAAATTAATCACAACGAAGGATGCGAGTGAATTGTCGGGGTACACTTCAGACTACATTACGCGTCTCGTTCGGCGAGGAGAAATACTTGGGGAAAGAGTCGGTAATAATTGGCTCATCGACAATGGTTCGTTCGGAATCTTTTTAGATAAACAAAAAAATCGAAAGATTGACCGCACACGCGAGCTCGCTAGAGAGCGAGCCAGAGAGTATCGTTCGTATCGCCAGACATCGGATCGCACTATGAAAGGTTTGACAGAAAAGACTCCTGTGCCAGAAATCGACATTGCCTACGTCCCACTCCGTTCACATTTGCTCGCTCTCTCAGTGGCCGTGGCCGTTGTTGTCTCTGGTGCGACACTTGCACGCGCAGATACTTTGTCACAGCTTGCAGGAGTGACGGCGATTCTAGCTCAGGAAACTGCTTCTGGTTTTAACGAGACGTTTGGCAATATTCCAGCGAACGTCGCATCGAAGATTGCTTCTGTTGCTCGTGACACGCGCGCGATCTCTCTGAATGTTGCGCAGGTGACGAGAAATTCTTCTGAACATCTCGCGTCACCCCTTCTCTCTGAACCGAATCTTTCTTCTTTGCAGATTGCATTTGTCGATAACGAGAACATGCTGATTGTTCCGCACCGCAAAAATAATATTGCTGTGGCGGCATCTGCAGAAGCTCCGTTTCTTGTTGGCGAGACGACGCAATCATTGGCGCGCTCTGGGTACGATCTTCTTGTTAATCCGTCGCACGCGGTTAGCGCGCTTTCTGATGCATACAGCGCTCTCGGTGAACGAGTCTATACTGCCACGCTAGCATCGCTCTCTGGCTACCGCACGCTTGTTGAGTGGTCAGGAATGAAGACATTCACCCTTGCGGTGACCGCGCGCGACACTCTTGCTACCGCGCCGCGCCGTATTTCAAATATGAATCTTGCTTTTGGGAATTCGATTATCAAAGTCTCGCACGCCGCGATACGTGCTGACGTATCTACGGCCTATCTTCTCGCCGCTGCGGCGCCCGCGAGTGCTCGCGCCTCGACCATGCTTGCTCTTGATATCGGCAATACACTCACCATCGCCACCGGGAAGGTTCCCGGACTTGCCTCAACAGTGTTTGCGGTACCAGCTACTCTCGCGCCCCGTATAGCACAATCGATTTTCGGTGCTGAATACTATGTGGCAACTCGATTTGTTGCGGTCACCAATGGCGTGACCGGGCATTACATCGCTCTTATCGATGGAGTAGGGAATTCGGTATACGCGGGAACAAAGAATGCTCTTGCTCTCGCGCAAGAGACTCAGTCAGTCATCGCCTCTGCTCCGGCTACACTTGAAGACGTTTCTCTCGGAGCTCTCGGTAAAGGCGCACTCGCGATTGACTCGGTGAGTCGGATACAACCTATTGCGGCGGCGATTGTCGCCGCCAAGCCAGCACTATCGGTTGGACAGAAAGCGGCTCTCACCACCTACCACACGATTCACGATTTCTTTGACTCAACAACCAGTACTCTTGCGGTACTCTTCACTCCCGCACCGATACTGGTAGACAACACTGTCAAACACTCGGTGTTGGACAAAACGCCATCGACACACACACCACCTGCTGGCGTGGTACATGAAAATTCGAATTACACCACCATCGTGCAAGGAGTGTCTTCTGATTTTGTAAATCAATCAATGTCAGGACTTCGTTCAGATATCCTCTCAAATATCGCTGGCATGCTTCGACCAATCTCAACGCAAGGCTCAACAAATGCCACAACTATTCAGCAGGTGAACATGATTCAAGATCTTACCGGTCTCACCGTGCACAATGGTAATTTCATCGGCGGTACTTTTTCTGGTGGCACACTCTCAAACGGCGTATCGGTATCTGCAACGAATGGAAATTTCACCAACCTCACTGCTGGTGTCACGACGCTCGCGACGACGACAATCAGCGGTACTCTGACGGTAAGCGGTGCGAGCAGTCTCCTCATCGGTACCTTAGATGGGCCTCTTCAGGCAAATGGTGGCGTCGTATCAGCGACCTCTTCTATTGGCGTCGTGTATGGTGGTACCGGTCTCACGATCGCTCCTACCTATGGTCAACTGCTCCTCGGGAATTCGGTTGGTGGCTATACGCTCACGGCGACGAGCTCACTCGGTATCAATAGTGGAGTCTGGGGTGCTATCACCGGCACACTCTCTAATCAGACTGACCTACAGAGCGCACTCGGTGCCAAACTTTCTCTTGTTGATTGGTATGCCACTTCCACAACCGCTCTCCTTGAGGGCAACAATCTTTACTGGACGAATACCAGATTCGATAACCGTCTCTCGGCAACGACAACACTTCCAAATATTACAACGCTCGCAGGGCTTTCTTCAATTGGAAATTTCTCCGGCATCATCGCGGGTAATGCAGGGAACTTGTATCAAGTATCAACATCAACACTGAACATTGGCGGTACGGCAGGAAACATCACAGGCATCGTCGCTATTGTGAACGGCGGCACAGCGAGCTCGACGCCGCTCGGCGGAATCCTCGTCGGCAACGGACTCTCGGCGATCAAGTCGCTCGCGATTGGAACTAATCTTACTTTTGACGGCACCACCCTTAACGCGGCAGGTGGTAGCGGCAC
>JBAQWN010000008.1:0-2195 GCA_049298935.1 Minisyncoccia bacterium
CTCAATATGAGCTCTGACATCGCCGAACTTCTCAAATACGGTGAAGTGATTATTTCACTCGACCTCTTCCCTACTTTAGACTACGGGAAGCTCAACACCAAACTCCAAGAGCTTTTCAAAACACACAGCAACAAGAAATTTAAAAATGTCCTCGGCGAGATTGTACCTGGAGCTGTGGCAAATGTCGTGGCAGAACTTTCAAAAATCAATATCGACACACAATGCAACAGTGTGACTCGAGAAGAGCGCCTGAGTCTCGTCCGGCTTCTCAAAGCCATCCCACTCCACGTCTCAGGTTTGCTCGGTGTCGACAAGGCCATTGTCACATCCGGCGGTGTCGCACTTTCTGAAGTTGATTTTAAGACCATGCAATCTCGCCTGTATCCAAACTTGTATCTAGTGGGAGATATTCTCGATATTGATCGACCATCAGGAGGATACAGTCTCCAACTTTGTTGGACAACCGGCTACGTAGCTGGTACTGACTCATCCAATTGCGCTCTCAAATAGAGACTAGCCCATGGCTTGCATTTTAGAAGGAAAGGTATAGTATTTTAAATGGAAAAGTTTGACAAATAGAAACCATGATGCATTTATTTGCATCGACACACAAAAGGAAGATTATGCAAGGCGTAGAAAGATCTCATGTTAACGCGGCTATTTCGGCTGCTCTAAAGGCCTACTATGACTTTAGACACTCAACTGTTGGGGATGCCCTTCGACCCATTGCGACATATGGCAAAAAGGATACCCTAGGCATGGATGCCGGCCCAGAGATAACCATCTGTGCCGAGCTTGGACGATACGACAATGGTGCCGTAGTCGTCACCGAGGAGATTGGCTCAAAGGGCATGGGTTTTAGTGACCCGTTTCGTCCCAATGATCCCCAGTCATTCCGAACGGTGTTTATCAGCGATCCTACTGATCGCTCAAATCAACTCAAGGCTTTTCTGCAAGAATTTCCGGAAGATAGCAAAATTGGAGACATCCTTGGGGACCCAAATGCTCTAGCGAAATGGGAAGAAAAGTTTAGTGGACCGGTATCGATTTCTGGAGCCACATCAGCGATTAGCTGTGTTCGACGGGGTATTCCGATATTTGCAGTAATCGTCAATTATCTCACTCAAGAGTTAATTGTATCTTGTGCTGCCGGGAACAGAATCCTGGTACTACCAAAAGAACGTCCGGATCTGGTTGATCTCGAATACGTCCGCATGAATGGAAAATTAATCACCTTCCCCGGTTTAGATGGTGAGATGAAGAGCATGCGGAATTTCGTTACATTTCTTGGAGACGCAGGAAAAGTCGGTTACCAAGAAAACTTCAAAGATAGCGGTCTGGTTGACGCAGGCGAGATGGAAACTCTCCTGCATTACGGTAAACCGGGAGGGCCATCGAGAATTCTCTACCTGTCTTCCTTGCAACCACGTTCAAAGCCTATTGGATTTATTCTTGCTAACGGCGAGAAGATAGGTGAATGGATTCATTGGCTGCCTTTTGTCCAGTTCGCACGAAGCCAAACTGACGAAAGTCAGCCAGCACTTATGCTCTACGAGGTCTTCCAAGATCGGCCGTGGACAAAAGATGGTGTACTCATGTCAACACCTCCTAACTATAGTGTCTTCCGTGAATCTGAGGGCAGACTCTACATCGACACCAGTTGGTTGCTCAGAATGCCCAATCCGAGTCAGCTCCGATCGACCCTGATTATTGCTCCGTACGATAACCGTTGGGCAATGAAAACCAGTAGTCAGTCTGGTTATCGATCCATTCGATTCTGATCGAGTAGTTCTTCTAAACCGAAATGTAAATCCGTCCTTATTTCAAGGACGGATTTTTCTATTTATATATTACTTCCTTCGATGGATCATAATCTGATTGCCTTCAGGATCAGCCACGAGGGCCATCTTGCACACTGGTGAATCATGACAATCCATCAGAAACTCCACCTTTGCATCTTTAAGTTCATTAATTGCTTGATCAAAATCAGCCACTTCGAGTGCAACTGTCGCGCCCGTCTTCCCCGTCTTAAAATTCGGCGCACCGTGACCAATAGCAAGCGTGTGTGCTCCCATATAATATTCGATAAAAGCATAGCCTTCACCCTCAGACACTTTTCCCGGCGTAAGTCCCAACACTCCCTCATAAAACTTCCGCGCTCTTTTCACATCATCTACCGGATAACACACAAAAGC
>JBAQWN010000009.1:0-10974 GCA_049298935.1 Minisyncoccia bacterium
GACAGAAGGTGGCGTTAGTTGGGAACAACGGGATAGGAAAGACAACCCTGCTAAAAATTGTAGCCGGTCTTGAAGACGCGGATGCAGGCAAGATCGATATTGCCAGTAATGCTTGCATTGGTTATCTTCCCCAAGATACAAGCCTTTCAGACAATGAGTCCATTATGGACTATCTGAAACGAGTATCTGGCATTGATGTGCTCGAAAAAGAAATTGAGAGCATGTCTGACGGATTAGATAATCTTGAAAAGATCAGGCATTACGACGAAGTTCACAGCAAGTACGAGCATCTTGATGGGTACTCTTTTGCTCACAAGGCAGAAGTTATGCTTTCAGGATTCGGGCTTGATGGTATCGAGCTTGATCGTTCATTGTCCAATCTGAGCAGTGGTCAAAAGGGTAAGGTTGCGCCTATTGGCATTTTGCTCAAGGGAGTTGATGTGTTGTTACTCGACGAACCCACGAACAATCTTGATTTGCCTGCTCTGATTTGGCTTGAGGATTTCCTGCAAAAATCTGAGGCGTCATGCATCATTGTTTCGCATGATCGCAGATTCTTGGACAGACTCGTGAGAAAAATCTTCGAGATTGACTGGCGTATGCATACGCTCACCATCACGAGAGGCACATACAGTGACTATCTTGAAATGGTGGCAAAGCAAATTGCTGGTCAAAAAGAAGAGTATCGACTCCAGCAGGGAGAAATTGAGCGTCTGAAAGAGCGTGCTCGCGAAAAGAAAAAAGAGGCAACAAAGGGTGCGCGCTGGTCTCCGAACGACAACGACAAGTTCCTGAAGGGTTTTAAGCGAGAACGCGCTTCGAAGTCCGCAAAGGGAGCAAAGGCCATTGAAAAGAGAATCGAACAGATGGACAAAGTTGAGAAACCAGTGGAAAGAAAGCTATTTGAGATACCTCTTGATGCCGAAACTGGTTCTGGCGCTCTTGATGTTCGCCTCTCTGACGTTGTGGCTGGATATCCCGGAATGTTCAACACCGGTCCGTTGTCTTTTGGTGTACGGTATGGCGAAAGAATAGGTATAATTGGTCTCAATGGCACTGGAAAGTCAACATTGCTAAAGACCGTAACTGGTCAATTGGTACCATTGAGCGGGAAGGTTGAGATTGGTTCCGGTATCAGGATTGGCAACATGATGCAGGAACACGAAACGCTTCCGCGTGAACGCACATTACTCGAGCTTCTTTCAGAAAAGGCTCACTTTAGCAATCAGGATTCATATTCCAAACTGTCAAAGTTTGGATTTGATGAAAGACAGGCGAAGTTACCTATCAGTACATTAAGTCCTGGCGGAAGAGCCCGTCTCCTTTTGGCCTTGTTCTCGGCACAGGCGGTCAATATGCTTGTCTTGGATGAACCGACAAACCATCTTGATCTTGAGGCATTGAATGCTCTTGAAGAAACACTGGAAACTTATCGGGGTACAGCTCTACTCGTCTCACACGACAGGTACTTCCTCGAAAAGGCCTCTCTTGATACCACATATGTTTTGTCTGACGGAATTTTGACAAAGATTCCTGACTACAAAACCTATATTGACTCGGCAGAAGAAAAGGCGCGGAAGTTAATTAAACTTCTGTAAACATGGGACCCAACAAGCGTAAAAACTTGTTGGGTCCTTTCTATGTCAACAGGTTGAATGTACCAGACTCTCACTTGCATTTGTTGTCGAGGTGTGATATAGTATAAACAGGTGGTATTCGAGTGAATACTAAGGTCTTTTAAACACTTTTTGAGAGGGGGTGCCAGATGGCTCCAGAAGCGGATCAACCGATTCGCTGGAAAGAGCGAATCGGGCGTGTGGCCATCGGCCACACATCTAAGAAGTTTGAAGAAATTATCTTCGACTTCACCTTGTACCCTGCGGTGATAGCGTGGCTGGGAACGATAGAAGGTGGTCTCGTCATGACCGCCTTCTCGGCACTCATGTGCCGCCTGTATCTCGTCTTCTACGACTGGTCTGGTAAAGACTGGTTCGGATTCGAGTTTCTGAAAGAAGTTCGGGATGGAGAAGAGAGTGGTGATCGCATGTGGCACCTCGCTCAGTCGCTTGCGAGGAAAAGCGACTGGCTCGTGTTCATCTTTCTTTCATGTTACATGGATCCGTTTATGACGACCGTGTATATGAGAAAAGGCACGGGTGCATACAATGGCCTCTCCCAGAGAGATTGGAAGATCTTCTGGGGAAGCGTGATTGTCGCCAATCTCTGGTGGACGACTCTTATGACCTTTGCGGTCGAAGGTGTTCGTATCCTTCTCAAGTGGCTCAATCTTTAAGACCGGCGCGATGTTATGCATCGTCGCCGGTTTTTCTTTTTATGCTTATGTGGTACAAATATGGTATGGAGGTGACCTCAAGGCGTTCTATCCCGTGGATTTTTTGGATATTAATAGTATCAGTGGTGATTATCCTCGGGCAGAGCATGTACAAAAATTACATTATGAGGGATTATCTGTTTTTTGTAGAAGCAACCTGCAACCCTGCAGTCAGTGAATGTTATACGCGCAGTTGCGATAACAGTGGCGATTGCCCACCAAACAATCTAACGGCGTACCGCGTGTTCCAGCTCCCCGCATCACAATTTAAAAACTGTTCTGATAATTCCTGTTTGAACATCTGCCCCTCGTCAACATCTTCTTGTGAAGAAATAAAATGCTCAACCCAGAGCGATATTTCATGCGAAGGTCCTACAGCAACGACAACCCAATCATGATAAAAACTGAAAAACCTACACACGTCCCTCATCTTGTGCACCACTCCATCAACGGCGTGATGCGATTTGATGCAGCTGATCATTTGTACACAGAACCTCACATGGCTCTACTGGAACTAAAACAGCGCAGAGCAGACGCCGCGATCAAAAGTTCGGTACGCAAGAGCCTTGGCTCTTCTGCCGAAGAAATCTTGAAGAAGTTCACTCAACCGCGAGCAATATTCTTTCGTCAGGTCGCGACGCCGACCCATGAGATGCTCCGTTTTCTCAAGCTCGCCAAGCAGATGAAACTTAAACCGCTCATTCTAGAATATTATGATGATAAATTTGTAAGCTCAGAAAATCGCTCAAAACGCATTCTTGGTAAGATGCCCATTTACCAATACACCGGTACCGACGGACGAGACATGGTGGAATATAAGACAGTATGTGACTTTAATATCTCGACCGGAAAAAAGTTTAGCGAAGTGATGTGCTTAAACGGTGAAGGATTGATCCATTTCCATCACAAACTATTCAGAACGATCACAGAGCTCAACCCGAAGACCTATTGTTTTGACGCTTCTGATTGGTTCGAGTCTGCTGGTAAGAAGGCCGAGATATATTATGAGCAATTGCTTACGTTCTTAATTCGCGACGGGATCTTATTTGAAAACTTTATGCCCCTTCGGTCAGAGAGTGCCTTCACTAAAAGCATTGTCGCGCCAGCATTTGAGAGACTGAAAAACCAATATGGCGTCGCGCCACTAATAGTTCGCCTCATACCTGAAAACGAAGAAATGCGCCTCTTTTGGGATTCGTATCCTAAGAAAACTAAGAAACACATAGAGATCTAAACACCATGAAGTTTATCCTTTCTAAAGCAATCAAGCCGCATATTTTGGAATTGGAGCCGTACGTACCTGGGCGGCAAATAGAGAAAAAGGTCATTCGTCTGAATGCCAACGAGAATCAACTACCGCCAACCTCCGCAGTAAAAAAGGCTTTACGCGCGGCAGTGAACGACTCGTTAAGGTTGTACCCTGAAGAAAATTCTAAGACCTTGCGACAGACTGCCTCCCGCGCCTTCGGTGTATCTGCAACCAATATCATCGCGGACTCGGGGTCCTCGTCGCTTCTGTCGACCCTCTTTAGAATAATCCTTGAGAAGGGAGACGTAGTCGTGTCACTTACTCCAACCTTCTCACTCTATAAGACACTAGCTTCTATCGAGCAGGCAAAATTTGTCGGGGTTCCTTCCATTGATGGTTCAATCCTTCCTCTCAAAGAGATGTTACAAATCAATCCGAAATTAATTATCATAGCGAATCCGAATTCTCCGACTGGGCAGGTTATACCCATTGATCAAATAGATACCTTATTAAGGAAATTCCCACGAATTGTGATTATCGATGAGGCGTATGCCGAGTTTGCGGGGGTATCGGTCATGCCTCTGCTACGTAAGCATAAGAATTTAATAGTGGTGAAAACATTTTCAAAAGTACAGTCCCTCGCGGGTATGCGCATCGCCTTCGGCTTGGCTTCGAGAGAAATTATCGAATGTATAGATAAAGTTCGTCCGACGTATAATATGAATACGTTGTCGCAAGTAGCGGCTCTTGCAATGCTAAAGTCTTGGGGCAAAGACCTAATGTCAGTTATAGACACTAAGAAGCAGTTGGCGAGACTTAGTGATGGTCTTTCTTCTCGTGGTTTTACAATCACTCCATCAAGGACCAACTTTGTGCTTGCAAGAGTTCCGAGGGGCGCGCGGTCAGCCTCACAATGGGAAGAGTTGTTCCGCAACAAGGGAATCCTGGTAAGATATTTCCCGAACGAACCGGAGTTACAGGACTCTCTGCGTATTTCTGTCGGGACAACAGAAGAAATTAAAACCCTATTGAGAGTCATTGACCAATATACCTGATGGTGCTAGTGTTTAATCAAGCGCACATTTGAATATATGTCACCGAAGAATCGATATTACTATTATTATACAAAGGCCTCTTCGAGGTCAGTTAAGGTGTCGAATTAATACTTTCTAAAAAATTCCGACTTCTAAAACTGGCCTCGAGGTGAGGCCAGTTGCTTTTTCCATGTAGCAGGTTGCTAATTGGGAGAATGTACAGATATTGTTCTTTGACTTCACATCACATAAGGAGATGACAGATGAGAAAACTTTTTCTGTTTGCCGGGTTGCCCGGTACAGGCAAGTCGACAATTTCTAAAGCGGTAAGTAAAAAAACCGGAGCAAGGATTGTCGATCTTGATGATTTCAAGAAGACTGACGTCGATCCAGTTCTCGTAAAGAGCCAAATTGATCCGCCGGATCTGAGGTGGTCTTACTACCAAAAAGCCTTGGAACATGCCTTCATCCTTTTCGACAAAGTGGCATTACCGGTGATAATGGATGAGGTGTTCCATCTGCACGATCTTCGTGTGCGGTTGGAAGCTCTTTGCGGAGAGCAAGATGTGCGAGTGCTGTGGGTCGAGGTGCGCTGTTCGTATGACACGGTTGAAGAGAGACTTCGATCTGCAACAAGAGAGGGACATATCCTCTCAACCGAAGAGGCATTAAAAATGCATCTGTTGTTCATGGAAATGTTCGAGAAGTTTCCTGCCCGTGCCGAGAATCACGTTGTCGTTCATAACGAGAGATACGCACGCGTGGATTCTTTGGTGGAGAGGATCTTGGGAATGTGTTAATGCGAACGATAGGGCTGGCCGCGACAAAATCAACGCCAGCTCTTTTCATACATAAATCCGACACCATTACTTAAAATAACTCTGCTGCTATGCTTAATAGAGATACCCTTGTAAAAATCAAAGAGATTGCATTGAAGATAGATAATGACATCGCTTTTGGGGGTAAATCAAAAGGGAATAAACACTTATTCAGAGTTGTACGTGTAGCAAAGTTTTTGGCGCAGAAAATGGGGGCTAATTCAAAAATCGCAATGGCGGGTGCTCTTTTGCATGACACAGCGTTGCCGTCTGGTAACGATTATAATTACTTAAAAAATAAGGAGATAGTGATACTCCTGCTCAAACCCCTTCGTCTTTCTAAAGATGAATCGGATAAAATCGCTGAATGTGTCGCGTCACACGAAGGAACAACCATCCCAAAAAGTCTTGAAGCGAAGATCGTGCATGATGCAGATGTGCTTGAGAAAACAGGATTGCTGGGAATCATTCGACATACTTGGAAAATGACAAATTCAGGAAAACTCAATCACGAAAGAGTAAATGACCAAGACATAAAAAGAATTACAAATCACATGGCATGGCGCAACAAGAAGTTGCAGACGCTGCTGGCGAAAGAGATAGCAACATATCTTGCAATACCACTAAATAAACAAAAAACAAAGACCATAATAACAATGACCGCGGACATGGCTTTCGACAGTATCGTAACTGAAAAGATTGCCGTTGCTTTGCGAAAGCGTCTCAATAAAAAGGAAAATGAAAAATTAAAAGAGCAATTAAATCTCGGTTATTTGCGTAAATTTTAGTAAAAATTATCATAATCTAAGTTCAATAAGTAAGTGCAACACTCAAGCTAATCTTGAGGGGTATGACATACCAGCATTTGAGCGTTGAGGATCGTGAGGAAATACAAAAGGGATTGTGGAAATCCGAGTCAATTCGCTCGATTGCAGAGCGTCTTGGACGCTCTGCAGCATCAATCTCTCGAGAGATCCGGAAGAATCAAACGCCGATCAAGGAGCAGTATTCTCCTCGGCTAGCTGACGCGCATGCGGAAGCGAAACGAAAATCCCGAGGACGAAAAGATCGTCTCAAGAACGAGACAGTTCGCCAGTATGTGATTCAGAAATTAAAGATCGGTTGGTCGCCCGAACAGATTTCTGGAACAATTGAAATCGAAAAAGGTGAATGCATTTCGCATGAAGCCATATATCAATACATATATGCTCAGGTACACCGAGGAGGCAACGGCTGGGTGAAGCCCGGGAAGGAAGATTTGCGACTGTATCTCGCACGTCGGCACAAGAAACGAGCGAAGAAAGGTATGCGCAAAGGAGAGCGTATCTTCAAGCTAAATGGACCAAGTATTGATGGTCGGCCGCGAGCGGCCGACCTGCGCTCTCGCATCGGAGATTGGGAGGGAGACTCAATCGAATCAAAAGATCATGCACCAGGATTGAATTCGCTTGTCGATCGCAAGAGCGGTCTGCTTCTGCTTTCAAAACTTCGTGCAAAATCAGCAGAAGCAACACGCGAAGTGGTATCAAAAAGACTTGCCGACCTGCCGTCGTATACGCTGACCGTCGACAACGGGCCAGAGAATCGAACATGGGAGGAAACTGAAAGATCGGCCGGGGTGAAAGTATATTTTGCCCATCCGTATCATTCATGGGAGCGCGGGACGAATGAAAATACGAACGGTTTGGTGCGTCGGTATTTCCCAAAGGGTACCGACTTCAGAGAGGTGTCAGAAGACGAGATTGCGCGAGTGGAGTATGCTTTGAATACGAGGCCGAGGAAACGGCTCGGATACCGATCGCCGTTGGAAGTATTTAATCAGAGTGTTGCACTTCAATGTTGAACGTACTTAAGACAAAATTGACAGGCTGAGAAAATAAGAGTACTGTTTCGACAGAATTGCGCAACGGAGTTCGTTGTGTGGTTAATGGATCTTTACAAACACGGAGGCAGACATGGACATAGTTAAGCTGTTAGAAGCTCGGGGGTTCATTAAGCAATGCTCCGGGAAGAAAGAATTAGAAGAGAGGTCGACCGATAGGTCCGTTGTTTTTTATGTTGGATTCGATCCAACGGCTAATAGTCTGCATGTGGGAAGTCTTGTGCCGATTATGGCCATGTTATTCCTACAAAAGGCTGGACACATACCTATCGCGATTATTGGCGGGGGGACAACGATGATCGGTGACCCAAGTGGCAAGACGGAGATGCGTCGTATGATGACCATAGAGGAAATTGCCGCCAATGGCAACGGAATCCTCGGCCAACTCAAAAGGTATTTGGATTTTGGGGATGGCAGAGCAATCTTCGCGAATAACGCTGATTGGCTACTCAACCTCAAGTATGTCGAATTCCTCAGAGACACCGGCCGGCACTTTAAGGTTAATGAAATGCTTCGCACCGAGTCATACAGGCAACGTCTTGAGAGGCAGGAAGGTCTTTCCTTCATAGAGTTCAACTACCAGTTGCTTCAATCCTATGATTTTCAGATCTTGTTTGAAAAATACAACTGTATTCTTCAACTCGGTGGTGATGATCAGTGGGGAAATATACTAGCTGGAACTGATCTCGTCAGGAGAGTGCACGGACAGGAGGTTTACGGACTGACGTTTCCTCTGTTAACAACAGCAGGCGGCGGGAAAATGGGGAAGACCGAATCAGGTGCGGTCTGGCTCGATGAAGATAAGACGTCGGTATATGACTTCTATCAGTACTGGATTAATACCGACGATCGCGATGTCGAGCGTTTCCTGAAGTACTTCACCGTATTGGCTCTCGAGCAAATTGCTGATCTGTGCGACCAAGGCGAAGATATTCGGAAGGCTAGAGAAATTCTGGCTTTCGAAGTCACAAGACTTGCACATGGTACAGAAAAAGCGATTGAAGCTAGAGAAACCTCCAGAAGTCTTTTTGGGGGGTTGGCTGGCAATTTAGACTCGATGCCAACAACTGAGATCAAGGAATCTGTCTTGCACTCAGGAATTACGGTAATTGACCTCTTTTGTCTGTCTGGGCTTGCGTCGACGAAATCGGCGGCCGCAAGACTTATCGATCAAGGGGGAGCCTACCTCAATGATAAGAAAATAAGTTCCATGACAGACGTTGTTAATAGAAATTCATTGACGGCTGATGGGTTCCTCATTCTTCGAAAGGGTAAGAAAACTTTCTGCCGTATTATTCTCGAGAAAGGAGAAAGATCGTGATTACTAAGGTGGGCTATCTTGGCGTAGACGAATTCACGTTCGGCTACATGGCGATGAAACAGTACTTTGACGGCATGGGAATCGAGCCGGTAAAGTACAACACTCATACGGACGTATGTGAGGGTGTCGGCAACAAAAAGGTAAAACTCGGAGTTGTCGCAATCGAAAATACCCTCGATGGAATAGTGCCTGAAACCGCAAGGGCGATGGAAAAAGCCGAGCGTAAGCCAGGCGTGAAGATATCTGGAGAGGTTGTTTTGCCCATCAAGCTCTATTATGCAAACAAGTCCGGCAACGCTTCGGATGTGAAAAAGGTCATTTCACATCAGTCCGCACTCGGGCAATGTAGCTACTTCGTGAGGAAGCTTAGAGAGGATGGAATTTCCAACGAATCCAGGAACTCGACCAGCGAAGCGGCAAAGGAGGCCTCTTCGGATAACGGAGTCGCCGTGCTCGCTTCGATTGAGGCTGTCAAGAATTATGATCTTGTCTTGCTTAAGGAGCAATCTGTCACTAACCACGAGGCATCCACGACACGCTTCTGGGTAATCGGGAAGGAACATGCTGATCGAACCGGTAACGACAAGACCTGCTTTCTGATAAATCTTGAGCAGTCGGCAGTCGGCGGTCTGCACAAATCCTTTGGGGTTTTTGCGGAGAGAGGGATAAATATCTACGTTATCTACCCTATTTCGATCTTCGGAAAGAAGTGGGAGTATACTTTCTTAGTTGAAGTAAAAGGCCATATCGAAGATGATTGCATCGCGGGTGCATGCGAAGACTTCGACAAATTAGGCATTGCTCTTCACGGTATGCAGTTCCTCGGTTCGTATCCAAACAAATCGGGCTTTTAATTGAGTTCCGATAATCGCACCAGAATCATCTGGTGCGATTTTATTTATACTGCCTAAAAGAGAATTGGCAACAACACGTTACTTTGCACATCGCTAGCAATCTCTTTTTCTATGATAGAATTACCAGCATGAAAGTCGGCGTGAATCCAAGATTTCTATGCTCACCATCCTAGCTTCTGCGAAATCAAGTCCAATTCATGGAATTGGACTTTTTGCCGACCAATTTATACCGAAAGGAACAGTTACATGGCGATTTGATCCTGCTTGGGATATTATTTTCCCGAAAGACGAGGTTGAAAGTATGTTAGAACACCAGAAAAGACTTATTGAGTTTTTCGCATATTTCTCATCCACACGGCAAGCATATATCTACTCAATAGATGATAGTCGTTTCTTAAATCATTCAACTAATCCGAATCACGATATTCTACCCATCCAAAATGAGGTAGAATTATGCAATGTCTCAAACCGCGATATTCAGATTGGAGAGGAACTCACAGTAGATTACCGCTCATTCGATGATGATGATGATGCTGTGAGCAAAGAAGCCTACCTACAGAATGCCTAATATTTTATGGACATAAATACTTGTTTCGCCACAACAGTTGACTTGCGGAACCTTGCACTTTATGCAAATTTCGTTCCAGCCGGTGCTAGTATAATTCTAGCCGGTTTTGTGTTACATAAGGCAATCAACAGACAAAAAGCTATAGCATTCGCCAGTTTTGTTGGAGTATTCTCGCTTTGGCTGATTTCGGACGGAATCATCTGGACTTCTAATAATTATTATTTGGTAGCTGCCCTCTGGTCACCGATTGATTATTTTGAGCTTCTTTTCTTCATTCTTCTCTTTTGTTTCTTCTATCTCGACATTTTTGATTCCATCCCACGGCTACTCAGTGTAATAGTTGTTCTTCTTTCTTCCGTTTCTTTCGTTATAAACGTACTTGGTCATGGAGCATTTGGATTTGATCAGGCATGGTGCAACATGAATAACAATGGGTTTATAACCTCGTATGACCTGTGGGTAGAAATCGTGATTTTGATAACAATATTAGGATTGGGCATCTATCGTTTTATTAAATCGAAAGGCAATAGAGGCGAGCGAATTCGAATCAGCATCGTTACGGGCTCCATTGTGTTCTTCATGAGCATATTCTCAGGGTCCGAATATTGGTCGAGTATAAATAACTTATATACCACAGAACTATACGCTCTATTCACACTGCCAATATTTATATTACTTCTCACGATCGCGATCACCAGTTATGGAACGTTCCGTCTCGGTGATACGGTGGCGAAAGCACTGTTTTATATCTTCCTCGTTTTTTCAGGCGCAGAATTCTTCTTCGTCACGACTCCGGCAAGTTTCGCCCTTGCGGTCATCGCCTTTCTCATGACATTGAGCTTCGGCGTCTTGCTTCTGCAAAGTTATGAGAGAGAAACGGAGATTCGTGGCAAATTAGAAGTTGCAAACAAAGGAC
>JBAQWN010000010.1:0-27960 GCA_049298935.1 Minisyncoccia bacterium
GCCCTTGGCGACGCGCGTTTTGTGGTCGAGTTTGAGAGCGCCGAAGCAATTGACTCAGACGGTATTGCGGTTGCGGTACGCCGCGCGCTCGCGCGTGGCGTGAACGCTCTTGCAGAAGAATGTGGACACCAGGTGTCCACAGGCCTTTTGACACCAGGTGTCCACATTCTGCTCGATGGCGCGCTTCGCGCGCCACCCGAATATTCGCAAGAAACCATCGTTCATGGCGACGCCCTTGTCCCGCTTATTTCATTCGCTTCTATTGCGGCAAAGGTCGAGCGCGACCGCCTGATGTGTTCTCTCGCAAAAGAGTACCCAGAATACGATTTTGAGGTTCATAAAGGCTACGGCACGAAGGCGCACTATGAGAAGCTCTTGAAGCATGGCCTTTGCGCTATCCACCGTCGCTCTTTTATACACCTTGACGGTATTTCCAAATAGGACTATACTATCCGCTTGTGTCTAGCGTAGGGGCTTGATACAAGGTCTTAATTGATTTGATCTTTAGGGGGAATGAGCAAATGGTTGTTGGTCCGAACTCTGACGATAGACATCCTCTCGTAAACATGGTAGATCCTAATATTGCTTTCGCAATTCTTACCGCTGAGAATTATAGCCTTTATAGCGAAGAGAACGGAGTCTTGTGCAGTTGTTGTTTGTGGAGGGCGAATGAAGAAAAAGGGTGTGAATCTCAGAAGGAAGAGTCGTATGGTAGACCAGGAGCTTGCAGTTACTCCTTTGATCTCGCTACAGTAAGTGAAGAAGACGTATTGAGTCTAATGAATCCAGCTCTTTTAGTCTAGTGTAGTACACAAAGCGCCATCCTTCCGAGGATGGCGCTTTTTGATTTTTAATACCGTCCATGGTAGGGTAGAGAACATGTCAGTACGAATGCGTCACACTAGAGGGCATACGGGTAATCGCCGATCGCACCATGCGCTCGAGGCGATGAACATTGTGAAGGATAAAGAGACCTCAAATCTTCGTCTCCCTCATCATATCGACGAGGTAACAGGTATGTACCGTGGTAAGCAGATTGCTCCTGCGCGCGCTGTCCGTGTGTCAAAGAAGACTGTAAAGGGTGTTTCCACAGAGCCGACTGTCAAACATATTCACGAGCATGCGATCGAGGAACATTCAAATGCTGATGTAAAGGCGGCTAAGGGAATCTCTGGAAAGGTAGCAACAGGTGGTCGCCCAAAGGCTCGCAGCGGTTTCGGAGGAGGAGCGTAACTTTGTCCACAGAGCAAACAACACAGCCGCGCTTGCGCGGCTGTGTTGTTTGCTATACCCAGCCACTAACTTCCCAAAAAGGTTAGTGCTGGGTATACTGCTACACACAGCTCTTTCCATGGCGAACCGACACCTAGCTCGTTCAATAGTTTTGCAGACACTTTTTGAGTGGGACTCTGCACAAGCTCCGTGTGCAGGTGTCCCCGCTATTCTCGCGCGCAATGTTGCCGAGTTTGGAGGCGATGGTGTCGACCATCCATTTATGGACCATCTCCTTGATGGTATTCTCGCTAAGAAAGAAGATATCGATCTTGTTATTGGGAAAGCGGCCCCCGAGTGGCCTATCGAGCGTATCGCCACTATCGACCGTAATATCTTACGTCTCGGACTCTATGAGCTCCTATTCTCAGATCGAGCGCAGGTGCCAGCAAAAGTTGCTATCAATGAAGCCATCGAGCTCGCAAAGACTTTTGGTGGAGATTCTTCTGGTCGTTTCGTGAACGGTGTCTTGGGTGCTATCTATAAAGAGCTTGGTGAGCCTGGGAAAAATGAACGTGGGGGAGCTGATAAGGCGAAGCGTGAAGAGCTCCCGATTGAAAAAATGGGTGGTGCGATTGTATATGCGAAGCACGATGGTCAATATTATTTCGCACTTGTACACGACGTGTTCGGGAGATGGACGCTCTCAAAAGGGCATATTGAAGGAGAAGAGTCTCTCGATACGGGCGTTGCGCGTATTATTAAAGAAGAGCTTGGTCTCGATGCAAAAGTTGGGAATCAGATTGGTGAGAATGAATATATCGCCTCGCATCCAGAAAAAGGGAAGGTGCGTAAGCATGTATGGTTCTTCCTTGCTGTAAGCGATTTTGGCCCGATCATACTCAAGAAGAGTGGTGGGCTCGATGATGCAAAATGGTTCCGCCTGCAGGACATCATTGACCTTAATTTCTATGATGATATGCTCCCTATTATCACGGTGGCCGTCCAGAAACTTCTCGACCACTCTAGTACGCATGCCTGATTTCACTACCCTCGAACAACGTCTCGGCGTTTCTTTTTCAACACAAAAACTTTTAGTCGAGGCTCTCACTCACCGTTCCTATTTAAATGAGCATCCAGGGTATGCAGGGAGTCATAATGAGCGACTCGAATTTCTTGGTGATGCAGTGCTTGAGCTCGTCGCCACTAACTTTCTATTCAAAAAATTTCCCGCAAAAACAGAAGGTGATCTGACCAACTATCGCGCCGCTCTGGTGAACACTATCTCTCTCGCGGAGAGCTCACAAGCGCTTGGTGTTGGTGAGTTCCTTCTTCTCTCAAAGGGTGAGGCGCGCGATACGGGCCGTGCTCGTGAGGTGATACTCGCCGACGCTTTTGAGGCGATTATCGGCGCGATCTATCTTGATGCCGGATATGAAGGTGCCGAGGCGTTCGTTATAAAGACATTGTGCAGTAAGATCGACGATGTTATTGCCAATCGCTCATATCAGGATGCGAAGAGTCGTTTCCAAGAAATAGCGCAAGAGAAGCGCAGTATCACGCCCAATTACGAGACATTGTCAGAAGTGGGTCCCGACCATGCAAAAGTATTTACGGTGGGTGTGTTTATTGGTGATAAAGAAATAGCACAGGGTGAAGGGCAAAGTAAGCAGGAAGCTGAGCGGAAGGCTGCCGAGGCTGGGTTGAATGCAATGAAGTGGGCGTGATATCTGTTTTCTTTTGATACAATAGAAGGTAATGCTTAAGCGACTAGAAATCGTCGGATTTAAATCATTCGCCAAGAAGACGATTCTCGACTTTGTTAATTCGACGACGGCTATCGTTGGGCCGAATGGTTCTGGAAAGAGTAACGTTGCTGAAGCGTTCCGCTTCGCGCTCGGTGAGCAGTCGATGAAGAGTATGCGCGGCAAGCGCTCTGAGGACTTGATCTGGGGAGGGTCGCATATGGCTCCGCGAGCAAATCGTGCGTCAGTCGCTATTGTCTTTGATAATGCGCGCCGGCAGTTCAAGATAGATTTTGATGAAGTTGTGATCGAGCGCGCCGTCTTCAGAGACGGGATGAGTGAGTATTCGATTAATGGTTCGCATGTGCGCTTGCGCGATGTCGCAGAATTGCTCGCGAGCGCAAATATTGGTGAGACCGGACATCATATTATTTCGCAGGGTGAGGCGGATAGGATTTTGCTCGCGTCGCCACGAGAGCGACGCGCGATGCTTGAGGATGCGCTCGGGCTCAAGATGTTTGAATTTAAAAAGAATGAGGCGATAAGGAAGCTTGAGAAGACTGATGAGAATATTGCGCAAGCTAATTCTCTTCGCAGAGAATTAGCGCCGCATCTCCGCTTCTTGGAGAAGCAGGTTGAGAAGCTTGATCGTGCTGATAGTTTGCGTGTAGAGCTAATTGCCCTTGCTCAGGCATATTTCGCAATTGAAGATGCGTACCTTGCGCATGAAAAGTTGAAGGTTGAGCGTGAGAAACATGACGCTACGACGCGTCTCGCTGTCGCGACTGCTGAGCTTATTAGTATTGAAGATCGGGTGACGACTGATTCTGAGGGGGTGAAGCGCCTTGATATCGTGCGTCGAGCCGAGAAGGAAGTCGATCGACTTGGCAATGAGCGCAGTCTACTCGCGCGTGACATCGGGCGTGTTGAGGGTGCTCTTGCTTCTGCTAAAGAGCGAAGTGTCCGTGTAGCGCGAGAGCCTTATGCGAAGGTGCCTCGTGAAGACTTGCTCACGCTTGCACAGGAAGTAGGGAAGCAGAGTAGTGAATCGACGACGCCAGAAGCTATTCGTGCCGCGCTTACTGAAGTCGCGAGTTTGATCAAGATGTTTGTGGGGCGATTTATATCACCTGCTGATGATCTGCTCGCGGACGAAGAACGTGCGGCGTATGCGTTTGAAACCGAACACGCCGATCTCCTCTCTAAGGACGCACGACTCACTGAAGAGCTCGAGAATGCACGCTCATTGCTCGCTCGTGGGCGCGAAGATCTCACTGCGCACGATGAGACTGGTCGCGAATTGCGTCGCCGAATTCTCGAGCTCGCACAGTCAAAGGCTCACGAAGAGAGTTCTCTTGCCGTGAGTCTCTCAAAGGAGAGGGAATTAAAGCTTGTTGCTGAAGTGCTTGATCGCAGTAAAGCCGAAGTAGGTATGCTCGCGGGCATGCAGGCGATTTCATATGAACCCATTACACACGTGTCAGGAGAAGATCGTCGTATGCAAGAGGATCGCAAGAGGGCTCTTGAGCGTGTTCAATTTCGTCTTGAAGAGGCTGGCGGTACCGGCGAAGATATTCGTCATGAATATAAAGAAACGAGAGACCGCGAAACATTTCTTGCGACTGAGCTTGAAGATTTGGCTAAGTCGGCAGCAAGTCTCGGGGCGCTTATTGATGATCTGGATACTGAGCTCGCGAAACATTTTTCAGAGGGGCTTATCAAGGTCAACGCTTCGTTCGGCGAATACTTCGCCCTTATGTTTGGTGGCGGTGGCGCACGACTTGCTCTCGAGGAGTTAGATGTCGAAGCTGAGGTGGAAGATCTTGAGGCGTCAGACGACGGGGAAATGAAAGAGGAAAAAGAGCGTCCAGGGATCGAGATCGCGGTGAATCTACCGAAGAAGAAAGTGCGTTCTCTGATGCAGCTTTCGGGTGGTGAGCGCGCGCTCACCTCTATCGCCCTTATCTTTGCGATGAGTCAGGTAAATCCACCACCATTTTTGATACTCGACGAGACTGACGCCGCTCTCGATGAGGCAAACAGTCGTCGCTATGGTGATATGATCGACAATCTTGCGCAGAAGTCACAACTGATTGTGATTACGCATAATCGCGAGACCATGGGTCGCGCCAGTATCCTCTATGGCGTGACGATGGGCAACGACGGGGTCTCTAAACTTCTCTCGGTCAAATTTGACGAAGCTGTCGCGGTTGCGAAATAATTTTTATACGGGTACAAAATCCAATTCTTTTTCTGGGATGCGGGCGGCGGTGAGGCGGACACGAATAGGGTCGCCGAGTTGGAATGTTTTGTGGGTGCGCTTGCCGACGAGGCGGTAATGTTTCTCGTCATATTCAAAATAATCATCGCCGACATTGCGCGCGAGGATCATGCCGTCAGTGTGAGTAGTCTTTTCTTCGACATACAGACCGCGTTCGGTGACGCCAGAGATAACCGCGTCAAATTCTTCACCGACCCTCTCAGAAAGGAATTCAACTTGCTTCATCTTGATCGAGTCGCGCTCGGCAGAAGCGGCGGCGACTTCGCGCTCAGAGGCGTGAATGGCGAGCTTGTCGAAGGCTTGCATCTCGAGGGCTGTGATCGGGTCACCACCGGCATGTGACTTGATGAGGCGATGGATAACGAGGTCGGGGTAACGGCGAATCGGCGAGGTGAAGTGGGTATAAAATTCGAAGGCGAGACCGAAGTGCCCGATGTTGCGTGTGGTGTAGACGGCTTTGCTCATCGAGCGTAGGGCGGCGGTCTTTACGAGATATTCTTCAGGTTTACCTTTCACTGCTTCGAGCAATTTATTTAATTCAGCGCCGGTCACTTTGCCAGCTCCCGAGGTCTCAAGATGGTAGCCCATCACGCGCAAGAGGTTTGCGAGATTCTCGATGCGATCAGTGTCGGGTTCGTCGTGTACACGGTAAAGCGAAGAGAGGTGTGGTCCGCCGTTTTTTGTCAGTTTGGCGAGATGCTTCGCCACTGCTTCGTTTGCGAGGAGCATAAAGTCTTCGATCATCATGTTTGTTGCCTTGCGTTCTTTCAGGCGAATAGCGATTGGTTTACCAGTCTCATCGAGCTCAACTTTTACCTCTGCGGTATCAAACTCGATCGCGCCCTTAGCTTGGCGACGTGCGCGGATCTTTTTTGAGAGCCGAAGGAGTGTAGAAAGTTCTGTGTGCAGTTCTCCCTCACCTTTGTCGAGCACCTCCTGAGCATTTTCATAGGTGAAGCGCTTGTCAGAATGGATGACCGTTTCGCCGAACCATTCGCTGATGATGTTCGCTTCGGCATCGAGGGTGAAGACTGCTGAGACCGCGAGTCTGTTTTGATTCGGTCGCAATGAACAGAGGTCCGTTGAGAGAATCTCGGGGAGCATCGGGATCGTGCGGTCGACGAGGTAGACGCTCGTCGCGCGCTCGACAGCCTCTTTGTCGAGCGCGTTGCCGGGCTTCACGAAGAATGATACGTCAGCGATATGAACACCGACTTCAATGTTTCCATTGTGGAGTGTTTGCACCGAGAGTGCATCATCGAAATCTTTTGCATCGAAAGGGTCGATGGTGCAGGTCGGTACTTTTCTGAAGTCGCGACGCACTCCGCTTTTTACGGCTTGAGTCGCCTCGTCTTCTAGCATCATTTTACCGCCCTCCTCAAGATGTTCTGCCTCGGTAACGACTCCGGGAGGGAAGACGGGCGAGAATCCTTGTCCGAGGGCGAGTGAGCGCATCTCAGTCTCGTGGTCACCAGCTTTGCCGATAACTTCTTCAATCGTGCCGAGTGGATATTCTTTATCGGCATCCCAACTTACGAGACGGACGACTACTTTGTAGCCAAGTGGTGCATCGCCCCTATCCATGATGACAACAGGGACGTGCATTTTTTTATAATCAGATATCAATAAGGTCAGGCCATTTTCTTCTATGAGCGATCCGACAAATGTTTCGCGCGCGCGCGAGATGATCTCGACGACCTTGCCTGCTTCACGTGGAGACATACGACCAGAAGGGTCGCTATAGGTGCCTGCCGGAGCGACTTTCACAATGTCGCCTGAGAGTGCGTGATTCGTCCATTCTTGTGGGATGAGCAAGTCTTCTTTGTCATCACCGATAGGAAAAAAACCAATACCTTTCCGTGTCATTGCTATTGGACCTTCGTAGAGAGTGTCTGTTGGCATTAGATTTCTACTCTAGCAATATATTTCAGCTTCTGCTATAGTCGCTCTTATGTTAATGATTCGATTCCAACGCATCGGCCGGACCAATGATCCGGCATTTCGCATTGCCGTCCTTGAGAAGGAACGTGCGGCAAAGGCGGGCAATATCGTCGAGCAGGTTGGTACCTATAATCCTCGCAGTAAGGCGTTGACGCTGAATGAAGAGGCTATAAAGTCGTGGATCGCTAAGGGTGCCCAGCCGACGGACTCTATCCGCAATCTCCTTATCAATAAGGGTGTTATCACCGGCAAGAAGGTGAATGTGCTCTCAAAGAAGACTCCACAGAAAAGTGAGGAGGCGATAGCGGCAGAAGCTGCTGCAGTGGTTGCAGCTACAGCCGCAGCGGCCGCCGCTAAGGCCGCAGCGGCCGCACCTGCTCCTGTAGTTGAGGCAGAGCCAGTTGCGGAACTCCCAACAGAAGCTGAGGTTGTTGCCGAGGCTGTCTCAGCCGAAGGTGCTGACGCAGGAAGCGCAGAGCCAGTTGCAGAAGAAGTTCCCGCAGAAACTCCAGCCGTCGCATAACCCGCCGCCAATGGCGCGTTACTATATTTAAATAAAATGGAACCAGATCAAGCATTTCTAGAATACGCAGTAAAGGCGCTCGTTGATCACACTGAGTCGGTAGAGACAACCCGCACGATTGATCAAATGGGAGTTCTGCTCACTCTCACGGTCCACCCTGACGATATGGGTAAGATTATTGGCAAGAGCGGCAAGACAGCCGAAGCTCTTCGGATTCTCTTGCGCGTTGTGGGTATGAAGGGAAGCGCACGGGTCAATCTTAAAATAAACGAACCAGTCGGTGGTAAGCGTCTACCTATCGGACCGGTAAGCGAACATGAAATTTCACCTGATAACGCTGTTTGAAGAAGCCTGTGACGCCTATCTCTCGGCGTCTATTGTTGGTCGTGCACGCAAGGAGAAAAAGATTTCGATAGTGTATCAGACCCCGCGCGACTTCGTAGATAACAAATGGGGCAAGGTTGATGAGCGTCCGTATGGTGGTGGCCCCGGCATGGTGATGACCGCACTTCCGGTTGTTCTCGCTGTAGAAAAGTCTTTGAAAAATAGAAAAGGGAAAAAAGTAATTGTGTGGTTCTCGCCGAGTGGTACACAATTTACCAACAAAGCCGCCGATGCACTGACAAAATATGACGATGTTGTTCTCGTCTGTGGTCGTTACGAAGGTATCGACGAGCGTGCGAAGAAGATGTTGAAGACGGTTGCGACACTTAAAGAGTTTGCGGTAGGCGAAGCTGTGTATACCGGAGGGGAAGTCCCGGCACTTGCTATCGTTGACGCAGTCACGCGCCGCCTGCCGGGCGTCCTCGGTAAAGACGCGTCAGTCGAGGAACGTCGCATCGCCTCAAGCGCGGTCTATACCCGCCCAGAAACTATCGTGTATAAGAAGAAGTCATATAAAGTCCCCGCCGTCCTCCAGACCGGTAATCACGCCAAAATCGACGCGTGGCGTAGTTCGAAGTAAGCTCTTGCATAAATAAGAGGGTGCTGATACATTGAAAGTACTAGATACGAATGAGTAGCGGAGTGCGGGGCAAGAGAGATTCATACAAGGGCTGAATAAACGCAAAAGCGAAAGCGGGACTATTCCCGTGCGTTTGCATTTTATATTTTAGCAAGTAAGACTTATTAATTCACGCCACACGTCATGCTAAAAAACCTCGTCCAGAAGACTTTCGGCGCATACAAGGCCCCTTCGGTACAGTTCCCCGACTTCGTCGGACATCAGCGCGAGTCATTTAATTGGCTTCTCAAAGATGGTCTCACCGAACTTTTTAAAGAATTCTCACCGATCACTGATTACTCAGGGAAAAAGTTTGAACTCAAGTTTGAGAGCTTTGAATTTGGTGAACCGAAATATGACGAGGCATTTGCACGTGAGAACGCACGCACCTATGAGGCGCCCGTGAAGGCGACCGTGCGACTCATCAACAAAGCATTTGGATCAGAGAAGACTCAAGAGATTTTCCTTACGGATATGCCGATGATGACGCCACATGGCTCATTTATCGTGTCTGGAGTCGAACGTGCTATCGTCCCGCAGCTCGCCCGAAGCTTCGGTGCTTTCTTCGTGTCGGAGCTTATTCGTGGTAAGCAGTTTTTTGGCGCCAAGATTATTCCGCTCCGTGGTGTCTGGATAGAATTTGATTCAGAAGCAGACGGCGCTATCTTCGTGAAGATTGACCGGAAGCGTAAGTTCCCGATTACCCAGCTCCTCACCGTCTTCGGTGGTGGCTTGGGTGAGTTGGTGACGAAGCATTTCGCTAAGAATCCGCTCGCGCTCGCGGCGATCAAGGCAACCCTTGCGCACGATGAGGCAAAGTCTATTGAAGAGTCTTATATCGAGATTCACCGCCGCATGCGCGATGGTGACCTCGCCACACCTGAGAACGCAAAGAACTTTGTCCAGTCGCTCTTCTCGGTAGAGCGCTACGATCTTGGGCGTGTCGGCCGCGCACGCCTGAACTCTCGCTTCGATCGCCCGATGACAGAAAAGGAACTCGACAAGCGTACTCTCACGCTTGCAGATTTTGTGAATATTATCTCAGAGATCTCGAAGCTGAATGCTGACTCGTCAGCGCGCCCAGACGACATCGACCATCTCGGTTTCCGTCGTGTGCGTTTCGTCGGTGAACTTCTCCAGGCACGTATGCGCGTCGGTATGAGCCGTATGAAGCGCAATATTCAAGACCGTATGTCGACGATCGAGACGGAGACAACACTCCCGATGGCACTCGTGAATCCGCGCCCGTTCCACGCGTCGGTACACGAATTCTTCACGGCCAACCAGCTCTCGGCATATATGGACCAACAGAACATCCTTTCTGAGCTCGAGAACATGCGTACTCTCTCGGCTCTTGGTCCTGGTGGCTTGACCCGTGAGCGCGCCGGCTTCGAAGTGCGCGACGTACACCCATCTCACTACGGCCGTCTCTGTCCTATTCACACACCTGAAGGCCAGAACATTGGTCTTATTTTGCGTCTCGCGACCCATGCACGCGTCAACGATTTCGGCGTTATCGAAACACCCTATGTCCGCGTGAAGGGTGGGAAAGTAACGGAAGAGATTGTGTACCTAAATGCGCTCGATGAAGAGCTTGAATATGTAGCGCACGGCGCTACGAAGGTTGATGCTAATGGTCTCATCACGCTTGATCAGGTTGAAGCGCGCTATAAGGGTGATCCTATTCTTGTTCAGCGTGATGTCATTACGCTTATTGATGCGTCGACGTATCAAATGTTCTCTATTGCGACGTGTATGATTCCGTTCGTTGACCACGACGACGCGAACCGTGCGCTGATGGGTAGCAACATGCAGAAGCAGGCGACCCCGGTTCTTATTCCTGAGGCACCGCTCGTCGCGACTGGTATCGAAGAGCCAGCTGCGCGCAGTACTGGCCGCTTGGTGCTTGCGACAGAGGCAGGTGAAGTGACCTATGTCGATGCGCGTAAGGTTATTGTTGAAAATAAAGAAGGAAAGAAGAAAGACTACCATCTTCAGGGTATCACTCAGACCAACCAGAACTCGACCTTTATGCAACGTCCTTCGGTAGTGCTCGGCGATAAAATAAAAAAGGGTAGCGTGCTTGCTGACAACTCTTCGACTGACAAGGGACAGCTCGCGCTCGGACAGAACGTCCGTGTCGCCTTCATGAGTTGGAACGGTGCGAACTATGAAGACGCTATCATCATTTCTGAGCGCCTCGTTGAGGAAGCGAAGTTCACGACTATGCATATCGAAGATTTCGATTGTGTCGTGCGCGATACTAAACTTGGTCCCGAGACAACAACGCATGACATTCCAAACGTTGGAGAAATGCGTTTGAAGAATCTTGATGAAGAGGGAGTTATTCGTATCGGTGCTGAAGTGCGCCCGGGAGACATTCTTGTTGGTAAGGTAACGCCAAAGGGTGAGACACAGCTGACTCCAGAAGAGCGCCTCTTGCGCAGTATCTTCGGCGACAAGGCGAAGGACGTGAAGGACACCAGTCTTCGTATGGAAGGCGGGAAGCGCGGTCGCGTTATTGGTGTTCGCGTTTTCTCACGTGAGAAGGGCGATCAGCTTGAGAGCGGTATCATCAAGAAAATCGTCGTCACTGTTGCACAAGTGCGTAACGTGTCAGTCGGCGACAAGCTCGCCGGACGTCACGGTAACAAGGGTGTTATCAGTCGCGTGTTGCCTGTTGAGGATATGCCATATGACAAGGATGGTAATCCGATTGACATCATTCTCACCCCGCTCGGCGTCCCGAGTCGTATGAACCTCGGACAAATTCTCGAGATGCACCTCGGTCTCGCCGCACACACGCTTGGCTACCAAGCAATCGTCCCGCCTTTCGCGGGTGCAACACCAGACGAGATTCGTGATGAACTCGAGTCAGCTGGCTTCTCACGAAGCGGCAAGATGAAACTCTTTGACGGACGTACTGGAGACGAATTCGCACAAGCGATTGCGGTCGGCTATATGTATATTCTCAAGTTGCATCACATGGTGGAGGACAAGATCCACATGCGCAGTATTGGTCCCTACAGCCTTATTACCCAACAGCCACTCGGTGGAAAGGCTCAGAACGGAGGCCAGCGTTTCGGCGAAATGGAAGTGTGGGCACTCCTCGGTTATGGTGCGGCATACACTCTTCGCGAAATGCTCACGATTAAGTCAGACGATATTCAGGGTCGTTCAGCCGCGTTCGATGCGATAGTGAAGGGTGAGCCGATTAGTCACACAGGCACGCCGGCCTCCTTTGCGGTTCTTACGAATCAGATTCGAGGTCTTGCACTCAACATCGAGCCGTTGAATCTGCCGCCAGTAGAGCCTGAGTGAATCCATTATTTATTATCCCCAGCACACTAGCACCCCTTTATGGCATTCACTCCCCGCAAACTCCCACCACGCGACACTTGGAACGGACTCCGTCTGACCCTTGCCTCACCTGAACAGATTCTCGGATGGTCTTCAGGCGAAGTAACCAAGCCAGAAACTATTAACTACCGCACCCAGCGCTCAGAAAAGCACGGGCTCTTCGACGAAAAAATCTTTGGTCCAGAAAAAGATTATGAATGTTACTGCGGTAAATACAAAGGTATTCGCTATAAGGGTATCGTCTGTGACAAGTGTGGTGTCGAGATCACCCGCTCGATCGTTCGTCGCGAGCGCATGGGTCACATCGAGCTCTGTACACCGATCGCGCACATCTGGTTCTTGCGCAGTGTGCCTTCTCGTATGGCGCTCCTCCTTGGTGCACCAGCGACTGACATCGAAAAGGTTGTTTACTTCGCTGGGTACATCGTCACCAAGATATCTGAGGATGAGAAAAAGCGTCTTCTCTCGGAGCTTGAGAATGAATACAAATCGAAATATAAATCACTCGGCTCTGACAAGGAGCGTGATGCGTTGAAGGAGAAAATGACAACGACGAGAAATGAAATCGAAGGTCTTGTTGTCGGAAAGGTTCTGGGAGAACTCGAGTATCACCGTTTCTCGGTGCGCTACGGCGGACTCTTTGAAGCAAGAATCGGTGCAGAGGCAGTCTACGATATTTTCTGCAAACTCGATTTGAAAGATCTTGAGAAGACACTCTCAGCACGCTACGAGTTGGCGGGCGTTGCTGAACGCGAGAAGATCGCGAAGCGTCTCTCTCTTATTACCGGACTCATTGCGTCCGGCGTGCGTCCCGAATGGTTCTTCCTTACGAGGATTCCGGTGATCCCACCAGCGCTTCGACCGATGGTCGCGCTCGAGGGTGGTCGCCATGCGACTAGTGACGTCAACGACCTTTATCGTCGCGTGATCAACCGCAACAATCGTTTGAAGAAGCTTATCGATATTCACGCGCCTGAAGTTATCTTGCGCAATGAGAAGCGCATTCTCCAGGAGGCGGTTGATGCTCTCCTCGACAATTCTATTCGCAAGAGCGGAGCGTCTGCTGGCGCACTTACGGTGGCACAGCGTCGACCACTCAAATCACTTGCAGATTATTTGAAGGGAAAGCAAGGCTACTTCCGTCAGAACCTGCTCGGAAAGCGCGTTGACTACTCTGGCCGTTCGGTGATCGTTGTCGGTCCTGATCTCGAGCTCGATGAGTGTGGTCTCCCGAAGCATATGGCGCTAGAGCTCTTCAGGCCGTTTGTCATCGCAGGACTTCTTGAACGCGGGCTCGCTTTCAACATTCGCGGTGCCGGACGCTTGATTGAAGACGGTGTTGCTGAGGTATGGGAAATTCTCGAAGAAGCGATTGCAGGGAAGTATGTGCTCCTCAACCGTGCACCTACTCTTCACCGTCAGGGTATCCAAGCGTTCCGCCCTCGTCTTATCGAAGGTGACGCTATTCAACTCCATCCTCTCGTCTGTAACGCGTTCAACGCGGACTTCGACGGAGACCAGATGGCCGTGCACGTACCACTCTCTGAAGAGGCACAGTGGGAGGCGAAGAACATCATGAGTGCCAACAAGAATATTTTGAAGCCAGGATCGGGTGAAATGATCGTGCTTACTGGTAAGCCTCTCGACATTATTCTCGGTGTGTACTGGCTCACGAAAGCAGTTGAGGGTCTGAAAGGTGCTGGTGAACACTTTGCGTCGCCAAATGCCGCTATTCTCGCATCTGAATATAACGGTATCGATCGTCGTGCTCTCATCAAGGTCTTGCCAGTGGTGGGTAAGGAGAAGTATGCGGCGTTTGATGGACATCCGTTTGAGACAACGGTCGGCCGACTCCTCTTCAACACGGTGCTTCCTGCAGACTATCCCTTTATCAATGAGACGATCACTAAGAAAGTGCTCGCACGTATCGTGACTGATTGTATCGCGCGCTATGGGCTCGATGCTGTCCCTGCGATCGCAAACAAGGTGAAGCGCTTCGGCTTCGACTACGCGACTCACTCTGGTGTCTCGTGGGCTATTGACGATGTCTCGGTGCCGAAAGAGAAGGGGCGCATTATCGATGCTGCGGCTACAAAGGTTGCGGTCATTCAGAAGGATTACCAAGCCGGCCTTCTCTCTGAAGAGGAGAAGCGTCGTATGACTATTGAGATTTGGCAGGGTGCTAAACAAGAGGTTGAACATGAGATCGCTACGGAGCTCGATCCGATGGGCTCGGTTGCTGACATGGTGAAGTCAGGTGCTCGCGGTACGCTCGGTAACCTGACACAGATGGCAGGTATGAAGGGTCTTATTCAGAACACGGCAGGTATCACGATTGAGGTGCCGATTATCTCATCGATGATCGAGGGACTCAATCCGATTGAGTACTTTATGTCGACGCACGGTGCACGTAAGGGTCTCACCGATACCGCACTTGGTACGGCAAAGGCAGGATATCTTACTCGCCGTCTCTTCGATGTCGCACAAGACTCGATTGTGACGGAGCATGATTGCGGTACGGAACGTGGAGTGAAGATTAATCGCGTGAGTGCCTCAGGAATCCAGACGGATTATGCTGAAGCACTTCGTGGGCGCGTCCTCGCCGAGGATGTAAAGGATCATGACGGAACGGTTCTTTTCAAGAAGAAGCACTATCTCTCTATTCTCGATGCTGAGGCTCTCGCCGCCGCTTCGACCGTCACGACCGTTGTCTCTCGTTCACCGATGTCGTGCGAAACGCGTTATGGCGTGTGTCAGATTTGTTATGGTATGGACCTCACGACACAAGAGGTTGTCGACTTGGGCGAAGCAGTCGGTACGGTTGCCGCACAAGCTATCGGCGAACCAGGAACCCAGCTCACTATGCGTACCTTCCATGCCGGCGGTGTGGCGTCGGTTGGTGGCGACATCACGAGCGGTCTCCCACGCGTTGAAGAAGTGTTTGAGAAGCGTTCTCCAAAGAATCCGGCAGTTGTCTCAAAGTCAGACGGTATTGTTTCTGAGATTAAAGAAGAGGGTCGCGAGAAGGTTATTGTCGTTGCACCACTCGCCGGTCAGGGAAAGAAGAATGGTGCGGCATATGAATACCTTGCACCGTATCCACGCGTTCCTCTCGTGAAAGAGGGCGACACAATCACCAGAGGTCAGATCCTCACTGACGGATCGGCTGACCTCGACGAGCTCTTTGAGTTTGCAGGTCGCGCGATGACACAGGAGTACATCATCACCGAGGCCTCGAAGATTTACGAGATGCAGGGTGCACCAGTTTCTCGGAAACACCTCGAAGTCGTGGTGAAGCAGATGTTCTCTCGCGTGAAGATTACCGAGACAGGCGACACTGATTATTCAGTTGGTGACGTTGTCGAGGATTGGGAATTTGCCAAGGCGATTAAGGATGCAAAGAGTGCAGACAAGATTGCTCCTGGCGCGAAGGAGATTGTGCTCGGTATTAAGGAAAGTGCGCTCTCGCGTCGCTCCTTCCTCTCGGCCGCATCCTTTGAGCAGACGACAAAGATTCTTATCAACTCGTCGCTTCGTGGAGACATCGACCGTCTGCGTGGCCTTAAGGAGAACGTTATTCTCGGTCGCCTGATCCCTTCAGGTACCGGCTTCGCCGGAAGCAAGAAGCACGCGTCTATCGCAAAGCTTCAAGCAGAACGCCCAGTCCCTGAACAAACTGAGCGCACGTCGTTTGCGCCTCGCGCATCTAGAGCTCTCTAGTTCTGAATTTTACAAAACGCCCAGTAGGCGATTCTGCTGAATCGAAAACCGTCCGCAAGGGCGGTTTTTGTTTGTTTGCTGGGCGAGGTAGAATCAAGACAATGGCGAGCGATACGGTACAACAGATTAAAGAGCGACTTAACGTTCAGGAAATCATCACGCCGTATGTGAAGCTTACGCGGGCAGGGCGGTCGCTCCGTGGTCTGTGCCCGTTCCATAAAGAAAAGACGCCGAGCTTCAACGTGAGTCCTGAGCGTGGGACATGGCACTGCTTCGGCTGTGGGGAAGGTGGTGATGGTTTTTCTTTTATCGAAAAGATTGAAGGCGTCGACTTCAAAGGCGCGCTCAAGATTCTTGCCGAGAAGGCTGGTGTCACGATCGAATACGCAGGCGGCGCGCACGAAGACACATCAAAGAGGGATCGACTGCACGAAGCGATGAGTCGTGCGAGTGAGTGGTATCGAGGGCACGTTCAGGGGGCGGCTCATGAGTATGCAAAACAGCGAGGACTGACCGACAAGACTATTAAAGAATGGGGTCTTGGATATGCTCCTGATGCGTGGCGTGCTCTTCTCGAAGCTCTTGTGGCAGAGGGATTCTCGACTGAAGAGCTTCTTGCGGCGGGACTTATTAAAGAAGCTGACGGTAAGCCTGGTACCTACTATGACCGATTTCGTAATCGGCTTATGTTCCCGATACGAGATGCGACAGGGCGCGTTGTGGCATTTACGGGGCGCACACTTTCTCCTGACGAGTCGGCGAAATATCTCAACAGCCCAGAGACTGATCTGTATAAAAAGTCAGAAATTCTTTTCGGGATGGATAGGGCAAAAGATGCAATACGCGCTCGCGGATTCGCCCTTCTTGTTGAAGGACAGCTCGACGTATTGCTCTCGCATCAATCTGGTTTCGCTCACGCGGTCGCGCTCTCGGGAACAGCGTTGTCTGAAAAACATCTCTCGCTGATGAAGCGGTACAGTGAAAATCTCATGCTAGTGCTCGATGCTGATCCTGCTGGGCTCAAAGCGACAGCGCGCTCAGCCGAGCTTGCTCTGCGACAGGGCCTTAGGGTGAAGGCGGCTCGTTTACCAAAAGGCAAAGACCCTGCGGATCTTATCAGTGAAGATGTTAAAGAATTTGCACTGCGTGTAGCGAATGGAAAGCCTATTGTTGAATTTTTTCTCGCTGAGCTCTCCGAGACTGAGCGTGACCCTCACCGACTCCTGCGTTCTGCTGAGAGTATTGTGCTCCCACTACTTGCCGCGATACCGAGCCCGATGGAGCGCGAACATTTTGTGCGTATTGCCGCGCAAGCACTTAGCTTGAGTAGTGAGGCTGTCCGAGAATCGCTGAGGCGCATTGTCCCGAGTGGAGCGAGTGGGATAGTAAAGGAAAATGTTGGCGCATCTCGAGCCCCAACTTCTACTCAGGCCATTCAGAAACGTTTGCCGAGCGAATTGCGTTCTGAACAGGTTCTGGCTGTTCTCCACGCTTACCCAGATACGCCGCTTGCAGAACGTGTCAAGACACGATATTGTCAAATTACCGGAGCCGCGACACCTCCATCGGACATACCCTCAGAGCCAGTCTTGTTCCATGCGGAGCAGACGTTCGGAGAAGGTCCGACAGAGGACGCGGCGGACGAGCTTCTCGGTGCCTTTGAATCCGCGGTGGTCCGCGAGGCATACCAAGAAGCAGTAGCGAATTTGCGTCGGGCTGAGGCCACAGGAGATGCTTCTTTAATCGAAAACGCCCAGACGGCGTGCTCAGAGCTCTCTCGTCGCCTTGCCACGCTCGGACAGTAATGCAACCACCCTCACTTACTTTCTATATGGCGAAACCTATACTAAAAAAGAAAACCCCCAAAGTTAAATCTCAATCGGGACGAAGTAAAAAGACATCGACGGTAAAAAAACCGGCGCGTAAGTCTGCGCCTAAAAAGATTGTCTCGAAGAAAAAGGAGATAAAGAAGGCAGTAAAAAAAGGATTGCATGCGAAAAAGCAGATTGTAAAAAAAGTAGCAAAAGGAGCAAAGGCAAAAGCACTTTCGCAGAAAGTGTTGACCGCTGAACAGCTTATTGAGAAGGGAAAGGAACGTGGCTACGTCACCTACAACGAAATTCTCAAATCATTTCCACATGTTGAAGAGGATGTAAGCTTCCTCGAATCGCTGTATGAGCGTCTCGCGGTCGCGGGAGTTGATGTGCTCGAGGGCGGCATGCTTGAGGACGCTGCTGATGAGTATCTCGCAACACGCAATATTAAAGATCGCCATTCGACGAGCTATGACTCCATTCAGATTTATTTGCGCGAGATCGGACAGTACCCGCTACTCACTGCCGCTGAAGAGCGCGAACTCGCCAAGCGCATCGAGAAGAGCGACGCCGAGGCGCGCAATATTCTAGCACGCAGCAACCTGCGCCTCGTCGTCTCTATCGCTAAGAAATATGTCGGCCGTAGTCCCGACCTCACGCTCCTCGATCTTATTCAAGAAGGAAATCTCGGCCTCTTCCGCGCCGTCGACAAGTTTGACTGGAAGAAGGGCTACAAGTTTTCAACCTATGCGACGTGGTGGATTCGTCAGGCGATCACGCGTGCGCTCGCTGACCAGTCGCGTACGATCCGCATCCCGGTGCACATGGTCGAGACCATTGCGAAGTATAAGCAAGTGTCGCGCCGCTTGTCGCAAGTGCTTGGTCGTGACCCGCAGGCAGAAGAGATCGCTATCGAGATGGGTGTCGAGCCAGAGAAGGTGTATCAGATCGAGAAGATCAATCAGGACACGCTTTCACTTGAAAACCCGATTGGCTCAGACGATGATGAGAAGTCGACGCTTGGTGATTTCATTCCCGATGACAAGATTCCGTCGCCCGTGCAGGAATCTTCAGAGCGCATTCTTGGCGAGCAAGTGCGCGAGATCTTGAGCGATCTCTCGTTGAAAGAGCGTAAGATTCTTGAGATGCGTCACGGTCTCATGGACGGCGTCTATCACACGCTTGAAGAAGTAGGGAAGGAGTTTGGGGTGACCCGCGAACGTATTCGTCAAATCGAAGCGAAAGCGCTTGAAAAAATCCGCACCCACGACAAAGCCCGCCACCTGAAGTCGTATTAGGAGAAACTTGCATCTTTCATGAGCGAAGCGGATAAAATCATAGAGCTCGGACAATTAGTTCTTGCATTCTCCAGAGTAAATCGCGGGACGTATCACGAAGACGGGAAGATCAGCGAGAGTGATACCGACCATACGGTCATGCTCGGCATTATTGCCTGTAGTGTCGTAGCGAAACTGTATCCACGCTTGGATATTGGTAAGGTTGCGCAATACTCTCTTGCACACGATCTTGTCGAGGTGTATGCCGGCGACACACACTCGTTCAATATCACTCCAGAGGAAAAGGAGAACAAAGACAGAAGGGAAAAGGAAGCGCTTGAAACGATTCAGAAACAATTTTCGATCTTCCCTTGGCTCACGAAGACAATCGAACAATATGAGGTGCTTGCGGATGAAGAGTCGCGTTTTGTAAAGACGCTCGACAAGTGTATGCCTAAGGTAACCCATATCCTTAATAAGGGCGCTTATTTTAAGCAGATTGGAACTGAGAGAGAAGGGTTAGTCAGTTGGTTTGAAAAACAACATTTGAGTTTACGGGAGGGATATGGAAAAGAATTTCCTGAACTCATGGTTCTAATGCGCACTCTTATGGATATGACGATAGAAGAATGCTTTCCAGCATAAACAATCATAAACAATAAATAACAAAATCAGGTATCCCCAACTTGTACTTATAGAGACAAGTTGGGGATAGTACAGACGATAGAATGGGCGCATGGGAGTAGTGGAAAAAGAGGCGAAACGCGAGCGGCAGTGGGGAGCATTTCAGCAGGCAATGCTCGCCGCAGTCGCGATTGGTGGCGTGGTGCTTATCGCGGCGACAATACCGAACGCCGCGCAGCTTCTTAAATATTTCTCAGGTTACAAGAAAGGGGCGAGATTTAATTACAAAACGAAGACGGTCCTCGGGCGACTTGCTGAGAAAGGTTTAGTATCGTTCGTCGAAGAAAATGGTAAGCGTTATGCGCGTATCACTGAGAAAGGGGAGAACATGCTCCAGATGGAAAATGAGCGAGTTGCGAGTACGGAAAAGAGGAAATGGGATCGGCGTTGGCGTGTCGTCATTTTCGATATTCCAGAAAAGCGCAAAAGTGTACGAGTACGACTCCGTCGCTTTATGGAAGAATACGGATTTGCACGACTTCAAGACAGTGTCTGGATATATCCGCATGATTGCGAAGATCTCGTTGCTCTTATGAAAGCAAATTTTCGTGTTGGTGCCGATGTACTCTATATGATTGTTGAACGTCTTGAAAACGATGGGCACTTGCGTGAGCATTTCAGCCTTCCAAAAGAGTAGAAATAGACGAGGTACATGGTATGAAAGATTGTGTGAGAGTATCCCCAAGATGTCTCTATAGGTACAAGTTGGGGATACTGTGTGAGACGTTGGAATGGTAAGTAAAGATTAAAAATAAAAAAACCGCACCCTCTCGTAAGAGCGGTGCGGCTTGTCCGTCGAACGAGGGGAGCGGTTCTTGTTCTGTCCAATGTCCCATGAATGGGAGAGGGGCAATTACCCGTTTAGAAGTTCTCAATGAGAACTTACCCTGTCGTCTTCGGTTTGAGATGAGGAACTAATCTTTTTCCTGTTTGAGCTTGGCGAGTCCTTTTTCAACGAAATCTCTGACTAGGATTTCGGCAAACTCGATTGCTTCTTCTGGGCTAATCCCGAGCTTCCTCGCGGTAGCTAAGACTTGTCGCCGCATGTCTGGTTGTATCTTAAGACCGTCTGACTGCAGTTTATCCTTGAGATATAACAGTGCGATTTCTCCTTGACGTTTAGTATCCATAGCCATGATAAAGCCCTTTCAATGTGCTGTAGCCACAAAACCCTGTGGTATGAGGTTCTTAAGGACACCCTCGAGAACCTTTTTATCGTAGCATAGCATGTGCATTTAGTCAAGTAGGAGTGCGCAAGGTACACTGGAGAAATGGCGACGACTGATAAGTTTGAAGAGGCATACACAAAGCTCAATGCGAAGCAGAGGGAGGCGGTGGATACGATCTATGGCCCAGTGATTGTCATTGCTGGCCCTGGGACGGGCAAGACCCAGATGCTTGCGCTTCGTATCGGGAATATTTTATTAAAATCGACAGGCACGAAGCCCGACGAGATACTCGCCCTCACATTTACCGAGAGCGCCTCGACGACTCTGCGGACGCGCCTCGCGTCTTTTATCGGCGGCGCGGCATATCGCGTGCGCATCCACACCTTCCACGGTTTCGCGCGATCGATACTTGAGCTTCGCCCCGACCTCTTCCCGCGTATCGCTCTCGGTACGCATCTCTCTACGGTACGTGGTGTCTCACTGATGGAAGAGTTGCTTGACGCTGGGTCGTATACCAAAATCCGTAATGCAAAAAATCCTCATCGCTCTGCGCGCGACCTGATCGGTTTTATGAGTAAGTTGAAGCAGGAGCACTATACTCCTGAGCAATATCTTGCAGAACTAACCAAAGAGCACGAAGCCCTGCTCGCAGACCCCGAGCGCGTGCACGCGACAGGTGCATATGCTGGGAAAGAAAAGGCTGAACATATTCGCCGGCGCGAACGACTCGAGAAGCATCTCGAAGTCGCACAACTCTTCGCCACCTATCAAGATGCGCTCGAACGTAAATCGCTCTATGACTATGACGATCTTATTAATGAAGCGATACGTGGACTTGAGACCGACGAAGGCTTCAGGGCACAGGTAGGTGAACGTTCGCAATTTGTACTTGCTGACGAGCATCAAGACGCGAATCCTGCACAAAACCGTTTGCTTGAGCTTGTGACCGACTTTGACGGTACGCCAAATCTTTTTATTGTTGGCGATGAGAAACAGGCGATTTACCGCTTTCAGGGTGCATCACTCGCCTCGTTCTTTTATTTTAAAGAGAAATATCCGGAAGCAAAACTTATCTCTCTTGATGAGAACTACCGCTCGAAGGTGGCGATACTCGACGCAGTGCACGACCTTATCGCCCCGGCGCCATCACCCTCATCGGCTCTGCGACCGCGACTTGTCGCGGCGCGCGGTAAGGGTGGAGTGATTGAGGAGGTAGTGTGCGACACTCCGCGCGAAGAGCTAGAATCGATTTGTGCGCATATTGAAAAATTGCACGCCGCGGGAGTGCTGTATGAAGATATTGCGATTGTCACTAAGAAAAATGCTGACGTGCTCGCTCTCGCTGATTATCTGCGTCGCGTTGGAATACCTGAAGATCATGTGAGTGCTGGGGCGAGCGCTCTCTCGCATCCTGCGGTTTTACTTTTCATAGAACTTATCAGAGCAATGACCGATCTCTCACGGGATGTGTCGCTTGCTCGTGCGCTCTTCATTCCGGGACTACCTATGTCGCTAGCTGAACGTATGAAGATTCTTGCTACCCCTCGTGCGGGGAAACCGCTTGCGAAGATTATTGAGGGGTATGGCGCGGGTGAGTTGCGCGAGTGGATGAAGAATATGCAGAAGCTCGCAGAAGATATGCCTGCAACGCCGGTCGTCTCGTGGCTCGCTCGACTCGCGAGTGAAAGTGGATTTGTTAAAGGGATTCTCACCCTTGCTGAGAGCGAGGATGCCTATGAAGCGTATCAAGGCTTTATGGAGGAGGCGGCATTTCTCGCGCGCGAGTCCTCGAGCGCGACGGCTACTGACTTGCTACAGAGGCTCGCGACTATTGAGAAACATAAGCTCCGTGTGCAGAGAGCGCGCACTAAACACGCAGGAGTTCGTATAATGACTGTGCATGCCGCAAAGGGGCTCGAATTCCCGCAGGTTATCGTCGCGCATGCGACCGACGAGAAGTGGCTTGGAGGGAAGTCTGACGAGTTCTCGCTCGACCTTGCGAAAGATGACGATGAGCACGATAGTCGCCGATTGCTCTATGTCGCGATGACACGCGCTAAAGACGGTGTGCTCATCACTCGGTCAGATGTGACCGACGAGGGTCGCGCACAAACGCCGTTACGATTCCTTGCTGATGTATCGGCTCATGTGTCCGCGAGCACCCCTGCTGCAGGAGTGCTCGCGGACATTCCGTATGAGTCGCGCACGATTCTCGATACGAATTTTTTAAAGGAGCGCCTACTCACGCGAGGCTTCTCTCCCACAGGTTTTAATAACTATGTGCAGTCGCCGTGGCAATACTACTTCCGTACACTACTCCAGCTCCCTGATGCGCCGACCTTGCCTATGCTCTTTGGCACGGCGATACACGCGGGGTTAAAAGCTTATGCGGATACATTAAAAAATGACGGGGCGAGCATCGAAGAATCCCTCGCTTGTTTTTGCGCAGAGCTCGCTCGACTGCCTCTCTCACCGCGCGACCGACAAGACATTGTAAGGGCTGGTGAAGAGGCTCTGCGCGCATATCTCACCCAGGAGGGATCGAGTATGACAGAGATACACGAGTCAGAGTTTGCTATAACGACTTCTGTCTCGGTACCTGGTGTGGGCGACATCCCGCTCTCAGGCAAGCTTGACCGGCTCGACCTGCGCGCAGACGGCACGGTGGTGGTCATCGATTATAAAACCGGCAAAGCGAAAAGTGAAAATGATATTCGTGGATTAACAAAATCAAGTGATGGTAATTATTATCGCCAACTTGTATTTTATAAACTTCTTTTACATAAAGACGGTCGTTATAATATGAGTGAAGGTTCGCTTCACTTCGTCGAGCCAAATGAAAAAGGGAAGTGTACTATCCGTACATTCACTATCACCGATGCTGAAGTTGCCGCTCTCGAAGCCGATCTAATAAAAGCCGCACAGGCTATCGCCGACGGCTCGGCCTTCACTGCTGTTTGCGACCCCGAGCAATGCGATTATTGCGACCTCGTTGGGTTTTTGGTTAAGAATTAAGTACGTTTCGCCGGCAGACTGAAAAAAGGTCGCGCTCCGGGCCGCTAGGCCATGTCTTACTACCTTTTTTCTGTCTGCCGACTTCACTGGCTCGCAAGTGCTTGATCGACTAATTGCTTCACGGCTTCATAGGGATACGCGCCGTCGATGACGACGGGTGGTTTGCCCGGGACGACGATAAGAGAATAGGGGGTTCCGCGTGCGCCGACATCGAGAGCGTTTTTGCGGTCAGCCATAATGCGTGTGTCGAGAGTAGCTGAGGCATTTGCAAAGCAGGTGGCGAAGTCGTCGCCTGAGATGCCCGAAGCTTTCGCATAGACACCATATTTTGTCGGGTCGATCGGCTGGTTTGCGAAGAGGGTAGTTTTAAATTTCCAAAAAGCATCATTGCCAGCAACCTGAGCGACACACTCTGCGGCACGCGAATTAGGCAGAGCATTTGGGTGAATCTCGGTGAGAGGGAATTCGCGATACACCCACGCGACGTTTCCGTTTACTCCCGCATTAGCGATGATCTGGTGCAGGGTGTCATCAAACCCTTTGCAATAGTCGCAGTCGAAGTCAGCATACTCAACAATCATGACTTTTGCGGCAGGGTTTCCTAGAATATGATCGCTACTCCCTACTGGGCGTACGAGCGCTGGGTTACCGTTCCCTGAGCTTGTTGACGATTGTTTTGGCATTGAGACATATATAGCTATTGCGACGATAATGCCACCGAATACGATTGCAAGCGGAATAGTGTGAGAGGTTTTCATAATTGTAGTGCGTGAGTCATCGCGGGTGTAGTGCTTTGTTTCTCTCCCCAGCGCGACGTGTCGATTTTAATATCACGAATGTCACGCAAGTCTTTATATTTTAATTTACCGTGCTTGAGTGCATAGTCATAGAGCTCACGCGTGAGGCGAACGTCTTCGATACAATACTCGCGCACGAGATCTTTTTTTCCTTCGCGCCACCATTCGCCCGCCTTCATCCCGTCACCCGACTTGCCACGGCCAAGCGTCGCCTCGGTGAGTGACTGGAGCCGGATGCGTCGCCCGAGCGATTTTTGCACTTCGACTAGCAAGTCGAGCGAGGGTACGTGTGCGAGGTCGCCTGGATAGTAGCGATTTAAGAGTGGTATGTCGAACGAGTTTGAGTTGAATCCAATAAGTAGGTCAGCGTGCTCGAGGATAGGCCATAGTTGCGGGAGCTCTTCTTTTGAATAGGAGGTATATTCGCCCGTGAGTGAGTCGTGAGTAGCGATGACGATGAGTTCTTGCTCGTTGACGTCGATATGTCCGCGTACGAGTGAGTCTGAGATTGATTCAATATCGAAAGTGATCGCGTGCATGGTGCTAGTTGCCGGCGCAGAGCCGAGCCGCGAGTTCAGAGAGCGGGAGGGTGATCTCTTCTCCTGTAGCGAGAGTTTTCATACGGATGGTCTGGCCCGCAACTTCGTTAGCTCCATAGGCGATAAAGTGAGGTATCTCGCGCTTCACGGCGTCTTTAATCTGGTCACCGAGCGAACGGTCTGAGAGATTAACAAATACGCGCGCGCCAGACTCGCGGAGCTGGGCGGCAAATGTTTGTGCGGTAGGTATGTCGCTAGTCGTCGGTGTCCCGAGATAGAGCTGTGGTTTGTCCCCATTGTTTTTCGGCGTGAGTCCGTGCGTCGAGAGAAAGTCGGCGAGGGTGACGTCGCCCATGCCGAAGCCGATAGCGGGGATAGTGTCACCGCCAAAGAGGGTGACGAGTTTGTCGAAGCGTCCGCCGCCGAAGATCGAGCGAGTATTCTCAGGATTGGTATCGAAGATTTCGAATACAATGCCCGTGTAATAATCGAAGCCGCGAGTGAGAGTTGGGTCGAAGACGGCGTTCGCGACGCCTCGTCTGCTGAGCGCTTCGATGGTCTCGAGGAGCGCGTTCTTCTCTCGGGCGACCTTGGGCGATGATTCAGCTTCATTGATTAAGGCAAGAGGGTCCGTGTTTGTGATCGCGATGCGTGCCGTTTCAAATGCTTCGGGCTCCATCTTGGCTTTTTTATCAAGGAGGTGGAGGTAGGTGCGAGTCGAGCCCACCGAGAGTCCTGTCGCTTCGCAGGCGGCGGTGAGGAGTGCGCGCGAGTTTATGCGAATAGTGAAATCATTTTCTTTTGCTCCAAACGCCTTCAGAATTTCTGACGCAAGGGTGATGGTCTCAATATCTGCTTCGCTCCCGGCGACACCGATAAGGTCGACGTTTAGTTGATAGTGTTCGCGCAAACGCCCTTTCTGCGGACGTTCATAGCGGAAGACGTTGGGGAGGGAGAACCAGCGGAGTGGAAAGGGTATCTCACGGCGTTTGGCGGCGACCATGCGCGCAAGGGTAGGTGTCATCTCGGGACGGAGGGTGACGCGACGATCCCCACGGTCGGTAAAGGTATAGGTCTGCTCGCTCACGATCTCTTCAGACGTTTTCGCTTCATAGAGCTCGGCGCGCTCAAGAGGTGAGGCGTTGTATTCTTCATAGCCCCACGCGCGGAGCGTGTTACGCATCGTTGCAAATAGAGCATCCATCGTAGCCCAGTCATTAGGGAAGAAATCGCGCACGCCCTTGTAGGGATCAGTTGAAAGCGGTTCGGACATACCCTAAGTATATCAAACGCCAGAATGTTCGTCAGTTTTTGTCGAGACGTATTTGAGAATAATATCGCGCATTTGTTCAGGGTGCGGGATACCGCGCATCGTGAATTCGACATCAGAGCCGGCGCTCTGCACTTTGATGTTGCCGATATCAAGAAGTGAAGAGAGGATACCGGAGACGTTGGTTGTGACGTCTTGTACTCGGGGGAGTAAGAGGCTCGATACTTCGCGGAAGAAGAAATTGCGTTGTTTGATAGTGGTGATGCGCTGGTTGGTAAGTATCCACGCATTGAGGAAATATTTGGTGAAAGTGCCCCAAGCGACTGTCCATACGACAAGCATCCAGACTCCGAGGATCACGCGAACGAGTGGTGTTGTGGTATCAAATTGTGATGCGTATTTTGCGAGAGGAGGTGCGAGTATAAGGAATTTTGGTATTGCGAAAGGAACCAGCGCCATAATGGCGAAGGGGAGGAGTTCAGATAAGAAGACGAGCCAGTGCTTGCGAACTTCAAGTACGACATGTTCGCCAGGTTCAAGTTCAAATTCTTTCATAGGGTGAAGGCGCCAAAGAGTGCGTAAGAAATAATCGAGAATGAAATGAAAAGATGGAGAGCTGTCGCAGGGAAGGCAATCCACGATGCGTGAGAATATTTGATCCAGTGATAGATCGCGATGAATGTGTAGATTGACCAGATGATAAAGATGGCGCTGAGTGCCCATAGCACGACGGTGCCGGTCGAGATACTGCTTGGCAGGTAGGAGAGTAGAACGGTGGGTGGAGAAAACGCCCTCAGAGGCTGGTCAGTCATTATTTGAATTATACCCAGCACTAACCATCTCTCAAAGGCCACGGATAGTATAAGTTTGGCGAGTGGTTATTTGGGTGCGGTTAGTGCTGGGTGAACTACAATTATACGTTGGCGGTCATACTGGTCGGTGCGTATCGAGGTAGAGAAACCTTGGTCGGTGAAGAGCCCCGCCGCCGTCTCGGCGGCGGGGCTATCGACCTCGATCCATGCCTCACCATCCGGCGCTAGGTGTTCTTTTAATTCTTTTGCGATACGACGAATAATATCGAGCCCGTCGGTTCCAGCGAAAAGGGCGAGTGAGGGTTCATGTTCGGAAACGCTCACGGGAAGGTCACGACCAGAAGGAATGTATGGCGGGTTGATAGCGATAATGTCGAATTGCATATCGCCAAATGGCTCAAAGAGATCGCCGATGCGAATATCAGCGCGTGAAGCGTCTAGATTATTTTCGCGAATGTTTTTCAGAATAGTCGTTTCGTGGGCAGGGTCAACTTCACCGAAATAGACACTTGCAGTCGGTAGGTGCGCGAGCACCGCGCACCCGATCGCACCCGAGCCAGTGCAGAGGTCCAAGAACTTTAATCGTTCGCTACCAGGCCGAAAAATGGGCACGCTCCGGGCCGCTAGGCCGAGTCCTATCCCCATTTTTCGATCTGTTAGCTCGCTCTCGAACATCTGTTCGGTCCACCACTCAGTTTCAGAGCGGGGGATAAGGGGGTGAGAGTCGAGATAAATTTTCAAACCGAGGAAGGGTTGCCACCCGATCACGTAGCCGAGCGGCTCGCCAGAGGCGAGCCG
>JBAQWN010000011.1:0-4829 GCA_049298935.1 Minisyncoccia bacterium
GTGAGAAATCGTCGCGATGCTTCTCGCCTCTGAGGTGAATAATGCCTCGCCTTGTATATATAGAGCCGTGCCGGCCGATACGCGTCGGCGCAACACAGTCGAACATATCCATACCATTCGCAATACCCTCTAAAATGTCGCCCGGCTCGCCGATGCCGAGGAAATGGCGCGGAAGTTCTTCAGGTAGCTCGCCCACCGCGGCGCTCAGAGCGCCGCGCATATCCTCTTTTGAAAACGACCCCCCAATGCCGATGCCGTCGAAGCCGAGGCGAGCGATCTCGCGCGCCGACTCGCGGCGAAGATCTTCGTGCCGACCGCCCTGCACAATGCCGAAGAGTGCCTGCGGCGGCACGTCGGAGCCTTGGCGAAGGCGGTTATATTCCATTTGTTTATGCGCCTTGAGACTGCGCTCGGCCCAGCGATGCGTACGATCCATCGCCTCCTTCTGATATTCATACGGCTCGGTCGGCGACGTGCACTCATCAAAGGCAAAGAAGATGTCCGCACCGAGAGCGTGCTGGATCTCGACTGATCGCTCGGGAGTGAAGCGGTGTAGAGAACCGTCGTAGTGCGAAGTAAATGAAACGCCCTCGTCGTCGATGATGGCGAGTTGACCGTGCTGACTCGCTACATCTTCGTCATATACCGCGACACCTTCTTCTTGAGGAGCGTCACCTTTTGTAAATTTAGAAATTGTTTTACCAAAGGCCGCGCCAAGAGAGAAAACTTGGAAACCGCCGGAGTCGGTGATCGTTGGCTTTGCCTCGCCGGAGCCGACAGGCGGAGGAGGGTGCGTCCAATTCATAAACTTCGCGAGACCTCCAGCCTTCTTCACGATCTCTTCGCCCGGCTGGAGATAGAGATGGTAGGTGTTCGCGAGGACGACGTCAGCGCCTAGCTCGGTGAGCTGGCTCGGCAAAATACCCTTCACATTTGCTTTGGTACCAACCGGCGTGAAGGCTGGCGTACGGATAACACCGTTAGGGGTTGTAATAGTACCCGCTCTCGCCCTGAGCGAAGTCGAAGGGGTCTCTATCTTAAAGTCTATTGCGCTCATATCTCTCACGGTATCAGAATATTGAAATAAAAAAACCGTGTAGTGTTTGTCCGAAGACAAACACTACACGGCCAATCCCTTTCGGGATTACTTCTTCACGTCCTCCTTACAAGGTTTACAAGGTACTTTAGCTTTAGCTTTAGCTCTCTGCTCGGGCGTGAGCTTGTCAGGAAGCTTACCAGCAGAAGTCGTGGACTTGGTCTGACCAGAACCTGCTGACTTAACAACAGGCGGAGTCGGTGACTTATCACCTTCAGACTTTGCCGCCACAGGTGCAGGTGAAGCTGTAGCTGACGCGACAGATCCTGTTGGCTTATAAAGCAAAGCCGGTGGCTCTGAATTATTGCCCCATGCCTTACCGTCAGGAACGACTATTACATGAACTCCACTTAAGGGTGGATTTTTTGCAACGATGTCCTCCCAAAACTCTTTGGTGCAAGTTCCTACCATTACCGCCATGTCCCGGTTACCTTCGAGGTAACCATGCATTCCACCAGCGGCCCCACCAATCCACAGTCCCTGGACAGCGTATTTGATGATCTTTTCACTCACCTCTGTCCAGGCAGAACCACCGCCTCCGCCTCCGACACCACCAGCAACACCGTATTGCAACGCGCCTTTGGCAGTTGATTGCCAAGAGCCAGCGACTTGAGGACCGAGCTGTTCACTGCAACTCTTCGCGAACTTTTGAATGAGTTCCACGGCCTCTGGGGATAACACTCCCCCATTGATCAGAGGGTTCTGCACGATGGCAATATATTCCATGCCCGTATTATCGGGCGACTTACGTTCGCCACCAGATGTGGCGCACGCACCGAGCGCCAGCGCGACAATGACAAAAAGACTTAGAAACCATTTTGAGATCATGATGATCCCTCCTTTTCAATTTATTTTGTACCCGAAACCCTCGGGCAAGGTATGACAAAGACCTGTTTCTAGCAGTCTTTCTTATAGCACACTACTTATAACTATGCAAGCTTTCGGATTTAAGGTCGAACCTTATTTTCTTAACGAGCGCCTTTCTGTACTTTCACCAATTCAACTTCGAAAACGAGTGTGGAGTTCGCCGGGATAGCATCACCCATAGCCCGATCGCCATACGCGAGTTCAGCAGGGATAACGAGTTTGCGTTTACCACCCTCTTTCATACCTGCAACACCCATGTCCCAACCCTTGATCACCTGCCCTGCCCCGAGATTAAAGGTGAAGCCGGTCGTACCGTGATTTGCCGAAGCGTCAAAGACTTTACCGTTAGTGAGTGCGCCGATGTAGTTGACCGTCACACTGTCGCCAGCAACAGCAGTAGCGCCCGTACCGACGATCTCATCAGTGACTTGAAGTTGATTTGGATTTTCTGTAGGCATGGTGGTTGGCGCGTTTTGCGGATTAGTATTAATAGTGACATCAGACACATCGTTCTGCCCACTTGGCGGAGCGGCCTGCCTAAAGGGTGAAAGACCCGGAAAGATAAAGAAGACTGCTATCACTGCAACGGCAAGTGCGACGGCGATACCGGTGTGAACTGTTTTCATATGCATGAAAGTATATTATGGTTTTTGAAAATCTTTAAATCGTCGCACCTCTTCGGCGACAGTGGCCTTGGTAAGAGCCTCATGATCAGGAACTTCGCGGTCGAGGAAAGCCTTGATCGCCGAAGCGTCACCCGCTTCTGCTAGTGTAGCAAACTCTTCACGCTTGCCGTCAGAGAGCTTCCCCACTACTGCAAGAGTCGCCGCCTTGAGGGCGATCTCACCAAACTGTGCGATGAGCGCGTGCTGCTCTTCTTTGGTCATCGCACTGATACCGAGATCGGCGGCGATTGCGGCGGTTAATTCATCTTGCATAGGTTCAATCATAGCATGGGTTATTACTTGTCGAGTTGTTTAGTAAATGTATTTGGGTCCGGAATGCCAAACATATTTTCATAAGTCGGAGCGACTGGTATCGGCATCAATCCTTCTTTCTCATCAAACTTCACTTCAAACATCCACGGACTAAGTTTTTTGAAGAAGCCGCTAGAATACGGCTCCGCAGCCTGTACCCAAACAGACGTTCCGGGATTTGCCCGAGCATAGTCTTGCGCAGCATTAAATCGATGCTCAAAATTATTTCCATAAGCTAGTATTTTTCCTTCACTGTCTTCAAATAAATGCCCAGCCCGAGGGTCGATCGTCAATCCACTCTCAATAGTGAACTCTTTAGTCTGTACTACTGTCGGGTCAACATGCTCACCGACTGGTGCTCTAGACCATTCTTCTTTTGGAGTATCTGCGAGTCCAGGATGCGGCACCCCGTCTTCTGCTGGCAACACTGCAGAAACAGATGCTCCTGCCTCAGGAGGAGCCGATGTCTCAGCCGACTCGAGCGGGAATCTAGTGTGAGGATGATCAGGGGCTTGCGTCACCGACGAACCCTCTGGCGCTTTGATATTACTATCGACATGTATCTGCCCATCGGCATCAATCGTCATTTCAGCATTTGGGGCAATGACGACACTCTCTCCATCATCAATGTGGAAGAATTCGTGTTTTGGATCAGCGGCGAGCTGGTGCACGACTTTATTTACAGAACCTTCATCGGTCGTAAGCAATTTATACATATCACTATCTTTAGCATAGTCATTTGGGTCGAGACCCTTACCCTGCAACTCTTTCCACATCTGCTTCATCATGTATTCATAACCGTGCCCCGGCGATGCCTTGACGGTCGGTAGTTCAACCTCCGGTGCGGACACCACTGCTGTCGCATCACCTGCAGGTGCTCCCGAATGTGTAGCCTCATAAGCTGCAAGTTGATCCGTAACAGCTTTAGGAGCATCTTTAATTTTCACTGGCTCCACCACCTTCACATCTTCTACTGCATGATGATCAAGAACATTGTGGCCGAGCATATTGCCGAGCCAATACCTTTTCGCTTCCTGAACAGCCTCAAGATTGCTCGCGAGTTCAACACCTTCTTTAATTGCATAGCCCATGCCAAGGGTATATACCCCCGCCTTAAGTATTGCCCACTCTTTTTTCTCCTTCTCCGATCGACCTTCTTTCGTATCGCCTTTTTCAAATCTTAAGAACATGCTTGCCATACCTGCGGCGCGCTGTATCGCGAGACCAGACATACAGGCAAAAGCTATCGGCATCGATACACCAGAAGACGCAACAGCGCCCAAACCGAGCGCAATACCTACACCAATCTTTTGCTTGAAAGTCAGCTTATTATATTTCTCGCCCAGCCAACGAAAAGATTCTTCTACTTGCATCTTGTCTGCCATCTTTTCTAATTCTCCTGAGCGACTCTTAAGATACCCGCCCAAACGCTGCCCTTTCTCACTCATCCAGTCTCTCGCTCCTACAATTTTCTCTTTCGCATCAAATTTTACAACAAGTCCGCGCAATCTGTCTCTCCACCCTTTCGGAGTGTCCTCACCACTATGATCATCATCTCCTTCTTTCAATCCATCAAATTGCGGTTCTTCATGTGACTGAACTTTTTCCTCTACATGAGCAAAAGGCTTTGCTGGTTCAGCCGCCTTTTCGGATTTGGAGAGTAATTCTTTTACCTTTTTACGTAGTCCGTAGGTTTCAGTTACTTGTCTCAAAAATAAACTATCGGGACTCTTAATCGAAGAAATGAGTTCAATAACATTACCTATGTTATAAACATGCTTATCTGCTGGCCTAATTATGTCTTTATTAATCCCGCGCAACCCACGGATCAGATCATCTATGGTTTCCGCGTTTTTTATACAATCTGTAAATAATTCTCCGTCAGTTAA
>JBAQWN010000012.1:0-4791 GCA_049298935.1 Minisyncoccia bacterium
GCCTTTTTGATTGCGAGCGCGAGACGACTCTTCTTGCGACTTGCCGTGTTCGCCTTGATCACACCCGTCTTCTTTGCCTTATCTATCGCGGCATACGCCGCTGAAAGAAGCTTCTCTGCCCCTGCAACATCCGAAGCTGCAAGTGCCTTAGTGAGCGACTTTGTCGTATCACGCAACGTGTCCTTGCGGCGCAGGTTGAAGATATGCTTTTTAGCCGATGAACGGATCGCTTTCTTTGCTGAACTGGTGATTGCCATATGTCTTATATATACGCTATCTCCCGCTCTATGGCAAATGGTAGTACCATAGCAACATGATCAGACAGATTCGTGGGAAGGTGTTATCGATCGGCCCGACAAGCGCGGTCGTTGAGGTTGCCGGCTTCGGTATCGAGGTACGCATGAGCGCGCCCGAGACACTTTCAGTCGGTAGTGAGGCATGCCTCGCGACCCATCTCGCCATTAAACAAGACGGTCTTGAGCTCTATGGCTTCCCCGAGGTTGCTGACCGCGACTTCTTCGAACTTATCCTCACGGTCTCAGGCGTCGGACCAAAGACCGCTCAAAATGTGTTGCGCCGCGCGCCGCGCGAGGCGCTCGAGGGCGCGATTGGCAAACGCGACCTAAACTATCTCACTAAGGTCGTCGGCCTCGGTAAAAAGAGCGCTGAAAAAATGTTGGTCGAACTGGCTGACAAGGTTGGGTCACGCTCACACGATGATGCAGATGGAGAAGTCTTTGACACGCTCGTTGCCCTCGGCTACACCGAACGCGAAGCGCGCAAGGCGATTCAGAACATTCCCGAAAGTGCCCAGGGAAAAGATGTCCGACTCAAAGCGGCCCTCTCTGCCGGCAACTAATATGTACGATGCGATCAATGTCACCGTGCGTTTATTAAAAAAGATTATTCCCGAATCAGTTGTGCGCCCGCTTCGGCCCGCATATCACCGAACGCTTGCGTTCGTTATGGCACTCTCCTACGGCTTCCCTGCTAGAAAATTAACCATCATTGGCGTGACGGGGACTAAGGGCAAGTCAACCACCTCTGAAATGCTTTTTTCGATTCTCCGCGAGGCTGGATACAAAACCGCACTCATCTCAACGATTCGTTTTGCGATTGAAGACGACTCAGTACCCAACCGCTACAAAATGACTCTGCAGGGGCGTGGCTTCGCGCAGGCCTTTATGCGCAAAGCATTAAAAGCTGGATGTACTCATCTGATAATCGAAGTAACCTCTGAAAGCGTCCTGCAATATCGACATTTATATCTCAACCTCGACGGACTTGTTGTGACGAATATCCAACGCGAACATATCGAGAGTCATGGCTCATTTGATAACTATGTCGCGGCAAAACGCACTATCGTCGATATACTTGCCCACTCACCCAAGCGAGTACGTGTCTTAGTCGCAAATGAAGATGTTCCCGAGAGTCGCCTCTTCCTCTCAGCAACAGTCACTAAGGCTATCGGCTTTAGTGAGCACGAGCTAAAAAATCTTTCTGGAGACGACCAATGCATTCATTTCGAATATGCTGGCGAACCATTCTCTCTTCCTCTACCCGGCACATTTAATGCTATGAATGCCCTCGCGGCGATAAAGCTCTGTGAAGCATTCAATATCTCTGTCACGACCTCAGCAGCAGCACTCTCAAAACTCCCTCCGGTACGCGGGCGTGTTGAGCGCATTGAAACTGGGCAAGATTTTATCACCATCGTTGACTATGCTCACACCCCCGATTCCCTACTCGCGCTCTACAGCGCTTTCCCCGACCATCGGAAGATTTGTGTGTTGGGGAACACGGGTGGAGGTCGTGATACATGGAAGCGTCCCCTGATGGGAAAAATTGCTGACGAATCCTGTGAGAAGGTTATTCTCACCAATGAAGATCCCTACGACGAAGATCCTCGCAAGATCATCGACGCCATGGTCGTCAACATGCAACGCCAGCCCGAAATTATTATGGACCGACGCGAGGCAATACGCACCGCCCTTCGACTCGCTTCGCACGCTCAGGACAAGCGCAATATCGTAGTTCTCATTTCAGGCAAAGGCACGGATCCATTCATCATGGGTGCGAAGGGATCTAAAATTCCCTGGAGCGATGCACAGATTGTTCGCGAAGAATTTGAGCGGCTTATTGCATAAGTTTGATACTATTCCCATATGCACGATATGCATGACTCATGGTTTTTCATTGGCGTTTTCGTCTTCATATTTCTTATCTGGATCACGACCGGTGGCCCGACGCACCCCATAGCCTTCACCGGCCCAGCACTCTCAGCGCCCGACAAGCTTGGGGGCGGAACATATCTCTCTTTTCCTCGTGCACCATTCGGCATAGGAGGAGACGGTGTTTCTCTCCCCGGATCGTCGAGCGGCAGTGACACTTTCACACCATCCCCTCTAGGTGACATAACCTTTGGGACGGCCTCTCCTTATCGCGACATCGTCTCAATGAACCACTATGTCTCAGGTGCCGGATCGCCAGACCCTCAAAATGAATATATTGAACTGGCCGTTTCGATGAATGCACATATCCCCGTCGACCTTTCTGGATGGACGATCGAAAGTGGCGCGACCGGCAATGCGATAATTATCCCAAAAGGAACTGAAGTGCCTTCTTCTGGCACCATCAATGAGGCGCAGGACATCATACTTTCAGAGGGGAAACGAGCGATACTTATCTCTGGACGATCACCTATCGGCGCATCCTTCCGAGAGAACAAATGTATTGGCTATTTTAGCAACTTCCAAAAATTCTTTCCGCAACTACCTCAAAATTGCCCTCTACCCTCTGACGAACTTATGAGCCATTATGGCTCTGGATATATTCGCGATGCGGCCTGTATCGATTATGCTCAATCGCTTTCTCGTTGCCAGATAGCTCTCACCCCTCCCTCTGGAGCGTCGAGCGCATGTCAAAGTTTCTTGATTAAATATTTAAATTACAATGGGTGCGTCAACGCACATCAAAATGACACTGACTTTAAGGGCGACACATGGAGAATCTATCTCGGCAGAACAAACTCAATGTGGCGCACTAGGAATGAAGTAGTGAAACTTCTCGACGCAAGCGGCAAAACAGTTGATATGTTCAGCTACTAGAAAGAGTGAGTGGTAGATGGTAGGTTATAGGAGAGGAAAACTGAACTCGCGCCCGTATCTTCGAAGACTTGATACTGTGCGCTCGTTCGGCGAGAACAAAAACAATCAGATTGTTTTTGTTCTACCTCACTCGCGCCCGTAGCTCAGCTGGTAGAGCAGCTCCCTTTTAAGGAGAAGGTCGTTGGATCGTTCCCAACCGGGCGCACTCATTACACCTCAAACCGACAGTGCAAATTTTTCGAGAGCAAGAGAGAGATCGAGACCGCCACGACGAGAAGACTGAAGAAGCTCAATAAGAGTAAGTGAGAGCTGGCGCGCTTCTGACGAAGTCCACGCACGACTTCCCTTTTCCATCAGATCGCGCGCTTTCCAATGGAGGAGTCCATGGAGCATTTCTGATGCGTCGCCAGCAAGAAGGGCGCGATTGATCTCGAGCCAAAGCGTCGCGCGCGAGCGCGTAGCGAGCGCGTTGACGAGATTTGAGTTAAAGCCACGCACGTTTTCCCGCACCGCAAGCTTATCGAATTTGTATTCAACTTTTGCTTTTGCAGTGAGCTTCTTCGCTCGTGCCGCAGAGAGTGCGGGAGCAAGAATAATGATGGCATTATCAGAGGCAGCAAGAGCATCAAAATGTTCATCAAGAATACTCGCTGATGCTCGATCCTCATCTTCACCCTCTTCCTCTGTGCTTGTGCTACGTGAGATGGGAAACGGATCATCAATAAGGATTAGAAGTCGCTGAACAAAAAGCCCTCCGGAGAGCGCCGCATCTTCGAGAGCACTCTCGGTGAGCTCTTCCCGCGCGAGGCGTACATAGGCGAGGTTTGGCTCCTTCGCACGCGCTTTTGCGACCCATTCAAATGCTTTAGTGCGCACTTTTGCAACATCACTCCCATAAAAAAGGTAGATCATATCGCGAGCAAAGAGCCCCAATCAGGCCCAGCTTTCATCGTCACAAGAATAGGTACCCCATGCGTCTCTTTATCCTTCAAAACCGATTCCATAATATTTTTTATTTCTAGACCGAGAGCACGAACTCGATCATCGCGAATCTCATATACGAGCTCATCATGTACCTGCAAAAGGAGATAGGCATCTGCTCCTGCTTTTTCTTTCTGCAGCATGTCATCAACACGCGTCATCGCATATTTAATGATGTCTGATTGGGTGCCCTGAATCGGGGCATTGATCGCCATGCGTTCAGCCTGCGCGCGTACATAAGGCAATGACGACTTCATCTCAGGAAATTGGCGACGCCGACCAAAGAGTGTCTCAGTGTAACCGTGTGTGCGCGCGAAACCCTTTGTCGACTCAAGATAGTCAGAGAGGGCCTTAAATTGACCAAAATATTCTTCATAAAAAGCGTGAGTCTCGGCAGTCGTAGTACCAAGCTGTTGTCGCAAGGCATTGATACCCATACCGTAGAGAATGCCGAAATTGATAGCCTTTGCTCGGCGACGCATCTCGGCATCGACGTGTTCAGGTGCAACATGAAAAACTCGTGCCGCGACCTCTTGATGTACGTCCCGCCCGCTTCTAAAAATCTCACAGAGCAGTTCGTCGCCCGAAAGAAGGGCGGCGAGACGCAGTTCTATTTGAGAATAATCGAGAGCGAGAAGTGTAAAGCCTTTTGAGGCAACAAAAGCGTGGCGAATCGCACGCCCGCGCTCTGAATGAATCGGGA
>JBAQWN010000013.1:0-3477 GCA_049298935.1 Minisyncoccia bacterium
AGCCGTAGCGGCTTTTTCATAAAACTCATTGTGACTCGCCTCATCTTTTGAGAAAGAATAGAGATCTTTCATAATAAACTCACGTGCGCGCATGATGCCTGACTTCGCACGCGTTTCATTGCGAAACTTGTTTTGAAATTGATACACGTACCGAGGCAAATCTTTATATGAAGAGATGTGTTCGACCATAAGTGCTGTGAGAGCCTCTTCGTGTGTGTTACCAAGCCCGAGCTCACCACCATTCTTTAAATGCGTCTTAAACCAAACATCGACAATCTTATCGTCCCAGCGACCACTCTTCTTCCAGACCTCTGGATTTTGTAAAGCAGAGAGAAACACTTCTTCGCCACCGATCACGCTCATCTCTTCGCGGATGATAGCGATAATCTTATTAAGTGTGATGAGGCCGAGCGGGAGGAAATCATACACACCAGCCATCTCTTTATGCACATAGCCCGCGCGCACAAGAAGCTGTGCATTTTTCGACACTTCGTCGGCTGGTGCCTCGCGTCGGGTTTTAGTAAAAAGCTTCGATTGCCTCATGAGTACAGTATACGCTCCTAACGCTCACCGAGCAAAACAAGGTTCGACCTTGGGAATTCTGATTTAAGGTCGAACCTTGTTTTTCCTACCCGACTATTTTGAAGATATCGTGCGCAGTGACGACAAACATGAGGAGAATGAGAAAGGCGAAACTGACGGTGTTCGCAACCTGCACGATGCTCGGTTTAATCGGGCGACGGATAACGCTCTCAACAAGCACAAAGAGAAGTCGCCCACCATCGAGTGCCGGGATTGGTACGAGATTAATGAGTACAAGATTAATCGAGATAAGCGCGACGATTGAGAGCAAGTCTCCCAGCCCTTGTGCCGAAGCACTCCCAACTACACCTGCGATGCCAAGAGGGCCAGCTACTTGAGAGAGGTCGGCTGAGAGCGTAAATATGCCGTAGAAAAAATGTGCAAGACCGCGTGCAGTAAGTTTAACAATTTCCCACGTGAGCGATGCCCCTTCGACAATCGCCGCACCAAACGAGAGTGGCACAACACCAATAGTTGCTACTTCAACACCGAGCGCGAGGCGCGATGGGAACGAGGGCGCGACGCCCACAGCGGGCGTCGCGGTGACAGTCTCTACTTTCCCATCGTGTTTGATATTGAGCGTAATCGCACCCCCCTTACTTGCAGCAACAAATGCGGAGAAACTTTGCGGGTCAGTGGCGTTCCACTGACCTACTGAATCCTGTGCGCTGATAATCGAATCGCCAGAGATGAGCCCTGCGTGCGCCGCGGGAGAATTTGGAAGTACGGAAACTACCGCCAGCTCAATATTGCGCGCTTGCGCGAGCTCTCCTTGTGAGAGTGCCCGTGGCGTCCCGCTCATAAGAGCGCCAGTGATAAGCACATAGGCAAAGAGAAGATTCATCGCGACACCTGCAACAAGCACCACAGCCTGCGCGAAGCGCGTTTTCGAAGAGAACGCGCGAGCGTCCCGAGCTTGGTCGAGGGACACTCCGCCATCTTCACCATAAATCTTCACGAATCCGCCAAAAGGAATCCAATTAAGTGTATATTCCGTCTCGCCTATTTTACCAATCAAGAGCGCGCGGGGCGGGTAGCCGAGCCCGAATTCATCAACGCGCATGCCCGAGAGCTTCGCAGCGACAAAATGCCCCAACTCATGCACCACAATAAGCGCAACAATGACTGCAATAAAAATCAGTACGCTCATAGTGTGTTGAGTGTACTACACAATCTCCTGTTCTTAAAAAGTGTACAAAAATGCCACCCCTAGATCTGGGTGGCATGGCTGACCACGAGGTCAGTCTTTCTTCATCTCTCTGAGTTTTTTAAGGAACTCTTTGTAGAAGACGGCCGTACCTGTACGCTTAAAAGGATCGTATCCCACAGCAACCCAAAATATTTGTGTGTCTACCCCATCCCATATCTCTCCATGAGGCATATTCCTCATCTCATCGGGATTAATGCATCCAAAAACGAATTTTTTCCATCCGTCTCGAATGACCGCGCTCACTTTGAGGCTGAATCTGAAAGTGATCCTGTTTTCTAAATTGCAGGAAAAATAGACTGGTGTTGCCTTAAACCCCTCTTGTGGAAACATTGAGCCAATGACGGGCCAATCTCCCGGAGCTTTCCCTTTAGTGAGAGGCACTTTCTCTGTCATATTCGGATCAGCAAGATCCTTGATGGCATAGACCACATCGAGAGGGAAACCCTCAGATTGAAACAAATTAGGTCCCACATCTTTTTCTCCCACTATTTCGGCCATAACGACCTCCCATAAAGAACACGCCTCTCTCATCGGAGCGAGAAGCTAACTCCCTGACTTCTTGCGAAGCGACCTACCATAACGATAGGAATTATTTATATCATACACAACATTACTACTTTGTACAGTAGTCGCGGGCAATGTTAATTACTGTGAAATCTCCGTCTCTTTTTTCTCAAGAACTTTTGAGAGAGAGTCGTTGCCTGCGTCGATGAGTTTCTGAATTTCGATTTTCAAACGCGCGACCTCGTCTTTACCCATACCACCCGCCTTCTCCGCCGCGTCGAGCGTCTTAATAGCGTCAGTGCGATGCGAGCGCAGAGTCACCTTCGCCTGCTCTGTCCTATCGCTAGCGATCTTTGAGAGTTGTGTTCGGCGCTCACTGGTAAGCTCGGGGAAAGCGATACGCAACCCCTGATCATCAGTCGAGACGCTGATGCCGAGATCGGCATCAGTGATGCCCTTCTCGATTATCTTCAAGAGACTTTTGTCCCACGGGATGATACGCAACGTGCGAGCATCTTCAACCGAGACAGCGGCGAGCTCACGAATAGGCGTGCGGGTGCCATATGCTTCAGGCTTCACACCATCAAGAAGAGTCGGTGTTGCACGACCCGTACGCACCCCCGAGAGCTCGCGCGTGAGCCATTCTTCTGTCTCTTTAATCTGTGCCTTTAATTTTGAAAAGTCGTATGCCATAAACACCAGTATATCAAATCTGCCTGTCGGCAGACAGGTCTTTCGGAATAACGAGCGAGAGGTGTTCAAGAATCATTTTTACCGGCGCACTACGGTCATACAAATGACTTCTCAAAACAGCGATGTCTGCTAAAAGCGCGGCGACTTTGTCGCCGCGCTTGAGAGCCGTATAAGCAACGACTTCAATACCATTCACTAGCGCAACAGCCTCGTCACGACGCTCTCGCTTCTCTTCTTCACCCTTTCCACTCGTAAGTTTTTTAATCATCGCACTGCGCTTCTCTTTATCAGCTTTTAAAAACTCATTTGCAACTTTCGGCAATGTCAAACACTCGGTGTTTGACATTGCCTCCAAGACTTGAACACGCGAACGCAGCGTTGGGAGAAGCCCCCCTAAGGTCGGCAATATAAAGAAGAGGTGCACACCCTCGAGCGGCTCTTCAAATACTTTAAGCAATGCGTTTTGTGCTTCGTGATACGCACGACTT
>JBAQWN010000014.1:0-15220 GCA_049298935.1 Minisyncoccia bacterium
GCTCTATCTTTCCCTGGTACTCCGTGCGAATGGCCTTTATTTTGGCTTCCATTTCCTTGCGAAGTCCTTGGATCTGCTTCTCCATGTTGTTTGCAACGTCTCCAGGCGTTCCTGCTACGACTTGTCCTGCAGTTGTTGAAGTTGTTGTCCCGACAATCTCTTCAGCGCGCACGGTCCCGATGACCACGAAAGAAGAAGCGAGGAGTCCGGCAACGGTTAATAGTTTTTTCATTTCTCCATCGTTAATTTCCTATAAGCCTAAATAGGCGGACCCATTTAGTATAGGTTCAGTATATACCAGGCAGAGTGAGTGATATCACGCTCTCCACACATGTCAGTCGGGCCGCCGAGAATTGAACTCGGTCTATCTGCTCCCAAAGCAGACGTACTACCGGCATACTCCGGCCCGTTATTGTCCATCGTAGCAGGTTCAGACGATTTGAGGTAGGTAGCGGACTTTCGCCATGCCATCTCTGCGCCGAAGCCATACTAAGCACCCATCTACTTGCCACTCCCCTTCCCACTTCTTCTCAAGGACATACCACTCCCCTGTTCGAGCCACCTTTCGTACCTTTGCCTCATGTAGGTTTGCTGAGGGGTCGTACACATCATAATCATCTGAACCACTCTTCGTATCTCCAGTGTCTGAAGGAAACTCATTGGTGAGAATAGTCTTTACTTCGACAAAGTGCAACGTCTCCTCATGCTCCGCGATCAGATCAAGTTCACCCGTTTTGCGTGCGATATTGCGGTCGCGAATGATAAATCCATGCCGTTTTAGGTACTCTGCAGCGACATTTTCACCCAAAGCACCCACCTCCTTCCGGCTCTTAGAAGAAATATCCACGGCTTTTAGAAATATGGCTCACTTGCTGAGTATCTCATGGACTTTTTAAAATGTCCTGCGTCCTTTATCCACAGTATCAACAGGTTTATCCACTTTCAACACATAACGAAAAGACATGCAAAACACTGGAAAGATAATTGGGTGGCGTGCTATTATGCCGAAAGCGCGGGTATGGTTCAATGGTAGAACATCTGGTTGCCAATCAGATGATGGGAGTTCGATTCTCCCTACCCGCACCGAACGAGGTTAAACAAAAAACACGAGATTGCTCGTGTTTTTTGTTTACGCTGAGAAGGTGCCCTGACCAAGAATCGAACTTGGACCTACAGTTCCGAAGACTGTTGTGATATCCGTTTCACCATCAGGGCATACCTACCGGCAGGCAGGCCTGCCTGCATAGTACGCCATTATGGTACGATTCGCACATGACATATCGCGTTCCTCAAGAAGTGTCCGTTGTTGGAGATGGTCTGCGACAGGCCGGGTTCGAGTCGTATCTTGTGGGAGGCTGTGTTCGAGATCTCCTTATAGGTCGTGAACCAAAAGACTGGGATATCACGACGAATGCGACACCAGAGCAGATTCAGGCCGTATTTCCAGACTCTTTTTACGAAAATGACTATGGCACTGTCGGGGTGAAGACTGGATCTGAGAATGCCTGCCTCGCTATTATCGAAGTGACCCCGTATCGTACCGAATCAGAATATTCTGACAAACGTCGACCTGACAAGGTAGTATTTGGTAATTCCCTACTTGAAGACTTGGCTCGGCGCGACTTCACGATCAATGCCATCGCCCTCGATGAGCGAAAAGGACATCTTGTTGACCCCTATGATGGTCAAAAGGACATAAAGGACAAACTCGTTCGCGCTGTGGGAAATGCTCCAGATCGATTTAATGAAGACGCTCTACGCATGCTACGTGCTATTCGGCTGGTTGCCGAGCTACATTTTGGTATTGATGGTGACACAGCAGAGGCAATAAGCAAAAATAGTGAGCATTTGAGCCATGTTTCACGTGAAAGAGTTCGTGATGAGTTCGTAAGAATGTTGAGTTCTGATCAACCCATGAACGCTATTGTCCTGTCATGGCAACTCGGCATTCTCGAATATATATCTCCAGAGCTCGTTCGTAGTGTTGGTGTCGAACAGAATCAAGCTCACAGTTACGACGTCTTTGAACATCTCATGCGCAGTATGCAGCATGCCGCCGATAAAAAGTGGAGTCTCGATATACGGCTCACTGCCCTATTTCATGATGTTGCAAAGCCAGAAACCCGCCGCTGGGCAGAAGAAAAGAAAGAATGGACCTTCCATGGGCACGAGGTAGTTGGTTCACGTGTAACAAAAAAAATACTAGAAGGCCTCCATTTTTCACGTGAAACGATAGAAAGGGTCACTAAATTGGTCCGTTGGCACATGTTTTTCTCTGATCCTGAGCAAATTACACTATCTGCTGTTCGGCGTATGATAGTTAATGTGGGCGAGGAGAATATCTGGGATCTTCTCAATATTCGTATCTGTGACCGTGTAGGGACAGGGCGCCCTAAAGAACAGCCGTTCCGATTCCGCAAATACAAGGCGATGGTTGAACAAGCTCTTCGCGACCCTGTGTCTGTAAAGATGCTCAAGACCGACGGGGAACACATTATGGAGAAGTTCCACGTGAAACCTGGCCCAAGGATCGGGTATGTCCTTAATGCTCTCCTCGAAGAGGTTCTTGATGATGCAAGTTTAAATACTGTTGAATATCTTGATAAAAAGACGGAAACATTGCTCGAAAAGCCTGAAGATGAGCTAAAGAGGCTTGGGGAAGCAGGGAAGCAGAAGCGTGAAATGGCAGAAGATGAGGAAGTACGCCATATAATGGAAAAACATCACGTTTCGTAGGTTACACGTGTAACAAAGGGTCTCTTCGCAGAAGTGTTGAAAAAAGAAAGCGCTCAGGCCGCTAGGCCGATTCAACATTCTTTTTTCAACACTTCTGTTCAGAGTGAAATAACAAAACCACCCAAGTGGTGGCTAGAAGCGAAAAGGAGCAGGGGCGTTGATGGTGCTTCCGGCCGAGAAAATTAGGGCGGTTTGGTTCTTTAGAACGAGGCGCTTTCATGTGGAACCGTGCCATGGGGCTTGTGTGCGATATCGTCGCGAGCGTAGGCAGGAACACTTTGATGAGCGCACTGATGATGATGTGCGATGACTGTCTATGTGACTTCTTGTAAAGATCTATAAAGAACTATCCTCTCCAAGTAAATATATAGTAGTAAAGGACAGTGTAAAGGACACGCTGTGGATAACTGTCTACACTGAGTATGTCGAAGTGTCCTTTATGAGAGAGTGATCGAAACAGGGCAGTGGTCTGAGCCGTAGATGCTGTGGTGGATTTCTGCTTTTTTGATTTGCTTTATATATTCGTTTGCGACGAAGAAATAATCGAGGCGCCAACCAACATTGCGGTCGCGTGCGCGAGTCACCATGTCCCAATACGTATATGCCTCTTTAGTGTTTGGAGAGAAGTGGCGATAGGAGTCTATATAACCAGCACTCACTACCTCGTCGATCCATGCTCGTTCTTCGGGGAGAAATCCTGTATGCTCCGCATTTTCTTTCGGTCGGGCGAGATCTATTTCTTCGTGAGCGGTGTTCACGTCACCACAGAAGATAACAGGCTTTCCACTGCGCAATTTTTCGATAAAGGTGAGAAAGGCATCATAAAAACGGAGTTTATAATCAAGTCGCTCGGGGCCCTGCCCGCCGTTAGGGAAGTAGACATTTAAGAGCCAGAAGTCTTCATATTCTGCGCCGATAATTCGCCCTTCTTGGTCAAATTCTTTTATCCCCATGCCATATATCACAGACAATGGTTCGATTTTTGAATAGAGCGCGACGCCACTATAACCTTTTTTCACTTGGCAGGAGGAGAAAAAGGAAGAATAGCCAGCGGGGGAGAGAAGATCTTCAGAGAGTTGTTCAGGTGAGGCTTTAGTCTCTTGAAGGCAGAAGATATCAGGCTTTGCCTCTTTTAAAAAAGTCAGCCAATACTCATTTTTTGCGAGTGATCTGAGTCCATTCACATTCCACGACACGATTTTCATACTGCTATTCTACATCTTCGCGGGCAAATCGAAAAAAGAAAGCGCTCAGGCCGCTAGGCCAATTCAACATTCTTTTTTCGATTTTCCAGCTCAGCTGCGATTCTTTCCGTGGAATTTTTTGTGGATCTCGCGGAGGTGGGCGTCGGTGATGTGCGTATAAATCTGGGTGGTGTTGATCGAGGCATGGCCGAGGAGTTGCTGTACCGAGCGGATGTCAGCGCCATTGCTTAAAAGGTCGGTGGCGAAGGCATGGCGCATGGTGTGGGGCGTGACGACGCTCGTGATGCCTGCTTTGGCGACGTACGTTTTCAAATGTCGCTGGATGTCGCGAGGGGTAGTGCGGTGGAGTTTATTCTTTCTTCCGTCTACGAAGAGAGCTTCTTCCATATCGTCTCGTGCTTTGAGATAGGCGCGCACAGCGTCTTTAGCAGTGGGGGAGAGGAATACGACGCGAACCTTCTCGCCCTTACCGCGCACCGAGAGCTCGTCGCGGGTGAGATCAATATCAGAGTTGAGTGCACAGAGCTCAGACACGCGGAGTCCGGTCGAGAATAAAAGTTCGAGAATTGCGCCGTCTCGTAGATACATTCGTGCCTTGTCCGGATCTTTTTCCTTTGCAAAGGCGTCGCGCGGCGCCTTCATAAGGCGTCCAAGCTCGGTCGGGGTGATGATATCGATTTGCCGATCGGGGAGCTTCGCGAGCTCTATTTTCTCGGGTGAGATGGCGGCGATGTCGCGTTTCCGTAGGAATTTGAGAAAAGCGCGGAGGGCGATCATGTAGTAATTCTGTGTGCGACGCTTCATCGAGTCACTCTTGGTTCCCGGCTGACGATTGAGCCAGAGACGAAATTCGCGAACATTTTGCTCGCTGATATCGCTGATGTTCTGTATCTTCATTTGCTCGAAGTATCGCGAGAGATAGTGGTCGTAATTCTCGATAGTTTTCACTGCGCGGCCGCGCTCGATCTCAATATATTCAAGAAATTGTCGCTTGGCGGCATGAGCTTCCATATAGGGAAGTATACATAATGTTGTGCGCACATTCTTGATCGGATTTCATGACACTTGCGTGATTTCACAAGGCGTGGCCAGCACTAAATGGGAATCTTGCGGTTTAGTGCTGGCCGTGGTAGGGTTAGTGGACTCATGCTTACAACTAAGAAAAAGGCCGCGACGATTAAAGCTGTCGCTCTACACGATGCAGACACTGGTTCTGCACCGGTTCAGGTTGCTCTCCTCTCAAAGCAGATTGATGAGCTCGCGAAGCATCTCAAGAAGAATAAGAAGGATTTCCATTCTCGCCGTGGACTTCTCCAGATGGTTGCTGATCGTCGCGCACACTTGCGTTATCTAGAGACAAACAACAAGCGCCAATATAACGTGCTTATCAAGAAGCTTGGTTTGAAGAAGTAGCCCGTCTAAGGGTGGTATTGTATAGGAGTAGTTAGCTTCCTCAGGGGAGTTTTAAAAATAGAACTACGTTTTATTATTTCGTTTTTATAATTTTATTTTTTATGGCAGTTATTAAGCATTCAGCACAACGTGTAGGAGTATTCATTGATACTCAAAATCTGTATCACAGCGCGAAGCATCTCTATAAGGCGCGCGTAAACTTCGGAGCAATCCTCGATGAGGCTGTTGGAGGTCGTATTCTCGTGCGCGCGATAGCCTACGTTATCTCGACAGAGGGTGGCGATGAAAAGAATTTCTTCGATGCTCTTACCAAGATGGGTATTGAGACAAAGACTAAAGATCTCCAAATCTTTGCTGATGGTGCGAAGAAGGCTGACTGGGATGTCGGTCTAGCGATCGATGCGGTCAAACTCGCACCCAAGCTCGACACTATCGTCCTCGTGACGGGTGACGGAGACTTCATACCGCTTATTCACTATCTCGATATGAACGAAGGATGTCAGGTCGAAGTCATTTCATTTGGTAAATCTTCATCGGGCAAACTCAAAGAGGCGGCACACGCTTTCACAGATATGTGTGAAGATCCTCACAAGTTCACTATTTCCCCTCGCAGTTAAAACGCATTGAGTGTTTCAGGGATAACTCGCCTGAAAGAGGAGCGATACGCTACTATAGTAGACAATGGCGAACACGAATACGACACCAATTCCAATTCCTCCAAATGATTCGTCGTCAGGGAACTATGTCCGCACATTTTCGAATGACATGGATACTTTCCAAAAGGGAAGTACACCCGGTCTCGTGCCTTTTAACAAATCAAAACCAGCTCCTTCCGAGCGTCTTGTTGGGGCGACGCCACTAGCGTTCGTTCCTATTACGGTCCCGACTGCTCCAGTGGCGCCAGCCCATCTCCCTCAGAGAGATTTTACGAAAGCGAGCCCGATTGAGACATATTCAGATGCTCTGAGAAAGAGAGTAAGTGAAACAGGAGCATCAACCGCAACCATACTTGCCGCTGAACAAGACGCGGCGCCACGCATTCCTCAAACGATCACGGACACATCTGCCGTACAGGGGCGTAATCATTGGCAGATTATCGTCGGAGTCTTTCTGATCGTTGTCAGTGTCGCTGGCATTTTTGTGGCATACGCGCGACATTTTTCTGCGCTGGCACCTATTGTTGCCACTCTTGATACTCCGGTAGCAATATTTGTTGATGATAGAGAACAAGTTTCGGGCACGGGTTCTGCTCTCGTGCAGGCTATCAACCAGTCGACCACTAAACCGCTCTCATTGAATGGTGTCAGGCTTCTTTCACTAGATCCCGCTATTGTAGACAAAAGTGTTTTCTCGTCACTCGGCTCGCGCGTACCTGACGTTGTCTTGCGCAATGTTGACCATGCTCATAGTATGGCTGGCATTGTGAATGTGAGTAGTGGGAAAAGTCCATTTTTTATTCTTACAGTCGAGTCTTACGGCTCTACTTTTTCAGGCATGCTTGCGTGGGAACCATTTATGCAGAGCGATCTTCGCTCTCTTTTTCCCCACTATTCGGCATTGCCCATAGTTTCAAGCTCAACCTTGCTTAAGGTTGCAACCACAACACTCGCTTCGCCCAAAGAAGGTTTTCATGACGATGTCGTGAGTAACCATGATGTGCGCGTATATCTCGACGAAGCGGGCCGAAGTCTTCTGCTCTATGGATATTGGAATCAGTCGACTCTCGTTATTGCGCGTGATGCTTTGGCGTTTACTGAAATACTACGACGCCTCTCGACGGCGCATCCGTAACTGTTATCATCTCACTATGAACACTGCATACTTGAAAAATAAGTTGGAAGAAGAAAAAGCGACGCTTGAAGCAGAGATGGGAAATATTGGCCGAAAGAATCCAGTGGTTCCAGGCGATTGGGAGCCCTTGCCTCCAGAGACTGGTACAGAATCGGATCTTGCTGATCAGGCGGATATTACGATGACTGGTGCGAACTCCTCAGCAATCTTCGCCGATCTTGAAGCGCGTTACGATACAGTGTGTGCCGCACTTCTACGTATCGAGAAGGGAACATATGGGGTTTGTGAAGTATGTGGAGGCACTATAGAGGAGGCACGTCTCTCTGCTAACTCTGCCGCGACGACGTGCGTTAAGCATCTGTAATTTTCATGAAAGCGGACACGTCGAAGCTTATCGCGGTCCGCACACAGTCATCCGAGCACGGTGTATTGCCCAAACATGGTTATGCGAAGACACTCGCCGCACAGCCCGTTGGTTCAAGTGCCGAGATAGTCGTTGTTGAAGCCGATCTTACACGTGGGCTCCATAATTTTACTGTTGTCGGGCTCGCCGACAAGGCGGTTGAAGAAGCTCGCGACCGGGTGAGTGCGGCGATTCGACACTCTGGTCACAAATCACCGAAACAACAGAACAAGCGCATCGTTCTTTCGCTCTCTCCGGCTGATTTGAGAAAAGAAGGCTCGCACTATGACCTGTCGCTCGCTCTTGCTTACCTTATCGCCGCGGGTGATCTCGAACCTTTGGTTGAAGAAACACTTTTTATTGGTGAGCTCGCTCTTGATGGCACGTTACGTAGTGCACGCGGCGTACTCCCTCAAGTGCTTGCCGCGAAACGTCGCGGTATCAAGAAGATTTTTGTACCAACAGGGAATGCTCGTGAGGCTCTTCTTGCTGAGGGAGTTGCGATTTATGCTCCAGCCTCACTTGCAGATCTCTTGGCACATTTAAAAAATGAAAAACCACTTCCACGACTCGTGCGCGATCGGCGCGTCGTAGCTCCGATACCAACGCTCGACCTTTCTGATGTGAAAGGGCAGGAGAGTGCCAAGCGCGCTCTCGAGATCGCCGCCGCCGGTCGTCACAATATTGTTTTTTATGGACCACCGGGGACGGGGAAGACGATGCTTGCGCGCGCTCTTGCGGGTATTCTCCCGCCGCTGACGGACGATGATATGCTCGAGGTGACGGCTATTCATTCGACAGCGGGGCTTCTTGAAAATGGTGAGGCGGTATATTGGCCACCTTTTCGTGCGCCGCACCACTCGATCTCTCACGTTGCGATTGTCGGTGGCGGATCTTTCCCGAAGGCGGGTGAAGTGACTCTTGCGCACAAGGGCGTTCTTTTTCTCGATGAATTCCCCGAGTTTGATTCGCGCACGCTTGAGGCTTTGCGTCAGCCGCTTGAAGATAAGATTGTTACGGTCTCGCGCGCGCGTGCGACGGTCACATTTCCCGCCGACTGTATGATTGTCGCGGCGATGAATCCTGCCGACACGCTCTCGACTGACACTCGCGTTGCGATTCGCGCCGCCGCGAAGCAGGCTCGTCGCATCTCTCGACCGATTGTTGACCGGCTCGACCTGTGGATCGAAGTGCCGCTCATCTCTCACGACACACTCTCAAAGCTCTCGACGGGCGAGCCGTCGGCACGCGTTCGCGAGCGCGTGGTTGCTGCGCGTACTCGCGCAGAGAAGCGTACGGGAAAGAAGGGTTCGACGAATGCAGCGCTCTCGGGTCGCGAGCTCGATGAAAAAAGCAGTTTTAGTATTGCGGCAAAAGAGGCTCTTATGACTGCGGCTGCGCGACTTAGTCTCTCACCGCGGAGCTATCATCGTACGATGCGTGTTGCGCGTACGATTGCCGATCTTGCTGGTGCAGAGGCAGTCACGCCAGCCTTTGTCCACGAGGCGTTGCAGTATCGCCCTCGTGGATTATTTGGATTTGAATAAAAAGCAAAACAAGGTTCGACCTTGTGAATCTGAATTAAGGTCGAACCTTGTTTTGCTTTAGTGCGGTGCGCAAACACTATTTGCCGCGCAGATACGAAAAGGATTTGCCGCACCGCGAACTTCGAAGTGGAGGTGGGGGCCAGTTGAGAGTCCTGTCGAGCCGACATAGCCGATAATCTGTCCGGCAGACACTGACGCTCCGGTTGAGACGATAGCACTCATCATGTGCGAATAGAGTGTCTGTGTGCCATTGTCATGGGTGATAACGACGTAGTTACCATAACCACCATTCCATCCGCCACTCACACGCGCGATGATGACTGTGCCATCAGCGGATGCATGTATCGGAGTGCCTCGCGCAGCTCCGATATCAATCGCGTTCCATCCGTGAACCACTTGGGTGATAATGCCTCCGGGAACGGGGTTGCCATAATAACCATCTTGAGCCGCTCCACTACCACCGAGATATGGCTCGCGAATAGTACCGCGCTTACCTTTCGATACTTTAGTCTTCGCCGTCGCTTTTGGTGTAGGAGAGGTGAATTCGCCGCCAGGGATAATAATGGTCGAACCGACGATGAGAGTGGATCCAGAATCGAGGCCGTTAAACTGAGCAATTTCATTTGCATCGCCGCTGTATTTTTTTGCGACTGATTTGAGCGTATCTCCTCTGATGATAATGTGTTTAACGCCAGAAATAGGAAGAATGATAAGAGTGTCGCCAACGTGGACGTCATGAACGCCGCTGAGATTATTTGCCCAAATAATGGTGTTCGCCGAGACTCCAAACAGGGTGGCGATTTCAGAGAGTGTGTCGCCTGGGCGTACCACATAGATTGAGATACGATCGGTCACCATAGGGACGGCAACGTCGGCAGTCGTACCTGCGGGGCCTGTGTGGGCAACGACGGCGTTGTCACTTGTGGGTATGTCATCACCGAGGCCCTTGTCGGGATTTGGATCAATATTGGTAGAGGCCTGAAGTATGGGGGTCGAAGAGCTTGGCGTTAATCCGCCGCCAGCCGCATTTGCGTTTATTGAAAAAAACCAGAACGCGTTAGCGTAGTTTGGCGTGAGTGCCGCCACCATGGCGACCATAACGAGTACTGGTACTAGGGAGTGTGAGGTGAATTTAATAGAAAAACGGGGGTTGGCGGTCAATCTTTCGAATACAAGAATGGCTTACATACAGGGTATATAAGCCATCCCTTGAATACATCCGTGTCAGGCAATGAGGGTGAGTATAGTCGAATGAGGAAAGGAGTCAATTAGCACGTCTGATGCCTGTGGAGAACGAGTTTTAGGGTATATTCGAAGAAGTGACCTACCTTGAAGGATTAAACGAAGCGCAGAAACGTGCCGTGCTGACTGTAGACGGTCCGGTCTCAGTTTTGGCGGGCGCGGGAAGCGGTAAGACGCGCGTGCTCGCGACGCGGGTGTATCACCTTGTGCGTGAGGGTGTGTCGGCGAATCAGATTCTCGCCGTTACCTTTACCAACAAGGCAGCGCGGGAGATGCGCGGAAGGGTGCGGGTGATGCTTGGTGACCCTTCGACTAGCTCAGGGCAAGCAAATAATACAGAGACACCATTTATTGCCACCTTCCACGGTCTCGGTCGTGAATTGCTCGAGAACTATGGATCCGTCATTGGCGTCCCGCGATTCTTCAGTGTGTATGATCGCGATGATTCAGAAAAGGCGATTGCAACAGCTCTGAAGGCACTCGATGTCTCGACCAAGGAGCTCTCCCCGCGCTCTGTGCTCGGCCGCATCTCGCGCGCAAAGAGTGAAGGGATGCGTGCTGAGGCCTTTTATGAGAAGAATGGACGTTCGGGCTTCGGTAGTCGCATTGTCGCTGAGGTATGGCTCCGTTATGAGAAGGCGCTCAAGGCTGAGAAAGCACTCGACTTCGACGATCTACTTGCTTTGCCGGTGCAACTACTCGAGGAATACGCTGATATTCGCGCCGCCGCGCAGGATCGTTGGCGGTATATCCATATCGATGAATATCAGGATACAAATGCACTTCAAGGGCGACTCGCGGGCATGCTTGCTGCAAAACATAAAAATCTTTTTGTTGTTGGCGATATCGATCAGACTATTTATACGTGGCGTGGAGCGACTATTGAGAATTTACTCGATTTCGATAAAACATATCCAGAGGCTGAGACGATTATTCTCGAACGCAATTATCGCTCGACGAAAAATTTGGTCGATGCCGCGAATTCAGTTATTGAGAAGAATAAGAATCGCAAAGAGAAGAGGTCGACCACTGAACAGGGTGAGGGAGATCCGATTGTTCTGCATCTCGCACAAAGTGCTGAGAGTGAGGCGCGTTGGATAGCGCTCAAAATACGTGAGTTACTCCAAAATGGAAAGAAGCCAGAGGACATTGCGATACTCTTTCGTACCAACTTCCAATCCCGCGCTCTTGAAGAGGGTTTGCTCAGTGCGGGCGTGCCGTACAAGCTTCTCGGCACACGATTTTTCGGACGTAAGGAGGTGAAGGATATGCTCGCTTGGATGCGACTCGCACTCGAGCCATCGCGTGAAGTTGATAAGATGCGCGCGGCGGCTTCGCCGTCGCGCGGCATCGGCGCCGTCACGCTCGGCAAGCTTGCCGCTGGTCAACGCGCCACACTCACTTCGGCAAATCTCGCCAAGGTTGAGCTGTTCGAGAACATTATCAACGAGCTTGCTGTCGCGACAGAGACCCTCGCTCCGTCGGAGTTTGCAAAGCTTGTGATCGAGAAGAGTGGTATGCGACGCGCACTGGTTGATGAGGGGAGTGAGGAAGATCGCGAGCGATTTGAAAATATCGAAGAGCTCGTGTCGGTCGCGACGCGGCACGACGGTACACCGGGCAAAGAGGGTATCGCTCTCTTTCTCGCCGAGGCGGCGCTCGCGAGTGATCAAGACGAATTAGACCAAGGAGAGAAAACGGGCGTTACGCTTATGACCGTGCACGCGGCGAAGGGGCTTGAGTTCGACACGGTCTTTGTGAGCGGGATGGAGGAGGGGCTCTTTCCGCACCAAGGTATGGGCGGTGAGAAGCGCGATGAGGAAGAAGAGCGGCGACTCTTTTATGTTGCGATGACGCGCGCCAAGTCGCGACTCTTCCTCACACTCGCGAGCGTTCGCAAGATTTATGGCAGTGACACCTATGCTGAGCCGTCATCCTTTCTCGCTGATATCGACAACTCGCTTTTGCTTTATGATGAAACGGGCTCGACGCGCGCGGTAGATGATGATTGGATTATCAAATAGTATATGTACGCAAAAAAATCCCTCGGGCAGAACTTCTTGATGCACGCGCGCATTGCGGAGCGCATCGCTCTTTCTGCGAGACTTTCTTCAGATACTGTCGTGTTCGAGATTGGGCCGGGCACCGGTATGCTCACCAGAGAATTGTTGAAGCTTGCAGGGAAAGTCGTCGCTCTCGAGGCAGATTATGAGCTCTTTGAAAAATTGCAGGGCGATTTCGCAAGCGAAATCGCCTCTGGCAAGCTCGAGTTGCTACAGGGCGATATCCGCACTTTCAATATCTCCTCTTTGTCGAAAGGGTATGCTCTTGTCGCGAATATTCCTTACTATCTCACTGGTGAGATATTCAGAATGTTCCTCACGGCAGAGAATCAACCGAGCTCTATGACGCTCCTTGTGCAGAAAGAAGTCGCCGAGCGTGTCTCACGGTCTAAAAAAGAATCAATACTCTCGCTCTCGGTAAAAGCGTATGGCACACCAAAGTATGAATTCACCGTCCCGCGTGGCGCCTTTAAGCCATCCCCTAAAGTTGACTCGGCCGTGCTCACTATTCGCGACATTTCACGCAAGAATTTTTTAACAAAATCCTCCGAAGAGCGATTTTTCGCACTTATTCACGCCGGCTTCGCCCACAAGCGCAAATTCGTCCGTAAAAATCTCTTGGAAGTCGGACTTCCAAGTGACGGCATCCCTGAAAAAGCTCGCGCTGAAGATCTATTACTCTCGGTATGGCTCGATTTGAGTCAAGATTAGATATCACCACTCCTTGCGTTGTTGATATGGTACGGTGGTATACTTATCAGTGATATGGAAGGAGGAATCTTTAAGAATTGGGGTGTGATGGTTGCCATGCTTTTTTCAGTCGTGCTTATCGTTGGTGCCTACCTCTTTGCGCGCGGGGTAGAGTCTCCGCAAAGCGCCCAAGCCTCGACAGAGACGGCGCTCCTTAAGGCTATAGCCTCGAAAGATTCTGACAGTGACGGTCTCCCTGATTGGGAAGAGTCTCTCTATGGCGCCGACGCACATATCGCCGACACATTTCATCTCGGCATGACCGACGGTGAAGCAGTCGCGAAGGGGCTTATCGTGCCGAAAGCGATTGCGGATATCGCCATCGCGACCTCGACGGTAGCGGCGAATGACGGTGTCGACTATGCCGCCCTCGGGCTCAAACCTCCGACCAAAGGGACGGTCACTGACTCATTTGCGAAAAGCTTCTTCCCTCTCTATCTGGATGCAAGACAGGCGAACGGCGGAGCCGACCTCTCAGAAACGCAAATAAACGACCTTGCGAACAAGGCGGTGAGCCAGCTCACCGCTTCTATCGCGCCGGCACCAGACTTTAAATTGGTGAAAGACATTGTGGTTTCTGGGTCGGGAGCAGACGCGATGAAGGCATTTGCCGTGAACGCTGAAGCGATTCTCACGAAGAACACGGTCGATGCGAAAGAGGGGATGACGGACATAGATTATTTTAAGAATGCGGTTTTGAACGGAGATAAAACGGCATATAGTCACCTAGCCTCAATATCGAAAATGTATCGCAATTCTGCTGCTGGACTTGCTATGCTTCCTGTCCCACGCGAGCTCGCGACAAGTGGCATCTTGTTTATCAATACTCTCATGCGTTTAAGCGAGATTAATGCCGACTTTGCGCGTGCCGAAAGCGACCCCTTAGCGGCTATGCTCGCTCTCCAACAGTATCAAGAAGTGGCTAAGGCGTTCTTGCAGTCATCCGCGGATATCGGCAATGCATATACCGCGGCTCATATCGCCCTACCTGTCGGTGTACCGGGAGCTTCGTTTATAAACATCATGGTCAGTACCGCCGCAGGTAATAAGAAGGCGCAGAATTAGCTATGAGTAAGAAACTTTTTACCAATGCAATCGCAATACTTCTCACTATTGCAATAGTCACCCCAGTGACATTTTTTATTGCACCACAAAGGGCGCAGGCGCAGCAAGTGGTAAATGACCCTCCTGTCTGGTATATGTCTGGACTAAACTATATCAAGACACAACTCCTCTGGGTGGAAGCACACATAAATACGGTAATGGTAAAGGCAAATTATTGGCTCGAGAACGTGCTTGAGCCACTTGCTTATGTTCTTTCGGGGAATCTGATGAAAGATATGACGGCGAGCGTTGTTGCGTTTGTTAATGGTATAGGTAACGGTTCTGGATCTCCGCAGTTCACTACAGGTTTACAGAAATCTATGCAGAGTGTCAGTGATGTTGCGGCAAGGGCTTATTTAGCCCAGATCGGGCTGACGGGCTCACCATTTTCTTCTTCGATCACTGTGGCATTGGGGAGAAATTACATGCAAAATACGAGTCTCGGTGGTTTTTGGGCCGCCAATAAGAACACGATGAGCCAGTCATCGTCTAATCCATCTGCCTTTATGGCGGGTGACTGGTCAAAGGGTGGGGTGGCGGCTTGGCTCTCTCTAACGACTCAGCCACAGAACAATCCGTATATGCTCTTTAATAATTCACGAGACCAGCTTGCAAATGTTATCGGCCCTGGCGGAGGTGGGGTAACTGGCATACGACAGCAGGAACTCGCGTGGGGGAAAGGGTTCTCCTCGTGGTGCGGTGCGACTGAAGACTCCTCTGGTACTGGTGCTGATGCCGCTCCCATTGGCGATGCGCCCACCGATCCTGTTGCGTGCTCGGTACTTTTAGACGCCGCGTGTAATGGGTCGGGGATGAACGGTCAATGTGATCTCTCCAAGGGAATATGTCAAACGGCAGAGTCGGTTAACTCTTCGGCTGTTAAAGTCGGGGATTCTTGTTTTAATAAAGATGGTACTCCAGGAACTATTAAAACACCGGGATCGGTTATTTCCTCCACTCTCGAAA
>JBAQWN010000015.1:0-2048 GCA_049298935.1 Minisyncoccia bacterium
TTTACTGCGCGGGATTACTTTCTTCGTATGCACTCGATCCGGCAGAGCATGTTTTGGCTGTGTAAAATCTGCATGAGGAGCAACCTCTCGTTTCAATGCACCCTTAGCAAGATTCGAGAGCGTTGGAGACTCATCAAGATGTATCCTCGGCTCCTCATAAACTGCGATTTCCTGAAGCAAAGTATGGGCCTCACGGGTAATTAGCTCTGCATTCATAGACGAAAGAAGTCCTCCCGTACGAGCGATCGAAAGCATGCTCGAGAGTGACAAAATCTCGCGTGAGAGCGCGGCACGAGCGAGTGCCGGAGGCAACACCGCAGCATCCACGAGAGCGATGGCGACCGAATCAAGGCGACTCTTAAGTGCAGGTGCCCCGAAGAAAGCGGGGGTGATCAAATGAAGAGCCTTTGCGAGCCGCTCGGCTTTTTTATAGATAAACACTCTACGTATGTCCTTTTCAAATATGTTATTAAATATGCTTTTTTCTAGTACAAAATCTTCAGTATATCCACCATGACCTCTCGTAGGAGATTTTTGTGTGTCTATACTATGTCCTATATCGTTTTGTCCGTGTCCCATATCGTATAGGACATAGTATACACTTCGCGCGCCAGCCGGCAAGAAAAACACCGCGAATCGGCATCGTGGCCTGAAAGCTTGTTTTCTTGCCCACCAGCCCACTCTAGTGATGCTACAATAGACGTACTATGAGTCGAGGAAATGGTAAAACCAGCACTAAACGAGGTCGCGCTCGTGAGGAAGACGTGAAGGAGTACAGCATCCTTATTCGCTATGCCTCCGCTATCGTACTCTCAGCCACTGGCGTTTTACTCATGCTCGCAATCTTTGGCAAAGCTGGCCCCGTCGGTGACGTAGTCTTCGCAACAAGCTATGCAATCGTTGGCCTTGGAGCCTTTCTCTTGCCGATTGCCTTAATTCTTATCGGCTTTTATGCAGGTTTCGGGCGCCCCACCATCGCTCCTCTCACCGCCTCGGGAGCACTTCTTATTACCGCATCAACACTCGCTTTCGCAGGACTCTTCCCAGGAACACATTTCGGCGGGGAGACGGGAACATGGTTTGGAGAATTACTGTCAGGATTTTTCGGGTTTTGGGGAGCACTCGTACTCCTAGTCGCAACAATTTCCGTCGGTGTCGCTATCGTGAGCGATATCGAAGCACTCGCCGCACTTCTTGGTGAAAACATCTTTGCACTCTGGGACCGTTTCCAAGCCGCGCGTACAGCAAGAAAAGAAGCTGAGATGTCCGAAGACGAGGAATTTGATGATGTGGTCGGCGTGCCTGAAACTGAAGACGAGATACATGATTCTGATGAAACTGAAGAGACTGCCACCACACCAGAAAGTGATCCTAAAGTGACACTCTTTAACCGCCCATCAGCAACAACAGGATCAGGCATTGCAAATTTCGACGGTGAATATAATCCACCACCACTTTCAATACTTGGTACCGATAAAGGAAAGCCTGGTGTCGGAGATATTAAAGCAAATGCAAATATAATTAAGCGTACCTTCCAAAACTTCGGCATCAACCTTGAGATGGACGAGGTCTCCGTCGGCCCAACCGTTACACGCTACGCCGTAAAACCTGCTGAAGGAGTACGCCTCTCTAAGATTGTCTCTCTAGCGAACAATCTCGAACTCGCGCTCGCCGCACACCCAGTCCGTATCGAAGCGCCTATACCCGGGAAGTCACTGGTCGGCATCGAAGTCCCTAACACGGTAAAGGCAATGGTTGGTCTCGGCGGCCTCCTCACCTCACCCGAATGGAGCAATAGCGATAAACCTCTCCTTGCCGCTATTGGGCGCGATATCACGGGCACACCGCACTACGCGAACATCGCGAAGATGCCACACGGTCTCGTCGCAGGAGCGACAGGGAGCGGCAAGTCAGTCGCCATCCACGCACTCATCACCTCCCTGCTCTACCGCAACGGCCCGAACAAATTGCGCTTCATAATGATTGACCCAAAGCGCGTGGAGCTCACCGCTTATAACGGCATTCCCCACCTCCTCACTCCCGTGATC
>JBAQWN010000016.1:0-2818 GCA_049298935.1 Minisyncoccia bacterium
TGCTCTTCAGTCAATCGTCACTTCATTTGCCTTTTATGAAAGTCTTGAGTTCGATGAGACTGGTGGCCCGACGAGTCTCGTTGTTCTATCGTTTATCGCGGTCGGCTTCTTGTTCTTTATGATGATGCCTCGATTATATACGGGCGTGACGACTGAAATGCATAAGAGGGAATTATCACTGCTACTTGTTATCGAGATTATCTCGATTGTTGTCCTGATGGCTATTCCATTTGTCGCGACATTTTATTCACTGGTGGCGCCGCCACTCTATCCAATCTTCGAGCTTGTGCCGATGGTGCTCGCATATGTTGGCGTCCAGTACTTGCTCGCCCGACATTTTTCCCTTGTGCGTGTACACGCATAAAATAATACGGACTTCGTGCGCCCGTATTATTTTAGTCCGATTGCAGATAGGAAGGTGGCAAGTTCTTCGCCAACCAGTGCGCGCCATGATCCAGGAGCGAGATCTTCAAGTCGCACGTTGAGGATACGCACGCGCTCGAGCGCGGTGACGGTGTTGTGGAGTGCTGAGACCATACGGCGGATCTGATGCTTCTTGCCCTCGGTGAGGGTGATAGTAAAGCTACTTGGACCTGTCTTGCGCACCTTGCAGGGCTGAGTGAAGTATCCTTCGATATTCACGCCGGCCTCCATAACCTTTCTGAAGCTATCGCGGAGCGGAGCACCCGTCTGCACCTTATATTCTTTATCGTGATCGTAGTCGGGGTTGAGGAGGCGATCGGTTACGCGTCCGTCATTGGTGAGGATGATAAGACCACTCGAATCTTTATCAAGACGGCCGATAGGGAAGACGTCGCTCATTTCTCTCTCGGGAACTCCCGACGATGATTTCTTTTTTGAAATGCTTTGTTTGATATCCTTTTCGCCAAGTTGGGGTGAATGGGTGATTACTCCGACGGGTTTGTTGTAGGCGTAGTAGAGCAGCTTCTTGGGTGATATCGTGCCGACCACTTCGACCGTGTCGCTTCTCTCGACTTTGTCTCCGAGCTTGGCGACGCGGCCGTTAATAAGCACCTTTCCCTTCGCAATAAGGTCATCAGCCGCACGACGTGTCGCTACGCCCTCGTGCGCGAGGTGCTTGTTGATACGCATGGGGTATTCGCTTGCTGGTTTTGCCACTGGATTATCCATAAAATCACCATACCTGATTTCTTAGAGTGTGTCTATGGCACATACTTGACAAATACATACACAGGTGTACTTTGATGGAGGATGATCTTAATAATTTCGGAGGATGTGTTATGGCTGATAAGCCACCTGAGTATAGGAAAATGTTCGCGCCTGATGTGAGTAGTGGGGGATTTAGTCACCACATAGTAACTCCCTACGATAGTAGTGGGATTACTCTGGATGTCTTAATGGCTCTTTTCGACGAGGCAAAGAGGGACTGTCCGGGATTAGAAGGGAAAGATGTTAATGTGTCGCACTTTTCTAACGGATGTCCCGGAATCATGTTTCGGCATGATGTCCGCCTCGAAGGGTATAATTCTTTCGAATGGGGAAATTTCCCAAAATAAAAATAGAGTCGCCCGCCCACAACAAAAACCGTTGGGGGCGGTTTTTGTTTTTCCTTTTTTACTGAAAATGAGTTAGGGTGGTTTGATGGCGCGCGAAGAGAGCGTTATACGCTTTGAGAAAGTTTCATTTGAATATGGGCACAACAAGCCGATCCTCGATGAGGTCGACTTCGCTCTGCGTCGGGGGATGAAGATGGCGATCATGGGTCAAAACGGCGCAGGGAAGTCGACTCTCTTTGCTCTCATGACGGGTGACTTGAAGCCTGAGAGTGGCGAGATACACTCGTCGCACGGTATGCGCGTGGCGATAGCTTCGCAGGTGATCCCACGTGACAAGCTCGAACTTACGGTGCGTGAGTTCTTCGTTTCGTATTTTGATGAAAAAGTGTATGACATTGACCCAAAGATAGATGAGGTGCTTGAGGTGGTGAATCTAAAGGGTCATGAAAAGTTGCACGATAGAATCGTGAAGAGCTTTTCAGGTGGTCAGCAAGCGCGCCTCCTCCTCGCCTCGGCACTTATCCAAGACCCAGATCTTCTCTTGCTCGATGAGCCGACAAATAATCTCGACAAGGCTGGTATCGAGCATCTCACCACATTTCTCGTCGACTATGACAAAACCTGTGTGGTGATCTCACACGATTCAGAATTCTTAAACGCTTTTACGACGGGAGTGCTGTATCTCGACGTATTCACGCGCAGAATCGAACAGTACCCAGGCAACTATCACGATGTGCAACGCGATATCCTCGCACGTATTGATAAAGAGAATAGAAAGAACGCCCAACTCGATAAAAAGATTCAAGAGAATAAAGACAAGGCGAACTTCTTTGCACAGAAGGGAGGTAAGATGCGTCTCGTCGCCAAGAAGATGCGCACTGAGGTCGAGGAGATGGAAGAAGAGAAGGTTGATGTGCGCAAAGAAGATAAAACGATTCGGCCTTTCACTATTCCCGCTCAAGCTGACTTGAGCGGGACAGTCTTCTCACTTACTTCATATTCAGTCTTGTCGCCAAAAGGGAAGCCGGTTCAGAAAAAGGCGAACATCGCATTGCGGAAGAATAATCATTTACTCTTGCGTGGGCCAAATGGTATCGGCAAGAGCACGCTTCTCGAAGCGATTGCTCGCGGGGTCGCCGAGGGAGCAACGATTACTGAGGGAGTGAAGGTCGGTTACTATCGTCAAGATTTCTCGACCCTTGATTTCAACCAGACTGTTTTCGACGCGCTTATGGTCGCGATGGGCAAGCCTGACGAAGAGCTTCTGCGCAGAGTCGCCG
>JBAQWN010000017.1:0-6524 GCA_049298935.1 Minisyncoccia bacterium
GTTGTATACTTTTACCTATGATCAATTCTATTCTTGTGGCAGACGTATGGCTTGAGAACTTACTTTTTAGTGTCCGGACACCTCTTGGGCTACAAGTATTCGAGAGTATTACTTTTTTTGGAGATGCAATAACAATTATTGGCATAGCGGGAATTATCGGACTCTTTTTGTTTTTTTCTAAATCAACTCGACCCTACTTGGCGGGGCTGATAATCACGCTATGTGGCGCTGTTGCCTCTGAATATGTTCTGAAGGAACTTGTTGGGCGTGTGCGACCTGGCGGTCTTATTCCGGCGATAGTAGAGACGTCTCCGTCTTTCCCGAGTGGGCACGCCACTGCCTCAATGGCTCTGTATGGATTTATCGCGTTCATACTCTGTAGGTGGTACCCACAACATCGGCGCATGGTGATAGCGATTGCCACTATAATCATTCTCGCCATCGGTTTCAGTAGGCTATATCTGGGTGTTCATTTCCCCAGTGACGTTATTGCGGGATACATCCTCGGATGGTTGTGGTTATTAGTAGGGGTTAAGATTATAAATAGAATCTCGGCATCTTCTCAATGTATATAAAAGTGTTTGTCACTCCTAGCGCTAAGCGTGAGAAAGTAGAGGAGAATCCCTCGACGAAGCCCGGGACAGAGGCGACACTCCTTATCTCGGTACGTGAGCCGGCGACGGGGAACCGTGCAAATGATCGGGTACGCGCTATTATTGCAGGGAGGGTTGGTGCCGTTGTTGGAAAGGTGCGTATCCTGACAGGACACCGTTCTCGCGCTAAGATAGTAAGTGTTAACAATTAATGTCTCTAGCCATGAACATCACTATCAAGACAACGAATCATGAGTTATCGCTCTCAATGCGTGATCTTATCGAGGAGAAATTTTCAGCCCTTGATAAGTTCGTTGTGGGCGGCACGCTTGCGTGTGAGATAGAGCAGTCTATTGCGGTTGAACGCGCCGGGGCGAAATATCGCGCCGAGGGAAATCTGTCAGTGAATGGAAAATTGTTTCGAGCCGAGGCGATGGGTACGACACTCGAAGAGGCGATCGATCGTGTACGTGACGAGCTTGTGCGTGAAGTGCAGCATGTACGAGGCAAGAAGCAGGGTCTGGTGAAGCGCGGGGGAGCAGCGCTTAAGCAGATGTTGCGCTTCGGTAAATAGTTTCTTTTTTCCCCTCGGGGATAACGCGCAGAACGCAGAATTCACCTTTGGTGAATTCTGCGTTGGTGATTTTCATTCTCTTACCATCTTCAAAGAAGTAGGTACCGATAGAATCAGCGTATGCGCGATACTTGTTCCAATTCTCAATAGCTGATGCGTTTAGGTCGAGGAGTCCGTCCTCTTTTGTTATTTTGCGTGCGCGGGTCGCTAGCGAATCGTCTTGTGGTGTCGACACCATCTCGCCTCGTTCAAAGGCAGGAAGTGTATCAACAAGGAGTCTTGCTCCAAGCTCGATGAGGCGAGGACGTAGCTCGCGCGCAGTCTCATGGGGAGTGATGGAGATAGATTCTTGTACAATGATATCGCCGGCGTCGAGTGCCTTTACCATTTTTTGAATCGTTACACCGGTCTCAGTTTCGCCCATAAGGAGGGCCGTCTCGAGTGGTGTTGCCCCACGATATTTCGGCAAGAGAGAATAGTGAACATTCAATACTCCGAGCGGGAATGCTGCAATAAGTTCTTCTGGAAATATTTTGCCGTAGGCGACGACGAGAGCGTAGTCGCTCGTAATTGCGTGAATTGTAGCGATTGACTCTGCGTCGAGCTTTTCTGGTGTGAACACAGGAATTGAGTTGGCGAGTGCGAGGGTTTTTGTCGGAGAAGGGGTGAGAACAAGACCTCGGCCCTTTGGAGCGTCTGGTGAGGTCACGACGAGCGAAGGGATAAAACCATGTTCGATAAGTGTCGCGAGTGTGTCGCTCGCGACTGTGGGTGTACCGAAATATACAAATTTATGCGTCATGGGTATGCTTGACCTCAATAAGACGTTCGGCATGATCAATAAAGAGAACTCCATTTAAGTGATCGATTTCATGCTCGAATATTTGTGCCATTAGTTTGCTGGCTCCTCGCTTGAAAGAGGATCCGTCGATGTTCTGTGCGCGGACCGTGACACGCTCGTGCCTCTTGGCTGTGCCATATACCCCGCGAACCGAGAGGCATCCTTCGTCCATTGGTGCTCGCTTGCGCGACGTCTTTATGATTTCTGGGTTGATATATATATCTACTTGCTCGACCTTCGCATTTCGGAGAGCGTTTCGTTTCACTGCACTTGGCGCACTCTCCGAAATGCGAAGATCTCGCTCGCTGAGGTCTTCGTTTGGTGGCGGTGGCGGAACCGTGCGATCCTTGCGTACAATAAAGATGCGATAGGGGACACCGATCTGTGGCGCGGCGAGTGCGACGCCCTCGAGCTCAGGGTCGAGAGATTCTTTCATATCTTCGATTATTTTGGCGAGCTTCGCCGAGCCGAAGAGCTCTTCGGGTACCGGTTGTGCCACATCCCTCAGCACCTTTGCGCCATCTTGCACGATTTCTTTCATGTGTCCAAGTATAGCAGAAAATTGTTCGTTCCGCACCTTGTTGTGGTTGTTTAGTTTGTCTTATGAATAAAAAAGACCCCCCTGATCTATGACGATCAGTGGGTCTTAAAGAACAGTTTTCTCGGTCTCAGGGTATTAACAATGCAATAAGAGCGGTGTCATAGTATCCGCCCGTCTCTTTTGGGCTGAAGTACTGAACGAAGGGGGTGGACTTTCCCCTGACTCCACAGTGACTGCCATCCTTATCAAGGACGATAAGAGTCTCATCACCAATGAACGTTTTTTTAGGATCGCCATTGCAAAGCTTGTAAATGAGATATGCAAGTCCTAAGGGGGAGATTATGACAAAGTCTTTCAGGCGATCGCGGATCCTTCTAAGCCCTTCAGGATTTATTGCCGCGAAGCGGCTTCTGAGGACGAGGACAGAGGACTCCAGCGGGATCTTAGTCGTCTGGAGTAATATCTCTTTCGCCAACTTCTGAGCGTCCTTCTCCTTCGCGGGAAGTTCTTTTGGGACAATCAAGTCTCTTTCTCCGTGAAGCAATGTGAACAGTTCCTCAGATAGCAGTTCAAGATCTTGGGGAACGTGACCGAGGAGTGATGTCGCATTGAACAGGGACACGATTTCCAAGCCGCTGGAGTACAAATTACAGTCAACCAGCTTTTGGGATTTTTCAAGCACTTGATGCTCGACTCCCAAAAGCTCTTCTCCGTTCAAAATCTCCTGAGTCGCCTCCGCTTGATTGTCTTTGTAGAGTGCTCGCACTTTTGCGTTCAACCCAATCGCTTCTGCGAACATAAGTGGTTCGAGAAGATGGTTTTCTGCAAGGAACATGCGGTGCTTTTGTATGAGACCTAAGACGAAATTCGACGGTGAATCCATGATGTACTCCTTCGAGTGTATCGGGTTGAAAAGAACTCGGTGTTGCGAAACATTCGCAGTTACCGTTACCGGTTAGACCGTACCACGAAAGGAGGTGTTGTGGCAAGACGCGCCGCGAAGCGGCGCGTTTATGGGTGTTTGGTCGGATCGAGCTCCCACCAGAAGGTTTTGCTAAAGCTTTTTGCCTGGCTACACACACTCTTTAAATAATAGAGATCAGCAGTGGGAATCTGCTCAAGGACGACGCCGAGATGTGCCATGGTCATCGGGGCGAGACCGTCACTTGCGCGCGCATGGTTCAAATGTCGAAGGAAAAATCGCATCATCTCGCCACGTTCGGTGAGCCGTTTCTTCCCCTTAGGAGCTGTGGCGATTTTTTTCTCAAACTCAGGGAGAAAATCACCAATGGATTTCATATCATCCTACGTGCTCCTCAATAGAGGCGCCGATGCTGCGCAGACGCTCGACAAGACCTTCGTACCCGCGATTGATCGTGTAGACATTGCGGAGAATCGAACGACCCTCTGCGGCGAGCATGCCGGCGACCAGCATCGCGCCGATGCGGAGTACTGGTGGACACATGACTTCTGCGGCTTTCATACGTGTTGGTCCCGTAATTGAGATTCGGTGAGGGTCGTGGAGAAGTGTATTTGCTCCAAGCTGGTCGAGACCAGTGTAGTGGATTGCTCGCTTGTCATATACCCAGTCGTGGATCATGGTTGTCCCGGTCGCTTGCGTTGCGATAACGGCAAAGAAAGGGAGGTTGTCCATGTTGAGCCCAGGGTAGGGTCGTGGATGAATACTCTCAGGGAAGGCGATCATCTCTGACGGTTTGATTGTGATATCTGCGAGTCGGGTGATGCCGTTTTCAGACAGTCCGGTTTCAGTGACAGTAAAGGAGGCACCCATCTTTTCAAGAACAGTAAGCTCGATTTCAAGAAAGGCGATTGGTATGCGGCGAATGGTTAGGGTGGAGTGAGTGGTGAGTGCGGCGGCGATAAAGAACATGCTGTCAATCGGGTCTTCGCCAACACTGTAAGAAACATCTTTATTGATATCTTTGATGCCGTGTATGGTGAGTGTCGTCGAGCCGATACCTTCGATGCCGACATCGAGTGCTTTGAGGAATCCGCACAGTTCTTGTACTTGATAGTTTGCGGATGCATATTTAATGACCGTCGTTCCTGGTATGAGTGCGGCCGCGAGCATCGCGTTTTCTGTCGCGGTGTCGCTTGATTCGTACTGTATGATTTCTGCCGGATTGAGCACTTTGTGAGTGATGCTGAATCGATCGCGGAGTGTCTCTATAGAAACGCCGAATTTCTCTAGGGCGTGAAGGTGGGGGCGGACGGTACGCGTACCGAGAGTGCATCCTCCTGATTGTGGGATTTCAAATGCGCTAGAGTGATGGAGTAGGGGGCCAATGAAGAGCAAGATGCTTCTGGTGCGCATCGCGGCTTTTTTATCAAGCGTATCAAAATTAAGTTTTGCAGGTGGCGTGATAACGAGAGCATCGCCTTTTCTTTCAACTGAGACGCCAATGGAGCGGAGCACTTCGACCAGGCGGTCAACCTCCTCGATCTTCGGCATATGTTCAAGGGTCGTTTTGCCACGATTAAGGAGGGAAGCGGCGAGGAGTGCGACGGCACCATTTTTCGAACGGCTCGTTTCGACGGTGCCAGAAAGAGGCGTGCCGCCATCAATAATGAAATTCATTTCTCCTTGCATACGAGGTAGTGTACCCAGCACCTAAACAAATAACAAATGACGAGGCGGGTACAACCAGATTATACAGAGCTACTTACCAAGTTTAGGTGCTGGGTGTACCATTACCGACAATGTCATTCTTTTCCCCAAAACTTGGCATTGACCTAGGGACGACTAATGTTCTCGTTTTTGTCCCCAGAAAGGGGGTTGTGATCAACGAGCCGTCAGTCGTCGCGGTGAGCAAAGAGCGCGGCAAGCTTGGCGGAAAAAATAAGATCCTCGCCATCGGTATCGAGGCAAAAAAAATGATTGGCCGTACGCCGGACAATATCATCGCGTATCGCCCGATGAAAGACGGTGTCATTGCCGACTATCGTGTGACCGAAGCCATGCTTCGCTACTTTATGCGCAAGGCACTCGGATGGAACCCTTTCAAGCCAACGGTGCTTATATCGGTCCCCGCTGGAGTGAGCTCGACCGAGAAACGTGCTGTTATCGAGGCTGCGATGAAAGCAGGAGCAAAAAATGCATATGTGGTGAAGGAGCCGATTCTTGCTGCTATCGGAGCTGGCATTCCTATTCACGAACCGATGGGGCGTATGGTTGTGGATATTGGTGGTGGCACGATTGATGTTGCGGTGATCTCTCTTGGTGGTATTGTCGCGTCGACATCAGTGAAATGTGCGGGGAATCGTCTTGATCGCGCAATCGTTGATCACGTGAAGAAATATCATAATCTTGCGATTGGCGATAAGACTGCCGAAGAGGTGAAGATAAAAGTTGGGTCGGCAGTGTCGATGAGTGAAGAGCTCACTATGGCGGTACGTGGGAGTGACTTGGTGTCGGGTCTGCCGCGCACGGTTGATATCTCGACAAATGATTTGGTGCAGGCGATGTCGCGTGAATTACGCGAGATGACGCAGGCGATACGCAAAGTGCTACAAGACACTCCGCCCGAGCTCGCGGCAGATATTATTGATAACGGCATTATTCTTACAGGTGGATCATCACAGCTCCGCCAGATGCCAGAGCTTGTGCTCCGACGTACGGGTGTCATCGCGAAGCTCGCGAACGATCCGTATTACTGTGTTGTGCGGGGTACGGGTATTGCGCTCAAACATTTGAATACGTACCAGAAAAGCATCATGGCGAAACAATAATGAAGTATCACGCGTTTGTTATTGAAGCAGAAGCAGAGGAGGGGGTACGTATCGCGCAGGCGTGGGCAGAAAGTGAGTTGGGGATAAAGACAAATGGGAAAGATATTGGTAATCCTGATGTGGTCGTTTTGCGCTACGGACTCTTCTCGGTCGCGGATGCGCGGCGAGTTTCTGAACTCGCCGCGGGGGCGCCCTTTAGGGGCGAACATAAAGTCGTTATTATTT
>JBAQWN010000018.1:0-5778 GCA_049298935.1 Minisyncoccia bacterium
AAGTACACGGTTTCAGGTCTATTTCACTCCCCTCTCGGGGTTCTTTTCACCTTTCCCTCACGGTACTAGTTCACTATCGGTCATAGGACGTATTTAGCCTTACCGGTTAGTTCCGGCAGATTCACTCGAGCTATTCATGTCTCGAGCTACTCAAGAATATAAACAAGAGTCGTTTGTATTTCGCGTACGGGGCCATTACCCTCTAGGGCGCCGCTTCCCAGCAGCTTCCGCTATACAAACATTTTGTAACTCTTCTCGTACAAGTACGACGTTCACATCTTACAACCCCCCTTTCCGAAGAAAGAGGTTTGGGCTTTTCCCTTTTCGCTCGCCGCTACTTAGGGTATCACGAGAGTTGCGTTCCATTCGCACGAACATACGCGCGAACGGAACGCAACTCCTATTGTTATCTTTTCCTCCTGGTACTGAGATGTTTCACTTCCCAGGGTTCGCATCACGCAAGCGTTACCTCGCGGATTACAGTTCAAAACTGTAGGGTTTCCCCATTCGGATATCTCCGGATCAAAGGCTACAAACCGCCTCCCCGAAGCTTTTCGCAGGTTAGTCGCGTCCTTCATAGCCGTCCTAGGCCAAGGCATCCACCGTGCACTCTTATGTCTCTCGTACGGAGACCTATATATCACTTTTATTCCACACGAAATGTTCGTGCGGAACTTTCACATTTCATTTCGCCCGCGACTTTGTCGCGGGCATGAATCGTTGCGTTAACAACGATTCATCTAATGCATATTCGTATGTCAAAAAGCAGTGTCCATCTTGAAACGAAAGAACCGCCAGAAGCGGTTCTTTCGCGTTTACACGCGCGGGCCTTACGGCCTATCCGCTCCTTAAAGTTGAGTCCTTTCGGTTCGTAGACACGTAGAGGGAGTATAGACGAGGGCGCTTACGAAGTCAACATAAACAGAACGCCCCCGCAAAGCGGGGGCGTTTGTTGCCACTAAAACCGAGGGAATTAGTCCCTGATCTCTGCACAATGTACCCTTCTTCTGTTGTATCTAGATTGAGTAGAGTGCGTTAAGCTTTGTGCGCGTAGCGAGACCAACAAAACCAGTCGCGTTAATTCCCCATTCAGCCCAGCTCACATTGACAACATCTTCTGCGTTGTATTGTGTTTTGTCGACAGTGATTGTTGGGGGGGGGAGCTGAGGTGACTACTGCTTACTTGCAGATCCCTTTGTAGAGATATGAAGCCTTATCATTGATGAATGCAGTTTCATTGTCATAGGTCTTCGGCTGTGGCATTACCTGAGCACAGGACATACCAGCGGAACAGACAGGCATAGGTGGCTGTCCGCATAGAGGGAAAGAATATTGATTAACATGATCTGTTATCGGCGACACATTCACAGTTAACCCGTTCATGGTACTGAACTCTTCGCGACTCTTAGGTCCAAAATAGCCAGTCGGATTAATACCAACCGCCATCTGCCACTTACTAAGTGCACCCTTCGTGAGCGGACCGAAAACGCCCGTTGCATTGGTCGATAGATATCCCTTAGCAATGAGTTCGTTCTGAAGAACAATCACATCTGCACCTGTTGAGCCAACCATGAGATCCTTTGTGAGATGAGGAGGAGAGGAGGGAGGTATCTCAACTGAAGAATTGGTACTGCCAGTAAGAGCGATCTGTACATTCGCTATCATCGAACTGTCTGCTCCGAATGAGGAGAGGAGAGCGATAACCGCATTCACTTGCGAAGAAGTGAGTCCGCCAGCGTGAGTTGTGAGAGGTGAGATGAGCAAGGTGAACACGAAGATGGCGATGACAATGTATTTGTTCATTATGGGTTAGTTGATTGGTTAACTCTTATAGCATACCACCCCACTATAAATTAAACTGAGTGGGGGACAACAACAAACGCCCCCGCAAAGCGGGGGCGTTTGTTGCCACTAAAACCGAGGGAATTAGTCCCTGATCTCTGCCTGGAGACGATCGATATAACGTTCTGCCGCCTTCTGTCCACCAAGACCAAAGGCGAGGCCGATGGCAAGGGATACGGCGATAACAACACCTGTGAAAAGCATCTGTACGAATGCCGTTGCGACATTGAGCTGAGCGAGGGCCGCAAGAAGCGCAAATATCCAGATTGCATATTGCGCGACTTTGCCGAGGAAGCCAGCCGAATGAAGAGCGGCTACCTTTGCTGATCCTTCAACAACACTTCTCACCGCATCTGCGACAACTGCCGCAACGAGAAGAATCAAGACGGCAACAATCACCTGAGGCAAGTAGCCAAGTACAACATCCTTAATGAATAGGTTAACCGTCGTCAATTGAAGAACATCAAGAGATGCTACCAAGAAGACGATAATAAAGAACCATTCAACAAGGAATCCTACAAACCGACCTACCGAGAGTTCGAAACCTGCACGCGAAAGAGCGCGCTCGAGACCAGTCGATTTGAGAACATGATCGATGCGAAGCGCATTTACGATCTGAGTGACTGCTCGACCGAGACCAGCACCAACGAGCCATCCGACGATGAAGATAATGATTGCAACTATGAGGTTCGGGACGAACGCCATAACCCCAGAGAAAAGATTCTGAAAAGACTGACTCAACACATCTGCCCAAGTAGTAAGACCCATAATATGTAATGTATTATTTATATGACTAATGACTCGTGCCTTTTTACGCGAGTATCTACTGAGAGTATAGCACTTTTAGCTCCTAATCTTGTCGATGAGTACGCGATGTGGATAATCAAATACGTCTCGCAAAAGTCGATCATACACTCCGAGACGGTATTTGAAATCGACCGTGGTAAATGACGCATAGCGGATCTCGCGCCCCAGATCAGCTTCCAGTGAACGTATTGCCGCCGCAAGAGTGCGCTCATTCAAATTATCACCAGCAATAAGCATATCAACCTGCGGTTCAATCACTCCTATAAAAAATCCAGAGAGAACAATGAGTCGCGGGATCCCTGCGCGACGCACTGCGGTAATGACGTCTTTCGAGCGCACATTCGTCGTGTCACGAATAAACGTATCGAGCTCAGCAAGATGTTCGAAATTCTGATTCAACTGATAACGCGCCGCGGAGTGTACCCCTTTCTTGCGAACGAGACCCGCGGCACTGAGTTCAGCTAACTCTCCTCGCACCGTAGACACGCTTAGTTTCGTACGCTCGGCGATTGTCGATAAAGCGAGGCTCGCGCTCTTATTAAAGATAAAAAGACGCAACATCTTGAGCCGTGCCGGTGAACCGAAGATCTTCGCTATAGATTCCATAATGTCGCCAGTGTAGACGTTTTACCCGCCAAAAGCAAAACACACCCTGCATCTTGCGGGGCGTGTTTTGTGTTGCACAATTTACTGACTTATTTAAGAGTTACTTTTGCTCCAGCGTCCGTCAATTTCTTGGCGAGCTCAGCAGCATCTTCTTTCTTCATGCCCGTCTTCAACATCGAAGGGGCGGCATCAACAAGATCCTTTGCCTCCTTGAGACCGAGGGAGAGTGCCTCCTTCACGACCTTGATAACAGCTATCTTTGTCGCTCCAGAATCGGTAAGTTCGACATCAGCGGTCGACTTCCCCTCTTCTGCAGGACCTGCTGCTGCAGATCCTGATGCCGCGACAGCCGCAGCACTCACGCCAAACTTCTTCTCAAAAACTTTCACAAGCTCAGAGAGCTCGAGGACAGTCATCGTCTCAATCTCCTCAACAAGCTTCTTGAACTTTGCTGGTACCTCAAACGTCTCTTCTACTGGCGCAATCGCTACAGGAGCGACTACCTCTGGGTTTGTTTCCTCCATACAAGTATGAGTTATAGATTATTAAGCCTTCTTCTCGCGAACCTTATCGAGCGCTATCACGAACCCTTGTATCGGACTATTGATGATATTCACAAACATGCCACGCAAAACAGGCATAGGAGGAATAGTTGCAATAGCAAGTGCCGCAGGCGCATCGATAAACGCGTTTTCGAATACTCCACCGAGAAGAGTGAGCGCCGCGCCCTTCAACTTCTTACCAAAAGTATACGTACCTCGTGTTGGTGCCGTAACATCAGTTGAAGCTGTCCAAGCAATCGCCACTTCGCCAGGAAGCTCTGGCACCGTACCAGTGTATCCCTGCTTCTCAAGTGCCTTGCGAATAAGAGTCTTCTTCGCGACATAATAGCGTACGCCCGCACTGGAGAGCTCTTTGCGCATCTTTGAAGCATCAGCGACCGTGAGCTTGGTAAAGCCGACAAACGCGACCGATGACGCTTCTTTAAAAGCGTCGGTGAGCTTCGCGATAATTTCGCGCTTCTTGTCTTTTGATATTGCCATATGATTGTGTTCGCACGAACGAAATAAAGGAGAGTTCGACCGGTTATCCCGAATACTCGGGAGGTCTCGCCTCGGCAGGTCTTAATGCAATTCCTCGCTTGCGCTCGGAACCTGCAGCCCACTGTCTTCGGTTCGTACAAAAAGCACTCTATCAGTTGCGAGAGAATACAGCAAATTACATCGCCGCGTTTGCGACATGCAATATAACAAGAGCCGACGCTACAATAACTGCAAAGCCCGTACAAAATTTCACGAATTCAACAAAAAACGGCATGGCGCGACGCCCGCTCACCCGTGCACTTTCTTTATTTTTTTGATTGTTCATAAGCTTTTATTTTTGCAAGATCCTCTGCTGCTGCAATATCGGCAGGATTAAGTTGTATAACCTCGGCAAGAAAGAACTCAGCATTCGGTAAGTCGAGAACACTCTCATAATACCCTACGGCGCGGTGAGCCGTCTCGAGGTCACTCGTATAATACTCCTTTCCTTTCGCCGCTTCAGCACTCGCTCCTGCCACATCACCCGAAGCATACAAAAGCTGAGCGAGAACAAAGTGAGGTTGCGAGAGGGTTGGTACTAACTGTATATAGCGAGTGAGGATATCCTGCGCCGCAGCATATCCTGCAATACGCTCTGACGACTTGGGAGGATAACTATTCGCCATACTAATAGAAAGATTTGCGAGAATGTACCACGGCTGTGACCTATTCGGAGAAAGACGAACAGCACGCTCAAGAGCTGCCGAAAGAAGGTTTTGATCAATCGTTACGGTAGGCGGCACAAGCGAAATCACATGCGCAAGATAGAGCGCGGTGCGAGCATCATACGAGTAACGATCGAAATTTGCCATTAGCACAGAAAGCGAAGCCTGGTATGCGTCAATACGCGACTGTCCCGTGAGAACTGCGGCTTGATTGTTCGCATACATATCATACGCTTCGTATCCATATTCGAGATTGCCATATGTCTGAAGTGCACTACCGTGTGATAGATACTTCGTTTCTTTTGAGACATCCGTAAGATGATAGGCATATGCCTGTGCGAGATCATGTGCTGCGAGTACGGGTCGAATAGACACAGGAACAATAAGCACCCCGAGTGCGAGCACAAAAATCCATGACACGTATCGCGCCTCTACTGGCAAATAAAGTGCGCGTCGCGGAACATTCTCGAAAGAGACCACAAGGAATCCTGCAAGGAGAGCGAGCAAGAGCCAGAAGGAGGAAATAGTATCGAAGACAAAAAAGTTTTGAATACCATAACTCACTGCAAGAAGAGCGAAGATGCCTGCATATTGCACCCCTCTGCGAGCCGCGCGTAATGCCGTAGTGAAAAATGCTCCGATAAGCGCGAGATATAATGCAAGGCCACCAATACCGTATTGGGCCATGTAATCAAGAAAAGCATTGTGTGAACGGTCGAACCACTGTTCATAGATTTGGGTCGGGTCGTAGAAACGATTAAAAAGAACATCGATAT
>JBAQWN010000019.1:0-6409 GCA_049298935.1 Minisyncoccia bacterium
TCTCAGAAGAGCTCGGCGCGGACGAATTCTCTGCGCTTGAAAAGTTGGCAAAAGAAAACCCCTCGACAAAACTCGGGGCAGGGGGAATCACGCATGCGACTATGCTCGCCTTTCTCACGGCGGCTGACCGTATCCGCTATGCGCCTATCCCGGCGCTCCAGCTCGAACTCGCCGTCCTAGAACTCTTCCCTGACGAATCGGCGAAGTAGTGATAGAGTTTCTCTGTGCTTGTGCAATATTGTGGGATCGTCTAACGGTAAGCCCTTCGGGCTTTGGTGCTATAAAGCGTGCGACAGAAGTTTGAAACATTGGGGGATCGTCTAACGGTAGGACAGCGGCCTTTGAAGCCGTTAATTTTGGTTCGATTCCAAGTCCCCCAGCCATGAATGATCTGATTCAGATAACAGTAGGGAATGTGCTGATCGGCACTATTTCGGTGTCGTTCCTGCTTGGAGTGGCCGTATGGCTCGCGAAAAATTGGATTAGCGCAAGAATAGACAAGTCCATCCAGCACGCTTATGACAAACAACTTGAAGACTATAAATTATCCAGACTTCAACGGCAAAAAGCGGAATTGATTGCGAAGCTCTTTTCAAAATGGATAAAGTATCAAGGAAGAGAAGAAATAATCCTCAATAAAGCAGAATTGATCGACTACTATCACGAATTGAACCAGGTTTCTCTCGAGTTTTCCCTATGGATGGAGGATATCGGGATTCTGAATGATGTTATGGCGCGTCTTCAAAATAAAAAAGAAGCAAGGACTGTATATGATGTAATGGGTGATGTTAGAAAGCTTCTCTTAGAGAATCCAAACGACCAATTCAATCCAAACAACATAGTTCTGTGGCCAACGGGTGATAAGATTGACGAGATTTACGGAAAGTTGCACGAATAATAGACAGAATGAATATGGACGGCCAGCTCGGTGAATACATAGGACTGTCCTATGTATTCAGAATGATTTGGACTGATTGGTGAGAAGGATGCTAACTTCGGTGAGATCTTCACAGCTGAGCTGAGCCATGTCGGAGGCGTGTTCGGTGAGAATGAAGCACGAACCATCACTTCCGGTCACTCTCATAAGCCGGTCATTGATCCAATGACCATGCCAGGTAATGCCAACAAAGGCATCGGTTAGAGCCCAATCCCCATTATCTTGGAAGGAGGCGTCTAGTCGCTCAGTGTGTAGAGACTCTTGCGCATGCGCTCCCGCTGGCGCTAAAAGCGCCAGAAAAATAGAAATTGTAAAGCCCCATTTCACAGTGCCTCACCATATTATAAATCATTTAGATTGTCAAATTTACGATTGACCTGACAGATGTCTTGAAGAGAGGGTATACTTGGGTTATGGAAGTTTTTTCAGGCAAGAGAAAGGTAGTTGAACCGGAAGCAGAGGTGGCGGTGCCGATCGAGGTGCGCTACTCAATAGAGGATGATGCGTCGCGGATCCGGAAGACGATCGACCGGTATGCGTGGTTTATAGAAAATAATTATAAACCCGACCTCCCTCAAGATATAAAAGATCGCCTAGAAAAAGGTGAGGAGATTGCAGATGAAGATATTATTTCTGTTGTCGAAAAAGAATATCAGGACGATATATATCTCACAAAGGCCAACGAGATCAGAGAGGTGTGGACAAAAGAATCGGAAGCTTTTTTGGAGAATTTGAAAAGGTTGGGGCGGCCGTTGGCTGAGAAGTATGTGGTCGCTCTCACGAGATATGGGGTAGGTGGCAGTTATGGTAGCCCGAATTTTATTCGGTTGAATATACAAAAACAAAATGATCGACCGGTGCTGTTCGTGATATTCCACGAGATCGTGCATCTCACGATTCAAGATTTGATCGAGAAGCATATGACTCCACACTGGACGAAGGAGCGGTTGGTAGATTTGACTATGAACAAGCTCGTTCCCGAGATGAAACGTCTACAGCGAGACCCCGAAGCTGCTGAGAAGATAGATGCTATTTTTGAAAAAGAATTTCCGAACATTGAAAAGATTATCGCCGATATAGCTCAATTGCCAAGCTGAACGGCTCAAATGGGAAGAAATGAGCCGTTTGTGCTACGATGCAACCGGAACATCAGCACAGCTCTTTGGTAGTGAGCAGTGTTCTCTGTATACATCTAAATAAATTAGGGGGTATGGGAGAAATGAAAGAAGCGGCGAAAGGTCCTGGTCTTGTTAGTGCCTTGGTCATATTCACTGCTAGCATGGTCGCCGGCATACTTTTCGGGCATTCGATTTTACCAGTCTTTATGAGTGTGGTGGGTATGAGTCCTAATCCATACTTCTATATCTGTTGGGATGGAGTATTCGGATTAGTTTTTGTCGTCGTTGTCGGCTACTTACTTTCTTCTCGGATGGGATTAGAAGAGCCTTCAAAGGCAAGAGATAGGTGAGAATTTCATAAAGCCGCGACATCCTAACAGGGATCGCGGCTTTGTCATTGACATATAACTCTCGCATGCTAAGGTTCAATAGGAATGTCAGTCGAGACTCGTGTTGAGTCGCGATTTTTGTCGTATGTAAAATAAACGTAAATGTAAGGGATGGGGGAGTTATGAAGGCTGGGGTTGATCGTCCTTACTTCGTGATGGCAACAGCTTGTATCCTGTGCGCGGCTACTGGAGGTCGTTTTTTCGGTATAGTCGGTGCCATTGTGGCAGGTTTCTTGGGGCTTCTTTTGTTCCGAGTAATTGAAAATAAATTCAGTGATTCATAATAAAGGCCGTAGCGAGATCCTGGTGGATTTCTGCTACGGCCTTTTGTTTTATATGCGGGCTTCTAACATCTGACCTTAATGCACATTCTGTCTGGTATACTAGACAGAATGAAAGGATTTGCCACCAACATCGAACAAGCGTCGCTTGAGAACGAGTATTTTAGAAAAGTGCTCTACACTGACTCTCGCGTACAGCTCGTCGTGATGAGTCTCTTGCCACTCGAAGATATTGGCGAAGAGGTGCACCAGCTCGATCAGTTTATTCGCGTTGAAGTGGGTGAGGGGAAAGCGATCTTAGACGGTGTTGAGCATGAGATTAAAGACGGCTTCGCTATTGTTGTGCCACAAGGGACGCTACACAACATCATCAATACGTCGTCAGAGAACCCGATGAAGCTCTATACCGTGTATGCACCACCTAATCACGCAGACGGCAAGATTCATAAGACGAAAGTAGAAGCAGAAGCCGATGAGTCCGAGCATTTTGATGGTACGACGACCGAATAAACACCTGAAGAAGTTGTTTGGGAAAATGGAAAAGAAGAATCTTCTTCATGGTGCTCTGGTTGGTAGTATCGCCGTCGCTCTCATCTATCTTTTAGTTTTTTCTAGTCTCGCAGTAACCGAATACCGTTCGGCGGCCGCTGACGCCGTAGAGATTTTCATCCCTTTACCGACGCTCGACAAGGCTGACTATGATACTCGACTCCTCGCTCTCGCACATGTCACTGTATCTACTACGACAGCATCATCTACATCGCGACTCTGGCCGGTGAAAACAGATTATCCAAAAGTGGGCGCTATTCTCCCTTTTAAACGCATCGTTGCGTATTATGGAAATTTCTATTCTAAAGGCATGGGTGTGCTCGGAGAATATCCAGCTGACCAATTGATCTCGATGCTCGCGAGCACGACCGCCCGCTGGACGGCGGCAGATCCAAACACTCCGGCGATACCTGCTATTCAATATATCGCGGTCGTGGCGCAGGCAAGTGCAGGCAAAGAAGGGAAGTACATCCTCCGTATGCCTGATGATCAGATCGATCATGCTCTCGAGATGGCTGAGCGCGCGCACGGGATCCTCTTTCTCGATGTGCAGGTGGGGAAGAGTACTGTTGAACATGAGATACCTCAACTCGAGAAATATTTGAAGATGCCCCAAGTGCATCTTGCTATTGACCCTGAGTTCTCGATGAAGAATGGCGAAGCTCCTGGGAGGGTTATCGGCACTTCTGATGCGGCAGATATAAATTACGTAGCACAGTATCTTGCGGGTCTCGTGAACACCTACCACCTACCACCTAAGGTGCTTGTCGTGCATCGCTTCACAAAGGGTATGATAACGAACTATAAGCAGATCAAGACTCTACCCGAAGTGCAGATAGTGATAGATATGGATGGTTGGGGTCCACAAGACAAAAAGAAGGGGACATATTCTCATGTTATCTATCCAGAACCAATACAGTTCACTGGCATGAAGCTTTTTTATAAAAATGATATCAAGCCACCTTCGACAGGTCTCCTCACGACCGATGAAGTGCTCAAGCTCACTCCCACACCAGTCTATATTCAGTATCAATAAGTTTTTTGGCAATGAAAAACCCCGCCAAACTACAGCGGAGTTTAAGAAGAAAGGTTAGAACTGAAAGCTCATTGCCGACACGAATGTCGGACTGTTTGTGTCACGACTGTAGAGCGCCGCTCCCCATATCGTTAATTTACCGAGAAGGGCTTCGATCCGAAACCCTTCTCCGCGATACTGCTCCGCCATCAATCCAATATTAAGAGCGTCGGAAGTGTGATGCATGACTGTAGTCACGTACCACGACGTCTTCACCCCATATTCGATTGATGAGTAAGCAGAGACTCTGTCTGTATCCAGCGAAACGAATACGTTATAGCGCTCTGTATCAGCTGGATTTTCATTTGGCACATGCTCAAATCCAACACCAGCCCCAATCGTTAATCCGAGAATTGGCTTCCATGTAGGCCCGAGATAAAACTCTCGGTATCCGTCGGACTCGTGCTCGGCGACGACGTACATTCCGAAAGGGGAGTCACCGAATGATGTCTCCCATGAGCCGGCAATTCTCGATGGCTGTCCACCAGACGTAGCTTGAGCTTCAATCAAGAAGCCTAAGCCTGCACTCTCTTCTGGAACAGCGGTTCTCTTGATCTGGATTGCGATTAACGTGCCAGGAGTCATCTCGTCCGCCCTCGCAGGTGATACGAACAGAACGAACAGTATCAAAGAACAAAGCCCTATAAACCTTGCCATTTTTCTCACTCCCAATTCAATAGTTTCAGTTAACCAATCAATGCTATCTCCTGATAGCTCTGCGGTAAGTATATCATATACCGTTAGCTTGTCAAGCTGTGCATCGATAACACAATTGCACTATTTTCTTCTATGCTATTATCTCTTTTATATGGAAACAAAAACAAATGACAAATTTTTACCCGTAGCAGTAATACTCGCCGGTCTCTTTATCGGTGGTGCCGTGATGTGGAATGGTTCGCATCCGAATGGTTCAAAAGATGGCCAGCAGGCTGGCACGGGTGCGGCAGTATCGGTTGATATTAAAAATGTAAAGACAGCTGGCAATCCTTTTATCGGTAAGGCAGACGCTCCTGTCACAATCGCATTCTGGAGCGATTTCCAGTGCCCTTACTGCAAGGCATTTGTGATTGGTGGCATTCCACAAATACCAACACCAGCAGCTCTCCCAGAGATTATTAAGAATTATGTAGATACAGGAAAGGTGAAAGTGGTATTCATGGACTTTACTTTCCTCAGTGAAGATTCAACCACTGCAGCTCTCTACAGCCATGCGGTGTGGAAGCTTTATCCTGAACAGTACGCCACATGGCACGTAGAGATGTATAAAGCTCAAGATGAGGAGCATAAAGGTTTCGGTAATGCCACAACTATCGACAAGTTGAATGCGACTATTGCCGGTCTAGATGCCGCAAAGATTGCCGCCGACGTGAAGGCGAATACGAGCACCTATCAGGCAATGGTTGATTCTGACAAGGCTGAGGCGACAAAGGCAGGTATACGTGCGACACCATCATTTGTCATTGGTACGCAATTGATCGAGGGGGCATATCCGTATGCAAAGTTCCAGTCAGCGATTGATGCAGTCTTGAAGTAGATGAGAATGCTTTTTCATTGGCTCATTTCGACGGTTGCCGTCGGTATTGCCGCTTATGTTGTCCCGGGTGTGGTCGTCACGATACCAGGAGCGTTTGTTGTGGCCGTGGCGCTTGGGGCGTTGAATCTATTCCTCCGCCCGATCCTCATCGTCCTAACTTTGCCGATCACAGTACTTACTCTCGGGCTCTTCTCGCTCGTAATCAATGCACTGCTGGTCATGCTCACGGCCTACCTAGTTCCTGGGTTCTCAATCGCAGGGTTCTGGTCGGCACTTTACTTCGCTCTTGTTCTCTCGGTCATTCACTGGGTTTTCCATTTTTGGGGTCATCGATAGAGTCACTTGGGGGTTTCACCGCCAAGTGAAATAAAAAATGCCCCGCGCGCCTAATTAGGTCGCGCGGGGCATTAGCGTTTAAAGAGCTACTTCTGTTTCTCCTTTCTTTCTACGACAATGATTTTGCTCTCGAGAACTGTCACAGCATAAGATTTCCCCGTTAGGATAACATCGATTTGCGACAGTGTTC
>JBAQWN010000020.1:0-3711 GCA_049298935.1 Minisyncoccia bacterium
GGCCAAGTCCTATCCCCATTTTTTGCTCTGCCGTCGCGCTATTCATCATTGGTGCTTTCATAGCCGCGCGCATTGGTAAAAATTTGTTGCACATCTTCGTGCTCATCGAGTGCTCCGAGAATGGCGGCGAGCTTTTCTTCCTCGTCACCAGATATTTCATTCAAAGGTTCATTGGGAATATACACCTCACCCGTTTTAGTAAAAGCCCAACTCGCGGCGCCTGGCGCCGCGACCTCAGAACCATGCATTGAGAGTAGGTGTTTTATCTCAGGTGTCGTGCGATTTTTATTATCAGTCAGAGCGCTAACAATAATCGCAACGCCATTTGGGCCATACGCCTCATAGACCACCTGCTCAAGATTGCCTGAATCTTTTGATGTTCCCTTAGTGATGGCGCGTTCAATGTTTTCCTTCGGCATGTTCGCGGCCTTCGCCCGTGCGATCGCGACAGACAATCCGGGCGATGAAAGAATGCCCTGAGCCTTTTTCGATTCGAGCGTAATAAGTCGCGCATAGCGCGAAAAGACGCGACTCCTTGCGGCATCGGTCACACCCTTTTGGCGTTTAATCTGCGACCATTTACTGTGTCCTGACATGATTTGATGATAACAATGTCGCTCGTGAGACGCAAAAGAGGTCGCGCTCCGGGCCGCTAGGCCAAGTCTTACTACCTCTTTTGTGTCTCACTTCGCTTTTGTATTCAAATATGTGCGGCCTTGGGGAGTGAGGACACGGCCTTGCGAAGATCGCTCGATGAAGCCGAGACGGAGTAAGAACGGCTCATAGACGTGTTCGATAGTATCGGGCTCTTCGTGGAGCGCCGCAGCGAGGGCACGAATGCCGGCTGGCCCACCACGGAAGCTGGTGAGGAGTGAGGAGAGATAGCGACGGTCATCTTTGGTGAGTCCATGAGCATCAATGCCGAAGAGTGCGCACGCTTCGTCAGCGAGCTCGATCGAGAGGGGTCGCTCGTGCACCTCAGAGAAGTCGCGAACGCGTTTTAAAAGTGCATTCGCGACACGTGGAGTCGCGCGACTGCGCGCGGCAATATGTTCAATGACAGAATCTGGAGCATCAAGGCTGAGGAGGGAAGCTGAGCGGCGGATAATGTCACACAAATCATCATTGGTATAAAAATCAAGCTGATACACTCCGCCACCGAAGCGCGAGCGCAAGGGGCCAGAGAGTTCTGCGACGCGCGTGGTTGCGCCGACGAGTGTGAAAGGGGAGATGGCTAGCTCAACCGTTCGTGCTGATGGTCCTTTCCCTAAAATAATATCAAGATGTCCTGATTCGAGCGCGGGATATAAAAGCTCTTCGATTTTGCGTGAGAGACGATGAATCTCGTCGATAAACAAGACCGTGTTCGGTTCGAGATTGGTGAGTATGGCGGCAAGGTCGCCCGCGCGCTCAATAGCGACACCCGAGGTACTTTTCAAGGGTGATCCAAGTGTCGTTGCAACGAGGTGGGCAAGCGTCGTCTTCCCGACGCCCGGTGGGCCATAGAAGAGAATGTGTTCAGGCATCGCGCCGCGCTTTTTTGCCGCGTCGATAGCGATGCGTACGTTTGCTTTGATCTGTTTTTGCCCGACATACTCATCCCACTGGCTCGGGCGAAGTGCCGCATCAAGCACGGGAGGGAGTGGGGCGATGGCGTCGAGTGGGCTTGACATAAAAATTGGTCAGTGCTATATATGCTACCACAGTTTCGGTCGCAGCATTTGCCGCGACACAAGTGTTCCCTTAATCCTGTTCATACTCCTCTAGGCAAGGCTTGACGGCTTTTGGCGTTCCCCCAAGGACTTTCTGGTCTGACACTCCGGTGTTGGTACTGGGAGACTCCTCAGGTGTTTCGCCTTCCCCGCATTTATGCGGGTTTTGCCTTGAGGACTATGGACGGGATTTTTGTTTTTGTGCTAAAAATCAACGCGGAAGGTCGACGGCGCCAGCGACCTCAGAGAGGGAAGTAACTCCAGCGAGTGCCTTGATAATGCCGTCTTGTGCCATGGTGAGGTACCCCTGTTTCACTGCGAGCCGAGCGATATCGTTGGCTGGTGGGTTATCACGAAGGAAGGTGGCGAGCTCATCGTCCATAAAAATAGCTTCATAGAGGCCGATGCGTCCGTGATATCCTGTCTCTCCTTCTTTTAATAAACTCTCGTCTGGCTCCCATACCGTTTCGATCTCTTCAGGAATCAATGTTTTATCGACTAATGGTTCAAACACTTTCGCAATCATTTGCTTTTCAACATCAGTCAGTGGGCGTTCTTTTTTCTTAGTGGGGTCAAGTTTGCGCATAAGGCGTTGCGCCATCGCAACGGTAATCGACGACCCAAATGATTTTGGGTCGGCGCCAAGATCAACAAAGCGGGGGAAGGTGCCGGCGGCGCTGTTGGTGTGGATAGTTGAGAGCACAAAGTGTCCGGTGAGTGATGCTTGGATAGCGACATTAGCCGTCTCCCCGTCGCGAATTTCGCCGACCATGATTACGTCAGGGTCTTGGCGCACGATTGATCGGAGTCCATCAGCAAAGGTGTACTTATCGCCCTTTACCTGAGTCTGCACGATACCGTCGAGGTGATATTCGACCGGGTCTTCAATCGTGATGATTTTCATCTCCGGTGTGCTGATCTCGCGGAGGAAGGAGTAGAGCGTTGTGGTCTTACCGCTTCCGGTCGGGCCGGTGGTGAGGAGCATGCCGTTTGACCGGCGTATCTCTGTTTCGAGTCGCGCTAAGAGTTTAGGGTGGATGCCGAGTTCTTTGTAAGAGACTTGGGTAGATGACGGATCGAGAATACGCATCACGATAGACTCACCATGATTGCCAGGAATGAGCGATACGCGCATTTCTGCGTTGCCGGCAGAGCGGGTGATACTAAAACGTCCGTCCTGCGCTTGGTCGGTGACGTTGAGCTTTACTCCCGATAGAAATTTTATACGCATGTTGATCTGACGATAGGTCGTCGCGTCAAAGGTGTAGGTGTTGGTGAGCAGGCCGTCGATGCGTAAGCGCAGAAGTGCTGACTCCTCCTTTGGCTCGAAGTGAATGTCAGAGGCGCGTAGAGCAAATGCACCGGCGAGAATGGTTTCAATAATAAGCGACACATGATTGAATGATTTTTGAGCAACGGCGGCGTCGAGCTCGTGGATGAGTGCTGCGAGTGTCGAACCTTCGGCAGTTAGTTTTGCGGCCACGTCGTCAACAATAGAGACGGTCCCCGCTTTCGATTCTGAAGAATGCGAAATTTCACTATAGCGAGCAAACGCTTTCTCAAGACTTTTTTCTGAGACAAGAAATTGATGTATTACAAATCCGCGACTTGAAAGATCTTCGATAACTTTTGCGAGTGTCGGATTATTTGGATTGTGCACCGCGAGGGAGAGTTCTTTTGATATCTCGTCGAACACGGCCGTTTCTGCTGCACGGGCATCCTCTTCTTTTATAAGTCGGAGAGCATCATTATTAATCTCCTTGAGGGAGAGATTAATATATGGCATACCATACTTTTCTGAGAGGATACTTGCAACGTCCTCTTCTTCGCGGTCGCGTATCTCGGAAAGTTTTATATCCGTGCGCTTTACGTCAAATGGTAGATCCATTAAGGCAAATGGTACCATGTTCATATGGAAAAGCGCCTATGGACACTTTCTGAGCTTGAGACAGAGGCGGAGCGATTGGTGCGCGAAATCGTACCTGATCCACGAGGGGCG
>JBAQWN010000021.1:0-26419 GCA_049298935.1 Minisyncoccia bacterium
CCTTTACACTCTCTGGTGTGCAGGCACTTGCGACGAAGTTTGATGCTCAAGATGTGCGCCTCACCGCGCTTGAAGACCGCGTTGCTAAGCTCGACGGTGGCGCGGTGAGCTCGGCGAGCGGCTCGCCGATTTCTCTCTCCTTTGCGTCGTCGACCACATCTGCACAGATAACGAGCTGGTTCGCGAACGCTGGGAATGGAATCGGAAACCTGTTCGCAAAGACGTTCCATGCAAGCGAGCAGATCTGTGTTGATGATCAGTGTCTGACCAAAGACGACGTACGGGCACTTCTTATGCTCGTGCACCCGCTCACAACACCTAGTGCCAGCGTGCTGATTTCGCCAACTGCAACGTCAACAGATATGCTACCAAGCTCGACAAGCACAGTAGCCCCAACCGAAGCAACCTCATCATCGATTGTCGTTACAGATACTACGCCTCCTGCGATAGTTATTGAAACAATCCCAGTGGATCTAACAACAGGAACAACGACCCCATAACCACTGATAGGAGCAACGTTCTCGCGCTCGTTGTGCACAACATAACCGCTCCCCGTATATTAGTGCGATAGTTGCATCAATGCGTGTAAGACTTGCCGCGTTGTTTGTTTTTAGTCTGCTTATTTTTTTAGGCAGTGAGCAGTCTGCATTTGCGAGTACAATTTTTAGTCAAACTCAGACAGGCGAAACACTCAATGGTCCCATATTAAATTCTTCATATATGGTGATGTTTAGCTGCGCACTCAACTTGAATGGATGCGGAGCATATGGGAAGACCGTATATAACATCGGAGTTTGGATTAAAAAGATAGGGAACCCAATCGATATCAGGCTACAAGTAGTTGATACGTGGACACATTATCCGACCAGTGACGCTCCATATTTCTCAAATTCAATTTCTGCTAATTCAATTTCGGATACCTCGTATACGCTTAAGTGGTTCTACTTTCCTAATGGTGTAGTTATCAGCACCAATCAGTTCTTTCTATTTCAATTCACAGGAGCAAATAATACATCCAGCACAACAAATTATTATCGAGCTTTGTATGATCCTGTTAATAGTTACAATGCTCCACAGCAGTGGTGCAAAATCTACCTCGGTTGCAACTCTTCAAGATTTTTTTGGGAGCTGGACGATGGGAGCGTCGATCTCTCATTGCCACCTCCTCCTTCGATCACACTTCTCGGTTCTGCAACAACGACCGTTGAGTTTGGGACTGCCTTCACCGACCCGGGTGCGACCGCAACTGACAATACAGACGGTAACATCACGAGCGCGATTCATGTCACTGGCTCGGTAGATACGAACACAATCGGTACAACAACTCTTGCTTACGTAGTTACCAATTCGTATGGAATCTCTGCGACGACGACACGAGCCGTCGTTGTCGCCTGCACGCATGACTGCAACTCCAACGTTCTGTTCCTCCCCGGTGTTGAGGGGAGTCGGCTGTATGAGGGGATTGGATGCGGCAAAACGAGCGAAGAAAAACTCTGGGAACCTTTTGATTCTGTCTGGGGAGCATTGCGAGGCGTTGGTGATGCAAAAGTAAAGGAGCTCGCGCTCGACGCGACTGGCGCGAGTGTGTGTTCAGATATTTATACAAAAGAAGGTGACGTGGTCGACGCGGTGCACGGGAGCAATGTTTATAAATCGCTTATCGACGAGATGAATGGCTTGAAAGCTGGTGGCACGATGAGCGACTGGAAGCCCGTTGCTTATGATTGGCGACTCTCGCTTGATGATATTTTGAATAAAGGTGCTCAGCATGGCGATAAAATCTTCTACGAAGAAGCGACGAGTACACCGTATATCGAACAGACACTTCGCGCGCTCGCAGCCAGATCGAAGACAGGGAAGGTGACTATCATTGCGCACAGTAACGGCGGTCTCGTCACCAAAGCACTTCTCAATCGACTTGGCGGTGAAACCGCCAAGTCGCTCGTCGACAAGATAATTATGGTCGCCGTGCCTCAGAGTGGTGCGCCCGCAGATATTGGCAGTATGCTCGTCGGGTATGATGCGGGCATCTATGCGCTCAAAGGGTCCTTACCAGTTGTCTCAAACGTGGCGGCACGCACATTTACCCAGAACGCACCGATGGCATATCACCTGCTCCCGTCGGCAAATTATCTTGCGAGTATCATAAACGAGCCTACACATCCGATTATCCACTTCACGGGCGACGCATATCTGAAAGAGATAGCCGCTTATGGCAACTCGATTGTCGACCTGCACGCGCTCGACGACTTCCTCCTCGCGAAAGAGGGAGGGCGAGAGAAGCCGGTCGAGAGCGACTTGAGTTCGGCTGAGATTTTAAACTCTACACTTATTGACTATGCCAATAGTACACACACTGCCCTTGACGCATGGACGCCACCCGCTGGTATCGAGGTCGATCAGATAGCTGGGTTGGGAGTCGACACGGTCGCTGGGGTAGATTTCTATACATTGCCGGCAGTGAGCGCTCTCACTGCGCTCGGGCCGGTGCGTGCCTATCGGCCGATATTTATCGAAGACGGCGACGGCACGGTCCCTGTCCCGAGCGCGCTCATGATAGCGACGAGCACGTGGGTGAATAGGTATTGGGTTGATTTACATTCTTACAATAAATTAACACCAGTTAAACGTACTCATGCCGATTTATTTGAAATTCCATCTCTTCAAGATTTTATAAAAAACATTCTTATAAGCAGTACCAGCACACTGCCCGCATACATTTCTTCGAATCAGCCATCACCAGTAGTTGAGGGTAAGAGGCTCACATTCTTCCTTCACTCACCACTCACACTTCAGCTCGCTGATTCTGCGGGCAATGTCACCGGTCTCGCGATAGATGGTTCGGTCACTCAAGATATCCCCGGCTCGACGTATGGCGAGTTTGGCGAGGTGAAGTATGTCTCTGTCGCGCAAGGCAACTATCAGCTCTCTCTACACGGGCAGGCGAGTGGTACATTCTCTCTCGATATGCAGGAATCTTCTGGAGGAACTATTACTAATTCAAGCACCATCGCCAACGTCCCTACGACCGCGAACACTCTCGCTAGCCTCACGATCTCTGGTGGCATCGACGCTGTCTCGCCACTCACTGTCGATACAAACGGTGATGGTAAGACAATCACTATTGCGCCAAAGTCTGGAGAGGTTGTGAACTATGTACTGCCTGAGCCAGAGCCAGCACCAAAAGTGCCAGTCTCATCGGGTGGTGGCGGAGGGAGTATCTCAATTATCCCTGCGACAATTGCAATAACAAAAGCCAAATCGATTACTGAAGTCGTCACCGCTCCTGAAATAAAGAAAGTCTCGCGTGTTGTGGCGGTGATAAAGCCGAAATCAAAAGTTAAAATTAAAACAGCATCAAAAATTGCTATCGCTGTCTCAACATCAACACCAAGAATAGTGCCGAGGGTAACTCAGACCGCCTCTGTCTATAGCGCTTCTCAACAGCCAGCAATACAAGAGTCGAGGAGGACAGTCTATAATAGTCTGTATAGCTTCTGGTCGGCTTTCAAAAAATTCTTTTAAAATGAAAACAAAAATTACTCAATCTATTCCGGCACTCCTTACATTGTTAGTCGTTGGTTTCAGTCAGTTTAGTCTTTGGTGTAGTGACTTAGGAAACTTATGTTATCGGACTTGGATAGATAGCATATTTCTCGATGTCATTAACCCACTCTATTTCTTCTCCCTCTATTTTCTCCCAATCGCTATCATTCTTATATTCGTCCCGCGTCATGTCTTTAACTCATGGCTCAAGCTCGCGGTGTGGGCACTGCCGCTCGCTTTCATCTTCATCGCCACAACAGACGTGAGCTGGAGCGGTATCGGCATAAACTTCTTCCCCTTCTACCGCGATGACGCGGCACGGCTCTCTGCCGAGATCTTCACCTCCCTCAGCATTCTCCTCGTCGTCTGGAAGCTCATCGCTAATCGTCAGTCAAAATAAGCTTTAAAGTGCGAATAATCGTGAAAGACTGCGATTTTTGTCATAAATTCACGATTATCATTGACATAATCGTGCAGAGTGACTTCTGAGGCGGCGCCTTAGAAGTGACCAATCAACATCTACTGGTGGTTTAACCTCTGTGCCAGCAGGGCAGACATGCTATCCTAGTAAGTATTATGCAAATCAAACACCGTGACCCTGTCGCCATTATTATCCTCTCTATTATTACCTTTTGTATCTACGCCATTTACTGGACCGTCAAAACAAAAGAGGAGATAAATAGTTTGGGCGCAAAAATACCTACCGCTTGGCTCATTATCATTCCGCTAGTAAACATTTATTTTTTCTACCGTTACGCAGAGGGCTTCTCTATCTTCGTAAAAAAGGATAACAGTCCGATTCTCTGGTTCCTTTTGTATCTCGTTATTTCGCCCGTAGCGATGATCCTTGTTCAAATTGAACTTAATAAATACGTCACAACCACTCATGATTGATCCTAAAAAAATAGATATAAACGAATTGCCGAAGAAGCTGTGTGACGGGGCGATTGGCGGATGGAATAAGGAGATTTTCTCTTTTGCACTCACCTCGGGGAATAGTCTCGACTCCTTTGCGGCGACGCCGCAGACCATGAAGAGTGTCGCGCTGTGGATGATCTCGCAGATCCAGAATTATGAAAAGCAGTTTGGAGAAATCAGCATGGCCCCACCCGAGATACAGAGCCCTATCCAAGCCGCTGATTTGGGGAAGTCGTGATAAATGAATAAGCGCGTCGGGCAGAGACCATATTTCGTATACATACTCGAATGCGAAGACGGGTCGCTCTACACCGGTATCACGACTGATGTGGAGCGGAGGTTTCTTGAACATAAGAGTGGTATTGGTGCGCACTTCACGAGGGCAAAGAAAGCGAAGTGCATTGTCTATACTGAGGAGAGTCCCGACCGTAGCTCTGCGTCGAAGCGCGAAGCCGAGATTAAGAAATGGCCACGCGAGAAGAAGCTGGCGTTCATTACAAACGCATTGCCGACGGCGAGCACCGTAGAGCGCGAGCTGAAGAGTCTCGGGACCACGGTGCGTGCGAGAAATTGTGAATGGTTTTTTAAAACTGGCAAAGGGCAGTATGGCGAGGGCGATGTTTTCATTGGTGTGACGGTGCCTGAACAGAGAAAGGTCGCGAAGAAGTATCGTGGGCTCGCGCTCGGTGAGGTAGAAAAACTTCTTGAACATAAGACACACGAGTGCCGGCTCACGGCGCTCTTGATATTGGTTGACCAATATAAGCGAGGTGATGAGAAGACTCATGAAAAAATCGCAAAGTTTTATTTGAAGCACGCAAAGCGCGTTAACAATTGGGACTTGGTCGACACGTCGGCACCGAACATCCTCGGCACTTATTTGCTAAAGCGAGATCGGCGTGTGTTATACAAGCTCGCGAAGTCAAAAAATCTTTGGGAGCGACGCATCGCGATAGTCGCGACATTTGCATTCATCAGCAATCGCGAAAGTGCCGACACCTTTGCGATTGTTGAGATTCTTCTCACCGACACCCACGATCTTATTCACAAGGCGACTGGATGGATGTTGCGTGAGGTCGGTAAGCGCGTGTCGCTCCCGGCACTCACCACATTTCTAAATAAACATAAGGCGCAGATGCCGCGTACCGCGCTTCGCTATGCGATCGAGCATTTCCCGCCCGAGATTCGCAAGGCGTTCCTCGCAAGTGTTAGAATGCCCGCATGACCCAAGGCGAGGCACTGACGATATTGAAGACAGGTGCAAACGTATTTCTCACGGGCGAGCCGGGGAGTGGCAAGACGCATACGATTAATTCATATATCGATTGGCTCCATGCGTCGGGTATCGACCCCTCGGTGACTGCCGCCACGGGCATCGCGGCGACGCACGTAGGTGGGATGACGATGCATTCGTGGAGTGGTATCGGTATCGCGAGCTCGCTCTCAAAGGCCGATGTGGATCGTATCGCCGGTAAAGAGCATGTCGCGAAGCGGATACAAAAAGCGAAGGTGCTGATTATCGAAGAGATCTCGATGCTCTCGGCGGCGACCTTCGAGATGGCCGATTCTATCTGTCGCGAAGTGCGGCGTATCGACCAGCCTTTCGGTGGACTCTCTGTGATCCTTGTTGGCGACTTCTTCCAGCTCCCACCGATCTCGCGTGGTGGCGGTGTGAAGTTTGCCTATGCTTCGCCGGTGTGGCGCGACTTGAATCCCATCACCTGTTATCTCACCGAGCAATATCGACAAGACGATTCAGCATTTCTCGATGTGCTCGGGGCGATACGTTCGGGAAATGTAGAAGAGTTGCATCACGAGATATTGACGACTCGATGTGTTGACTTGTCCAGCACCAAATCTGATTTGGTGCTGGATGCTCCTAAACTTTTCTCACACAATGCCGATGTTGATCGTATCAATTCTGACGAGCTCGCAAAGATCCCTGGTACAGCGAAGAAGTTCCGTATGAGCTCAAAAGGGAAGGATACTCTGGTGGAAGGACTTATTCGCGGATGCCTCTCGCCTGAGACTCTTGAGTTGAAGGAGGGTGCGGCGGTGATGTTCACCAAGAATTCTCCGCAAGGTAAGTTTGTGAACGGCACACTCGGTGTCGTCACTGGTTGGGATGCGAGCGGGTATCCGATCGTGAAGACAAAGGATCGTGCGACGGTGAGTACCGAACCGATGGAATGGAATGTTGAGGAGCAGGGCAAGGTGAAGGCGAGTGTCGCGCAGATACCACTTCGCCTTGCCTATGCGATGACGGTGCACAAGAGTCAGGGGATGAGTATGGATGCGGCGATTATCGATCTCTCAAAAGCGTTTGAATATGGTCAGGGATACGTTGCGCTCTCGCGCGTGCGGCGGCTCTCGGGTGTGTATCTCACAGGGATTAATGCGCGTGCACTTGAAGTGCATCCTGAGATTTTAGAAAAAGATAAAGACTTTCGCGCGGCGTCAGACGCCGCGCGTGATGCCTTCGCTTTGATGCCAGAAAAAGAGGCGACTGATATGCAGAAGAAGTTTGTGAAGGCGATGGATGGAGCGTGGCCCAGTAAAGCGGCCGAGGACGGCACGCCACTGGGTGCATCTTCGAAAAAAAGGGACGGCAGCCTCCCGGGCCGCCTCACCGAGACGCTTAAGGCGGTGAGAGAAGCAAAAAGTTTAAAAGAAGCGGCTAAAGGTCGCGGATTTGTCGCCTCGACCATCGTGCACCATCTCGAAGAGCTTCATGAGCTAGGGAAGCTGGTGCGCGCCGACTTCGCCCATCTTGTCCCGATCGACATTATCGACGAGATCCATGAGGCGCTCGCTACGGCAACAGGCGACAAGCTCTCACCTATCTTCCATGCCCTCCGCGGTCGTCATTCTTTTGAAACTATTCGCCTTGTGCGACTTATGAAGTAGCCAAGAGTGATTCAATAAGATATGCAGTCTCGATAGGGTCTTTGACACTTCTGGCGTGCACATCTGTTTTATATACTGCTTCGTCATTACCACCATCTCCGAGCTCGTCGCCGACATAGAGAGAATCTTCTTCGCGAATACGCAGTCGTTCGCAGAGCTGGTGAACGCCATACGCCTTGTCGATATTGCGCTTCGTAACGTCGATAGTGGTCATGCCTCCGATTTTGACCGAAAAGGCGGGAAGTCGCTCGGCAATCATCGCTTGGAGCGCGTGGCGTTTTGAGTGATCAGGGTCCCATGCTTTTTTCTCAGCTATGGGTGCGTGCTGGCCGAGTGCTGAGAGGCTCACTTGGCCTCCACGGTACTCAACTCGGTCGCCCCACGCGGGCTTGGCAAGGTCGATAGTTTTGGTTTTTTCTATAGCAATCATCATTGCCGCTTCAATCGTATCTTTTTCTTTTTCTGACAGGCGTTCTTCATAAATCTTTTTCCAGTCATCATTTTGAAATTCATAGAGTGCCGCGCCCGATGTGGGGAGGAGGTAGAGATTGGCGAGTTCGGTGCCGACGGGGAGCTGTGCGACAACTTGTTTTAAAAATTGTGAGAGCGCACCACCTGAGATAATAGCGACTTTTGTGACAGCGAGAAGTCGTGAGAGCTGTTCGGCCATCCCGCTCGTGAGCTGTTGTTTGCTCTCGGCGAGCGTGCCATCGAGATCAAAAATTACAAGTTTAGTCATGAGAGTGCGTCAAGGATATGCTTGAGTGAGGCGGTCGCGACACAGACCGTTTTGTCGGCGGCGCCGTAGTAGAGATAGACTGTGTCATCGCGGACGACTGTGCCACAAGAGAAGACGACGTTTGGTATCTCGCCCTCTTTTTCATATTGCTCGAGCGGTTCGAAGATCGGGTCGGCGGTGCGTGAGATGATTGCGGTACCCGAAGGGTCGAGGAGCGCGGCGCCGAGGCGGTAGGTCGAGTGTCGTGAGACACCGTGATAGATCATCAGCCAATTGTCCCCGACCTTTATCGGTGGTGCCGCGCTCCCGACCTTCGCACCGTCCCACATCCCGCGTCGAGGGCCCATGATCTCGATACAACGGCTCACGCGCTTGCCCGAGGTGAGGCTCGGCAAGAGATCGGCGCAGACCCGACCACTGATGCGGTGATAGAGCAGATAATTCCCGTCTATTTTTTCAGGTAGGAGAGCAAGATCTTTATCATCTATGCCGTCGGGTGTTAAGAGAAAGGGCATACTCCACTTCTCAAATCGTCGCGCTAGAAAATCGGCGACACTGATCGATGACACCGCTCCAGCTGGTGCGTGCACTCCGTCGTAAGCGGTGTAGGTTAAGTACAGAGTGTTGTCGATGTTCACAATGCGTGGATCTTCGCATCCTGAATTACCCGTCGGGCTCCCACGTTTCATTTCAAATTCAGCGCGTGGCACATAAACCGGCACTGGTAGACGTTCGTCGATCGTGACGCCGTCTTTCGAAATCGCGAGGCCGATAGTCGAAGTGTTCGCCGTGTCCATCGCGCGATAGAGGATATATGCAGTACCCTCAATATCAATCGCGGCGGCGTTGAAGACGTCTCGACTTTCGAATCCGTCGCCTTGTGGCGTAAGAATCGGATTTTTTTCTGCACGAGTAAAGGTGCGTGCGGGTCGCTCAGGGTCGAGGGCGCGCAAGAGATCGTTCATCTTCACACTCGCTTTGGCACAGACCGTGTCGGCGGCGCCGTACCACAAGTCGAGCTGACCATTATCACCAATACTCACGCTGGTAGGGAAGACGATGTCGGGAATGACGCCATACTTCTCGTAGATTTCTTCGGGAACCAGTATCGATTCGGTGCGACTTATTATTTTCGAGGGATCGTCGCGATCGAGAAGAGCGGCTTCGATAGAGAAGACCCGCTCATTTCCGCTAAAATAATCTTCAATATAAGAATAAAAGATAAGCCATCCTTTTTCAGTGAGGATTGGCGGACTCCCGACCTCGACATGATCATTGCTATTGCGTCTAAAAGAAACGGCGTGCGATTTCCAATTTGCATACCAGGTCTCCCAAAATGCGGGTGACCAGAAGTCTTCGATTGTATCGGCATATACGAGGCATATCTCAGCAGGAGGGTCATCGGTATGAACGGCGAGCAATGCAGCAACTTTTCCATTAACTCGCTCGGGGAAGATTGCGAACGCTTTAGCATTAAACGGCGTAGCGAGATGTCTCTCGGTGAAGTTTTCGCCATCGCGAGCCACGGCGATAGCAACTTTAATATTTTCTTTTGAGAAAGGGTAGCCGCCGAGTGCGGTATAGGTGAGATAGGTGACACCTTCAAAGATAGTTGCGCGCGGATCTTCACACCCAAACGATTCCCATGATTCTTCGGGGACAAGTACCTGTCGGCGTGAATGGAAGTGTATGCCGTCTTCAGAAAATGCCTCGCCTATCGTCGATTGTTCAGCATAGGGTGAGATAAGTGCGGCTGGGTTTGAAAGTGCACGATAATACATGCGCCAGCCGTTTTTCTCGCGGATAACTGACGGATTGAAGGTGGCAAGAGCTTCCCAAGGGTGCTCGCGCCTCGGCGAGAGGATTGGATTATGTGGTTCTCGGTGAATAACAAACATAGTTAGGTGGTTTGTGTGGGTAGTACGGTCGTGAGTGTTGGCTGACTGCCACTGATGAGCGCATCGAGGAATATGTTGAGTGGTGTCGTCGCGACGCAGACGACTTTATCAGCACCTCCATAGTATACAAAGAGAATTTCATCATGTACGCATGCTCCACAAGCGTAGACGATGCCCGGCTTGCCTTCATTTTCATAGTGCTCGTCAGGTGAGAGGATCGGCGCAGAGGAACGGTAGAGTATCTTTGTCGGATCATCAAGGTCAAGTAACATCGCACCGAGCTTGTAGCGGCTTGGTTCGTCCGCGCTGTTTGCGTGATAGAAGAGGAGCCATCCGCGATCTGTTTTTACCGGAGGTGGGCCGGCACTTCGGATACGACTATCCCATACGTCTTTACGTTCTGGTAGGTCGCCTCGTGCACCTACCCAGCTCTCGATCAGTGGCTCGCTCGTACCGATGCTTTCGATCGAATCGCGATAGGCGATCTCGATCTTTGGTGCGATGCTGTGCAGTATGGCGAATTTGCCGTTAATTTTTTCAGGGAAGAGTACCCAATTTTTTTGGACTTGGCCGGGCATCGACAATATATAAGGACCACTCCACGCGCCAAATCGCTCGGCGATGAAATCATCTTCAGCTATAGAGATAGCGGCAACGCGTATATAATCCCACCCGTCGAACATATTGAATGTCACATAGATACGCCCGTCGATGAGTACCATGCGAGGATCTTCACACCCGCCCCAGCTCCCGCCTGAGGGATACATGGTTGGTGAGTAGCGACGCAGGTGCGTAGAGAGGTGTCTCGGATTGCGCGCGACGAAGGCGGGGTGGGTAGATCTCTTGTCAAAGATGATGCCGTCAGGACTACTCGCATATCCGAGTCGTGAGACGCCGTCCATACCGATCGCGCGGTAGATCAGATGGGTTCGCCCGTTGAGAACGATTGCCGCGGGGTTTAAGACTGCTTCAGCCGTCCACGGGTTCGTTCCTGGTCTAAGAATAGGATTGTTATATGACTTATTGAGTAGGAGATGTTCGAGATGGAGGAGTTCTGCTACTTTTGTACGGAATGGTTTTGAAAATGCTGCACCGAGCATCGCTCCACAGACGAAGAATGAAAAAATCAGCGCAATAATATGTACAAAGAAAAGAAAATCCATAGTGAATACTCTTCTCAACAATACCATTTCTCATGCTTGTGCTGCGGAGTATGTGTTAGTAAATGGTGCAAGACAGGACGGCACGTATTGACAGCGGATTGTCAATGTGTTAGTATCTAAATAACGAGGCGGTCATTGACTGTTTCGGTAACTTTACACTCAATGCCAATCCTAGGAGCCCTTATGGGCTTTTCGCTTTTGTTCGGAAGCATATCGTTCCCTATGGCGCACATGGTTGCGTCTCGTACTCCTGCGCCAGTAGTGCCTGTGGTACCGAGCTATGTAGTGGCACTCACAGCATATAACGCTGTTCCAGAGCAGACCGACGATACTCCGTTTGAGACGGCCTCAGGTGCGTATTCGAACCCAGAGATTGTCGCGGCGCGTACAGGTGACCTTGCTGCTGAATTACCATTCGGTACGATCATCGAGATCGATGGTTCGAATCTGCCAGAGGGTGATAACAATTGTGGCTATGACACTGTTGCGTCGCACATAGGTTATCGAGTTATTGAGGATTCAATGAATGCGAAACTTACCAATCGCGTCGATATTCTTTTTGGCACGGATATCAACTACACAAATAAAGTTACCGGTACCGTGAGAAATGCTGCAAATGCTCTTGGTATCTGCAAGGGCACTATTATCCGCGTTGTGGGATATGTTGATATCAATCATCTCCCAAAGACGCAGGCCGAGCTTGTTGCGCTCGTGAAGAAGAGTAGCGAGACACTTGCGGTAAAATAGAGTTTGCGTAGGAAAACGCCGCCCCGCAACGGGGCGGCGTTTTCTGCGTTATGCTTATACAAATGACTCATCTCACACACGTTGCCTCAGGACTCACGCGAGAAGAGTATGCGACACTCGCCAAGCTCTCGACGCCGATAAAGATTCAAGATTTTCTCGACGCGCTCCCCATGAATCTAGAAAAGAGCGGAGACACACACCGGTCACCGCGCCAAGTGCTCGCCGAGCAGAAGGCTCACTGTATCGAGGGGGCGATGTTCGCCGCGACAGCGCTCTGGATCGCGGGTGAATCACCCCTTATCATGAATCTCTCATCGCGCCTTGGGAGAGGAGACGTCGACCACGTTGTTGCGCTCTACAAGCGTAACGGCTACTTCGGCGCTATCAGCAAAACGAATCATGCGGTCCTCAGGTTTCGCGATCCTATTTATCGTACTCTTCGCGAGCTCGCCCTTTCCTATTTTCACGAATGGTTCTTAAACGAGACATGCGAAAAGACTCTTGAGTGTTATTCAAAGCCGCTTGATATGCGACGCTTCGGCACGAGCTGGATCACGACAGGAAAAGATTTGTGGGAGGTCGCCGACGCTCTCAGTGTTGCAAAGCATTACAATCTCGTCCCAAAAGGGAATTGGCGCTATGTCCGCAAGGCAGGTGCGCTTGAGCTCAAGGCTGGTTCGATTATCGAATGGGAAAAGTCAGACCCGAGAACCTAACTTACTTTCCGCGTCCGTAATATTTCTTCAAGAGCGCAACGTGCTCTTTATAGGTGTTGGTGCAAAGAATATTTCCTTTTGTGTCGTTAAAATAGAATAGGCACGGGGTACTGATCGGGTTGAGGGCGGCGAGCACTGCGGCGACTGAAGGATTGGCGATGGGGGTCGGCGGTAACCCCTCATGTATATAAGTGTTGTATGCCGAGCGACGTCGCGTGTCAGCAGGCACTACCTTCGGCCACCAGCTCGTGACAGATTTTTCGTCCGCTTTTGCATATTGCAGAGTAGCATCGAGTTGAAGCTTCATATTGAGAAAGAGTCTATTCCAGATAACACCGGACACGAGGCGCATATCGCTCGTTCCGATTGTCTCACGTTGGATAAGTGAAGCGATGATGAGGGCATCGTGGAGAGGCACGATACTCGCCGTCGTCGTCCCGTAGTGAGATAGGATGTCGTTCATAAAACGCTCCTCGACGAGCGAGCGTACTTCTTTTGGTGTCATACCCATCGTGACCGAGTATGTGCCGGGTGAGAATGAGCCTTCTGAAGATGGTGCTTGGGCAGACGTCGTCGCAGTCATGAAGGCGTACTTCATATTTTTATTCCACCCAAGCGTCTTTGCGAAAGTGCTCGCCACCTGTTCCTTGCGCATCCCCGGAGTGATTGTGACAAGTCGAGGTGCACCCGCAACTGCCGCGACACTCTGGTACCACGATGCGTCAGTGAGGGTTGTCGCAATCCATTCAAACGCGCTCCATAGGATGTTTCCAACATTTCCAACTGCCGCTTGAAAAGGTGAACTAGGATTTTCAAAAGAAGCATTCACCTGAGCGTTCTCGACAATAAGTCTGTTTTTAGGGTCAACCGTGACAGGGAACTGGTCTGGCTCATTGGACAGGACTTGTTCGTGTTTCGCCTGTAAAGTCACTATTGAAAGGATGGCGAACAGTGCACTTCCCGAAATAACTCCGACAAGTACGATAATAAAGAAAAGTTTAGAAATGCGGTCGCGCATAGGTATCAGTATAATACATGTTTCAGCGCTATTGCGCGGTAAGCCGTTTTTCGGTTAGTATGCAAATACGCTCCTTCGGGGGCGCATTCCGCGGCCCGCCTCGCCGAAGACGTCGAGTCGAGGCGGGTAGTAGAGCGGCTCGCTGTTAACGAGTTGGTCGTAGGTTCGAATCCTACCCGCGGAGCCGAGTGAGTAAAACAAAACGCCCTTCTGAGGGCGTTTTTGTTTTTGAACGAGGCGACCGCGGGGAAGCGTGCAAGCAACGCTTACTGCGGAGTTGTTTGTTGTTGAAAAAGCACCTGACACCATTTTCCGCTACTCGCTATTTCCTTTTTCTCAAAAGAAGTATCACGGTTATCACTACAAAGATGGCGGCGCCGAAGAAGATGATTTTAGTATTTCCCGCTTCTACCAGTAGGGAAGTTTCGGGAATTCCCCAGAGGGCATAATCTTCTTTAGGGATATTTTCGCTAGCGCTTACCTGAAGTTCCTGTGCTTTTTTAGAAGCAGTATCTGACTTCTCTTTTAATTGATCAATCACAACGTTAAATTCTTTTGCTTCTCCGGGGAATTCTCCTGCAAAAATGGTGCCTATCTCAGCCAAACTCTTATATATTTGCGCATCTGCTACTGCGTCCATAAATTGGCTTGAGTCAGGCAAGCTTTCTGCGTGAGCGACGGGAATCAGTGCAAAAGAATTTCCACTTTCTATTGCCTGTGCTTGCGTATCGTCTTTTTGACCTAGTGAATTTTTTAGCCCATTATCTACCTGTGTCATGATGTCGCCATGTGTTCTGTACCACTTAAACATATTTGGAGCATCAACAAATCCAGATCGTGCCACCTTGTACATATTTTCGACTTGCCCGATAATGACCGAAAATTCAGGGAAGACGATCGACGCGCCTTTCCCTACGGTATCAAAGCCGAGGTCAAACCACGATTTCGTCATCGTCCTCCAATACTCTCCTTTTTCAGCCTTAATATATTTGTCGGCCAAGTTTGAATAATTACTTTTAGCAATCTCTAAATCGGCAGAATCATCGAGCGTAGGGAAGCTACTTTCATTTCCGCTCACAATAAAGGACTCAATTTTTTTCATCTGAACTACCGAGGCACTATTCACCTGCTTGATGAAATATTCTTTTATTCCTTTATCTATTTCGAGTGATGACGCCTTAGCTTCTTTTAGGTTATCGGCAATTACATACTTATCCTCTAAGAATTTCAACAATCCTCCAAGATAAATTTTTGAATCTGGCGCATAGTAGCTCACGCCTGCCTGCATAGCCGCCCCAAGCTTTAATACGCTCGCCTTACGTATAGCGCTAATCTGTTTTGAGATATTTGCTACTGCTTTCTCACCAAGCTTTACACCCTTTGCATTAATTTTATCAGTAATTTCTCCGGTCATTCCTGTCACTGAGTCAAGAAGATCTATCATGTTTGCGGCCGCGTCTTTGGTCACTGTCGCTAGAGACTCAGCCGAATCCTTCCCGAACACCTGTCCTTTGTTCACGAAGAAAAGAGCGTAATTTAATCGCTTCAAACCAGCTACAAGACTTTTTCGCTCCGTATCATTTTTAGCCTTAGCAAGATTTCCTACAAAATCAGCCAAAAAAGTTTTAACCACCGCATTCTCACCCAAGACTCCCAAATCACTCAATTTTTTTCTAGACTGTGAGAGTTGTTTTTCAACGTCTTCATTTAAGACAAGGGTAAACTTGAAATCATCTGTTTTACCTTTGAGAAAATCGTTTGGTGTTGGAATTTTAGTCTGACCCTTATCATCGGTGGTAAAAATTTTCTCTACTGGCAATTCAATTTTTGCTCCCACGATTGAGAAAAATTCTTCTTCATTTTTGTCTGATTTAATATTGACCTCTGAGTTAACAAGACCTCCTTTAAAAACGGCGTTTTCTTTCTTGACTTCAAATCCATAGGCAGAAATCTTAATAGGAGTGTAGAGAACGAGATCTACAGGAATAACTTTGTCCTGCTCTTCCTTTTTCAGGTCAGCGTTCAGGGCGGTAAAGTTGAGATTTATTCCGCTGTGATAATTCTTCGAGGGATCAGAGCCGATGAGATTAGGGGTCGTGTAGGTTACGCGATAGTGATTGTCTCCTTCATTTTCGACCTTTAGCATGCCCAAAGATCCAGCCGTTAAGACCATTTTTACCGGCACAAATGGTTGCCCTTTTTCTTTCAGTGATTGTACAGAGACATTTGCGACACCGACATTTTTTCCATCAGCTAAAAAGGGAGGATTCTCATCGTTCACCCAATCAAATTTAATTTCGACGGGCCCAACTTCTTCACAAAGTCCGCTCTCTTTCTTTTCAAAATTTGGTTCACACGCACAAGACTCTGTTTTAACATCAAAACGCAAATGAAGATCTTCTGTGCCGCACATTTTCACATGAGTCTCACAAGCATTTTTATAACGAAAATGTTCTCCAGAACATCGGGTACAGGTGTTTCCACTTAAGATATCGTTATCCCCACCGCAACTAGATGCAAATTGCGCTTTTCGTTGTCCTACATATGCGGTAAACCCGCTCTGGACAGTCTCGTTTGCACTCGATTCAGTTTTCCCGATTTGATTGCAATAATTCTTATCACCATGAAATGCGCATTTACAAAAACGAAAATCAATAGCTGCTCCGCAATAATCATTCTTAATATCGGGACTTTTAAAATTCTCTACATTAATAGTGGCATGAGCTGGTTCTGCGAATAGTACAATCGCCAAAAAAAGAAATAATATTTTTTTCATAATAATTAAGTATTCTTAATAAGAAAAACCACCTTCGCCTTTTAACTGTATCAAGCACTATGGAAAACACAATAAGAATGGGAAATGGAGGGAAATATGATGCGTGCGCATTGTTGGAAGGATTTAATTAAATGGAAAAGGGCTCGACGAATCGAGCCCTTTTTGTTCATCCATGTCTGCGGCGGCGTCTATACCTCCTTCTAACTACGAAATAAAAATCGTGATCAAGCCATGTTTCGTTTATGGCATCCGCGATTTCTTGTGCTGTCCGATTTGCAAAAAGTGCATGCCAAGCGCTGTGATGGTGAATAGGGACCAGGACCAGGTTTATTACACTGCTGTCTCCTCCGATGCTAGAAGGTTTTCTGTGGTGCAAATTGCAATGTACTTTCTTCTTTCTCTTTGCTCGTTTGCCTGCTTTAGGTTTCTTCATTCGTCACCCCCATATAAGATCACTCTTTACGATTAAAGAACATTCCACCGAAATATACTACAGGACGTATCAGGAAGGGAGATTGACGGAATTGGTGTTGTGGTGTATAAGAAATCGAGATTAGATTTTTGTGCCCATTCATGCATTAAAGGAGGAGTGTCAGATGGTAGTCAAGGAGAGGAAAAGAAATACCCAAAAGGAGAAGGCAGTCGTGGTCAAGAAGATAGAGGTAAAAAAGGTCGGCATGGAATATGTTCGCGGGCAATCGTACTTTTTTAATCCACCAATCAAAGCCAACTGTTTTCCAGTAGGAAATGGGGGTAAGGGGAAGCGGGCAGAATTTGTTCGTGGCTGGTATGTCGGGTATGTTCCTGAAGAGAAAGCTTATGTATTTGAAGGAATACCTGAGAAATGGCAGGCAAAGAACCGCAGGTATTATTTCTATGTTCCTTGTGACGCGTTATAACTTGCCTAGGCAAGTATGAACGAGAGACTGTAAGTGTGGATGGGAAGCTGGCTACGATTACTCGTACCAGCTTTTTCATTTTCTCATGAAGGTGGGAAGTTGCTTCAATATGTTTTTAACCAGCAGCCCGTTTTAAAAATGGGAATATAGGTGCCTATTTTCGTTCTGGTGATAGAGAGTGCGAGTGCTTTGGTATTGAGTGCTTCGCCGATGCGTCCGGCGAGCGAGCGCATATAGGTCCCCGAGGCGCAGGTCACTTTCAAGCGGAGTACGGTGAAATTTCTTTCAGGCATGTTTCTAAAGATTGATTCCCAGTGTGCGCGAATCGTGTCGATGCGAAAGTCTTCACCGAGACGTTTTGATGGCTCATCGGTGCGCGGTGCGCGATCGAGAAGTTCTGCTATTTTTATTTCGAGTTCTGCAGAAGAAATTGTTAAGGGAATATCGTTTCTGATGTGGTAGATACGTTCGATATGTTCTGGCACTTGTATGAGCGAAAGTGTTCCTTCAAGTGCGTGGAGGAAGAGTGGTTTACCGTTCACTGTTTTTGAAGAGAATACGGGGTAGGCGCGCTGGTGCGCGCCCAGCTCGCGGCGGAGTACCGCCGCGAGCTTCTCTTTTTTCGGATGTATTTCTCGCTCGGCATATTCTGGTATACCCAGCACGTCGCCGGTATCACTCCCGAGGTCAAGCACCACTTCGATAACGTATTCCTTATCGAGTCGAGTGTAGACTCCTTGTTGTTTGCACTCATCACCAAGAAGAATAAGGAGTTTCCCCGAGGCCATCGGGTCAAGGCGCCCAGCATATGACGCTGGTACGGCGGCATATGCTGGGTTCTGTGCTTTCCATTCCTGCACCGTCGCGAGAGGTGTCTCACCAATTTTTTTATTCAGTACTACGAATCGCTTCATGTCCTAACAGTATAGGTTATTCGACAGAAGTCAGCTTAAAAGAGATTATTTGCCTAAATTAGTCATGTATTGTATAAAATGCGACTTTATGTAAGTATAGTCGCCATGGATCGTTTCCTGCGTCATAAGCCACTATTCACACTTAGTATCATAGGAGTGGCTCTATTTGTGCAGTCGGTTGTAGTATTGCCTCCACCACTATCGAAGGAGCCGGCGAGCGTCTTGATGGCGGTCACGACAGCCTCATCGACTGACGAGTTTTCGGCGTCTGTTCCTGAGAAATTGAGTCAATATATAGAAGTATTAGATAGTTGCGGATCAGACTTTGGGGGCAATCCCTGCGTCAATATGCGCTCAGGCCCAGGACTTGAATATTCGGTATTAAAAAAGTTGCGCAATGGCATCGTCTTTAAGGTTGCAGACACAATAACAACGATAGAAGGGCGCGTGTGGTACAAGATCGGTTATGACGGCGATATTCGATACCCCGAACGAATCGAAGGTTCGTGGTATGTCGCGGCCGATCAGGTGCACTCATTTTTTGATAGGGGACTCGTTACCACAACCGCTGGAGTTAATGCCTCGAGCACCAAGCGTATTGTCATAGATCTTTCTCAGGAAGAGTTGCGTGCCTATGATGCGGACGCTCTGTTTCTGCAGCAGCCTATCTCAGCCGGTCTCGATCTCACTCCTACCCCGAAAGGATTGTTTTGGGTGTATAAGAAAACTCCAGATAGCTATATGCAGGGACCACTCCCTGGTATCAGTGATCAATATTATGATCTGCCCGGTGTGCCGTGGGATCTCTACTTCACGGAAGATGGTGGAGCTATCCACGGTGCTTATTGGCACTCACACTTTGGACAGCAATGGTCGCATGGTTGTGTGAACATGGTTCCCGACCAAGCGAAAAGACTATATGAATGGGCTGATCTGGGGACGCTTGTTATTGTGCAGGACTAGGCAATTCTCGCGCATTTTATGCCACAAATACTAGAAGAGTACACTTTTCTCGCACGTCTTGATGTGAGACAATATCCAGATGTTCTTACCCATGGCCGTCCCTATGAGCCCTCCGGTGGCCATAGTCGCATCGACCAGTATCCCCTTTGTACCTTTCTACTCACAGTTTAAGGATATTCAAGCACCGAAGTGGCAGAAGGTAGGCTGTGGTATCACCAGTCTGACGATGATAATCGATTACTATAAGCCAGACGCTGTCTCGGTTAATACTTTGCTCAAACGGGGGATTGCCGTAGGTGCGTATGCGAAGAATGCGGGGTGGATATATGCAGGTCTGATTCAGTTATCGCAAAAGTATGGTCTCGAAGGGAAGTATCACGATTTGTCGAAACTAGATTCTAAAACGGCATTTGAGAAATTTAAAATCTTGTTGGACGGTGGTCCGGTGATACTCGCCATACATTATAAATTTGATCCAAAAAGTACTGTACCGCACCTTGTGGTTATTAATGGTATTCACGACGGTGTTGTGTATTATAACGACCCTGCGATGGCGCAGGGCGCTCAGCAGATCTCTACTACCGATTTTCTTAAGGGGTGGAAGAAGAAAGTTATCGTGATCAGGCCAAAGCACAGCACGATATTGACATTGGCGACATAGTGTGATACCTTTAAAAGAGAGGGCGGGCTATTTAAGCTCGTTTGTATAGATCATTTATAGAGTCAATAATGGAGGTCAGATGAAGATAATTGTAGTGCCCATAAGAACCACCCACCCTGCCCTGGCTTTGTTAGCGTCAACGCTCGCCTCGCTATTGCAAAAGAAACCTAATGAGATTACTTTTGACGATCATCAGGAATTGATAGCCGTCAAAAATAGTTTCAAACTCTTCAAGAGGGAAGGCATCATATTGGAGGGTGATCACCTGAAGTACTTCAGGGAACTTCTTAAAAAGATTGCTATGGCGATGAAAATGCAGAGGAAATTCTGCCAGAAAAAAGGCAGTTGGGCTTGCGGGAAAACTCTTGATGGCAAAGAAGAATATAGAGAGCGTCATCATTGTCCTCATTCGCGCCCGCCGTACCAGGCTGGGGCGAGGCCTTAGTTAACTACATACCAACATAAGGAGGGTATATGGGAACAAGTGATGTGGGCGAGAAGAGAGAGCAAGAAGCTCCTTCTGGATTGTTTCGAGTAGTTGGTATCGGTCAGGGTTTGGGAGGAGAAACCTTCTTGATTGGCAACTATGCCTCTCTTGAAGAGGCGCGCGAAGTCGCAGACGTGCATAACGTAACGGAGCTCGCGATAGAGTTTCTGTATCATGTCTACGACAGCAAGGATAATTGTATTTATCCAGTGACTGATGTGGAAGGGGGAGATGTTGATCTGGACCTGCCGGATTAGTCAGAGCAGTTGAGTTGAGTAAGGCTCGCTTAGTAGTGTTGTAAGACACGAACGGCGAGCCTTTTTTATTTCTATAAGTTGTGTGTATTGTGTACAGAGTTGTGGATAACGTCGTTTACATAAAATGCTCAGGTGATATTCTGTTTGTATGTTGCATCGAAAAGCTCTCACGCCAGCACAAGAAGAAACTCATTCATTTTTGAAGCGTCATATCGCTAAGCATGGGCAGTCACCAACCATCGTAGAGCTTCGCGACGAGTTTAAGCTACGATCATTGCGTAGTGTTACTCAGCGTTTAGAGACTCTTGAGCGCAAGGGTCTGATCAAGAGAGATCCTTTTCAGCATCGCAGTATACAGATTCTTGAAAGGGCGAGTATCCCTTCAGGCTTTATTGAGGTCCCAGTGATCGCATCTGCTGGTTGTGATGCGATGGAGGTCTATGCGCAGGACGAATTTGGAGAATATATCCTTATTGATAAAAGTATGGTCAATGTGCACACCAATATCGCCGCGATTAAGGCAGTTGGCGACAGTATGCAGGACGCGGGGATTCGCAATGGCGACTATGTCATTGTCGAAGTGACTGAGTATGTTGAGAATGGCGATCGGGTGGTCGCGATTGTGGGGAATATGGCCGTGATCAAACGGTATACCAAGGCAGGTGATGTTGTCTTTTTAAATCCTGAAAACAAAGATGGCGGGTATCATTCTATCGTGGTGAATCAAGAAGACTCTAAGATCTTCGGCAAGGTCCTGAGCATTATCCCAGGCACTGAATGGGTTGACGATATTAAGATTGAATATACGCCAGGATACGAACCGAGGAGGTAGCGTGGGTTGTCAGTGAATTATTCGTGGTATCCTCTGGAGGGGCTTCTTTTTGGGCGTTATGAAAAATCATCTGACGAGGAGGCATTATGAGCGAGTCCTTTATGAACATTATTTGTCACCATCCAGATTGCGGAAAGGTCCACAATAAGGAGAGTTGGGACGGTCTTAAGTCAATGGGTGAAGATGTGGATATGCCAGGCCGTTCAATCGAATTTAGAAAGTGCGATGGTCGTTTTAAGAATGGCAAAGAGTGTACAAACGGAATAGGTCTCAGTACCTCAAGGTGGAGAGCGGAACTTGGTGTATAAATCGTTCTTTTCAAACATCTCTGCTCTTCAGAAACCGCCCGGTGGTACTTGTGGGCGGTTTCTTTTTATTATGGTGTATGATTTAACGATGTACGAGCGGACACTGGATAAACGACGACTAGCGATTTTACTTGTTACGTTCGCCGTAGTTATTTTCTCAGCGCTCTATTATTTTGGGTTGATTAAATTGCCGAATATCAAGGTGTCATCAATTTTGCAAAAAGAAAAAACTCAGCAGGAACTCCTCAGTGATTTTAAATCTGATTTAGTGGCAGGGAAATTAACGAATCTTATCGGCACGGTCGTGAAGGTGAGTGGCAAGGTTGTCACTCTTACGACAAGTACTAATGGTAGTAAGACAGAGCAGAATGTCACGCTTGCTGATAGTGTGGTTATTCGGCGTTTGACGAATCCAGCAGAGCACAAGCCCGGGGACGGGCTTGTGCCTATGGTTGAAACGTTCATCACTATCCAAGACCTGCAAGTCGGTGATACTGTTTTCGCAAATTTGAATAAAGAGGGTGCAGTGGTAGTGCTTGACGTGATGCCTTCCTTGGCGAACACAACTTCAGTTGTAAATGGAGTTGGTACGACTACTGGTAATACATCGGCTAAATAAAATTATGAATAAGGTCAAAACTAGGCGATATACATTAGTGGTGGCTCGCGTGGCGATGATCTTATTTGTCATGGTGACCTTCTTTTTTGGTACCACCAACAAAGCAGAGGCGCTGACTTGTAGTGTACTGGGGTATCAGAAAATCTATTATCGTCGCCATAATCCTCAAGCGATCTTCAGCTGCTGGGATCCTTACTGGTGGTCGGCCTGTACTGTAGATATTCCTTCTGATCCTAATGGTAACGCCTGTGATAATTCAGGAATACAAGCGAACTGGTCGACCACCTACGGTTGCACCGTATCTTCTCAAGTCTGCACTGCTGGCGGCTATTGTTCAGGCGGGGGCACCACCGGTACCTGTGTAAATGACCCCGCCGCCCCCACGATGTCTATCACTCCGGCGAGCGGTACATCGGGCACGAGTATTTCATATACCGCCACTTGGCAGGACACGTGGAGCGGGCTTAACGGTACTTGTTACATAATTCTTGATGGGGCATGGAATTCCACTGCCTGTAGCGGTACTGGACAAAAGACATACTCCGGCAGTTTTACGAACGTAGGCAATCATTCGGCTCAACTGTATTCCGCAGATGTAGTCGGTAATGCCACTTATACATCGGCATATTATTACACCGTGGTGGCCCCAACCTGCAATCCTGTCTCCGTCAGCAACGGTGCAGTTGCAGCATACCCGAGTTGCACTATCACCTGCAACCCCGGCTACACACTAAGCGGTAGTAGTTGTGTCCCTCCCGCTACAGTCACTCTTTCTGCATCGCCAAATCCGGTTATCTATTCTAACGCTTCCACACTAACTTGGTCCTCGACGAACGCCACCTCTTGCGCGGCCTCTGGTAGCTGGTCAGGGACTAAAGCCACTTCTAGCTCATGGTCTACTGGTGCTTTAATTACTCAACAAACATATACGCTGACCTGTCCCGGTGCCGGAGGGACGTCGACCCCCTCATCGGTGACGGTAAATATTGCTACTCCTGCCGCTACGCTCACGGCAACACCGTCAACGATTGATGCTGGGCAATCCTCTATGCTCACCTGGAGCTCAACTAGTGCTAACAATGGTTGTGTCGGCACTGGTTTTTCAACGGGAGGAGCCGCGAACAACAGTGTTGGAGTGTCGACCGGGTCGCTTTCTGCAACTCAGCCCTATCAAATCACCTGTACGGGGACAGGAGGCTCTGTGGTTGCGGCGGCAACCGTGACGGTGCGCGTCCCGACGGTTACTATCAGTGCCGTCCCAAATCGCGTACAGAGTGGTGGTGCGACGATTGTGTCTTGGAGCGCAGAGAATGTGAACTCTTGTACTATCACGAAGAATGGTCAGACACCAGCGTGGAAGAGCTTCACGACAGATGCATCGCGCGCGCTCACCGGTTCTGTTCAAGACTCTATCACTACACAGACCACGTACGTTATCTCTTGTGCGAACGACGCAAGTGCTACCGCGGTCGCAGCGACCGCGTCTCAAGTGGTGAATCCGGTGCCGACCTTTGGAAATTTCTAACGCAAACGTTATACACCGCGCCTGCTTCAGGCGAGTGGTGGTGTGGTAGCATAAAAGTATTAGCAACTCATTGGCCTTTCTATTTCCATGCCGAAAATAACGCACACCGCCGTTCTTGCTGTCGTTGCATTTATCTTCTTTATCGCAGTCGCCCTCACTGGAGGTTTGTATTATTACCAGCGCACTATGGTCAGCCAAGATCAGCAGATTTTGAGTGTGGCAGACGTTATTGCTCAAAGGGACTCTTCTCTGTGCGCTGGTCTGAGTGACGCTTCGGTCATATCGTACTGTAAGAATATAATCGCTGACTATGCGATCTACGACAAGGCTGTTGCAAGTAAGGACAGCACTTTGTGTGCGAGCATTGTCGGTTTTAAAGCCCTTGAGACTCAGTGTCTAGCCTCGCTTGATAAGCAGGTGATCGGAGCAATAAGTAGTTATAATAAAAATGACTTTAACGGAGCATTCAAGGCGGCAGACGCAATGCTTGTTGCTGATAGTAAGAATGTCACGGCGCTCTTGCTCACGGCCAATACCTGGGCGCAGAAGGGGAGTCTTGAGTTTAAAGAAAAAGAATATGGGACGAAGGCAATAGAGTTTGCCAGTCAGGCGCTCGCGATAGACCCGAACAGTGCTGAGGCATATAAAATAATTGGCTATGCAAATGAAATTCAGAATAATTTCAGTGTGGCTATCGCTAATTACACAAAGGCGATAGTGCTTGTTCCGAATAGTTCAGACTACCGTGTACGTATCGGCCATGCCTATGATCTCATGGGCGATCTTGCCAAGGCAAAGGAGAATTATCTCGCGGCTATTCAGCTTGATGCAAATAATGCAGAGGCGCACGTCAACATGGGGAGAGTCTACTTCCGTGAGAAGAACGAGAGTGCGGCAGTGGCAGAATATAACAAGGCCTTGCCACTTACTGAGAATGTTCGGTCAAAAGCAGAAATCTATTATACGCTCGGCGGCGTCGAAATGATGCATGGCAATATTGCCAATGCAGATAGTTATATGGTGAAGGCAACTGAGACTGATGCCACGTTCCCGCTGGCCTGGGTCGGTCTGGGGAAGATAAAATTCATCGAATCGGTGGTAGCAACATCAACGGCGACGAAAACCAGACTCGTCAAAGAATCATTAGTCCATCTGGATCAAGCAATTAAACTGAACTCAAATCAGACATTGGCATATCTGTGGAAAGGGAAGATGCTCGCTTTTCTTGGACGCAAGAGTGAATCGCTCGCCGCACTTACTCTAGCTAAGAAAGTGGTTGGCGATGATATTACTTTAGTTGCCGGCGAAAGGGCCGGTGTGGCAAGTGAAATAAATGCAGCGCTTGGAACGGTTTCTTCTATTCAGCGAGCATCCGTTCTTGGTTTATTGGTGGATGAGCTTAAGTCTTTATTGATGCCGAGAGTGGCGGTGGCCCTAACTTCGAGCGATTGTTACACCGACCCGTCGTCTGGTCATGTTTTTTGTTTTTCCAATTATAATCAATACGGTGGCGAGATCTGGACTTGCGGTAACGGTGATTCGCATTGTTTTGGCCAATGTGGTGCGCCAGTCCTGCCCCCGCCACCGCCACCGGTATACGGTTGTACCAATTCAACGGCGTCGAATTATAATCCAAGCGCGAATGCCGACAATGGTTCGTGCGTGTACCCACCGACTGCCACACTCTCAGCAAATCCGGCGTCGATCTCTGTCGATCAACAGTCAATGCTCACACTCGTGACGACCAACGCCACATCGTGTACAAATGGTCCATGGCAGCTTCTAATGACGACAGCTATGACCAGCAGTACGCGTGTAAGATATGTGTCTCCGATTCGGACGACTGTATATCCAGTAACTTGTACAAATGGTTACGCTTCTGTCACCACTAGTGCGACCGTGACTGTTACTGGTGGCGGTGGCGGTGGCGGTGGCGGAGGAGGTGGGGGTAATGGAAATGGTGGAGCAACCACTACAAATGCAGGGGGTGGAGGTGGGGGAAATGGAACATCAACTTCCGATTCAGGAATATCAACAAACTTCGCTGCCCCAGCAGCTTCGATCAGTGCTGTGCCAAATCGCGTGAAGAGTGGCGATACTGTGACTGTGTCATGGGCGGCGGCGAATGTAGCTTCCTGTGTTGTCACGAGAAATGGCGTATCGTGGCAAAATACTCTTACCGGATCCATCTCTGATAAAGTTACTACTCAGACCTTCTACAAGATATCTTGTAACAGTGGTGCAATCACAGCAAGTACTACGGTAAACATGATTCCTGCAATAAGTAATTATTAGTTCTTATTTGACTCACGGAAGGTTGGATAGGAAATTGGAGCAAAGCAAAAACCCGCGCAGGAGCGCGGGTTTTTGCATGTGTGCGGACTCGATCGATAAGCCGAATTCTGTCGAGGGCGATCATTTATCTGGGCCAGCAATTACTTGCTGGCTCGAGCGGCACTCCCCGCCAGAAATTGTGCGACACCTGGTGTTGCACAATTTCTGGCGGGGCACGACCTTGCATGCGGG
>JBAQWN010000022.1:0-7899 GCA_049298935.1 Minisyncoccia bacterium
GTACCGGCATTGCCACCAATGTTCAGTGTTGATGTTGATACCTGATATGTGACGCCACTGTTTGCACCGACAAGACCGCTGAGGGTGCCAAGTGTTGTCACGCCGTTCACAGTGAGTGCTCCACTGAAGAGTGATGTTGCAGTGGTTGAAGTGGCGGTGAAATATTCACCTACCACTTGGCCAGCAACGGAAAGTTTTGCATAAGGTGAAGTTGATCCGATGCCGACGTTGCCGTTGAAATAAGACCGTCCGGTCACCTCTAAAATGTTCGCAGTAGAGGTTGTCGCATTGTTGCCAACAATCACTACATTCGTTGGTGTGGATGGGTAGAGAGCGAGTGAATTAGTGGTCGTGGCCCAAGCGCTAGATCCGCCGCCACTGCCCGATAGATCGGTGCCCCAAGCGGGAAGACTCCCTGTGATCTTTAAGACTTGCCCAGCGGTGCCGACAGGGAGTTTGGCAAGCGTTGTTGCTGAATCAGCATAGAGAATATCGCCGACTGAATAGGTGGAGGTGCCAGTACCGCCGTATATGGCGGCAAGCGTACTTCCTTGCCAAGTACCGCCGACAATCGTACCGAGATTCGATTGAGTTGCTGAGAGATATGGAAAGGTTGATGTTGCGGTGGTTGAAGTGGCGGTGAAGGAGCTGGCAAGAACGTTCCCATCAAAGACACCGTTACCCGATACAGAGAGTTTTGCATAAGGAGAAGTTGATCCGATGCCGAAATTGCCAACTTGCGAAAGGAAGAGTGTGGAGGTAGCAGTGAGATTGGTGCCGGCGGCGTTATAAAAAGAAAGTTGGCCTTGTGTGCCTGAGCCAACTCCGCCGCTACCTCCGGTAATACAAGTACCATTTACTGCAAAACAACCACTAGCCAAATTGATACCAGTCCCGTAGAAGGTTGAGGTTGCAGAGGTCAGCTCGGCGACTCCTTGTACCGTGAGACTCCCTGAAATGGTCGTGGTGGCAAGCGTCGTGACACCAGCAGTGAGGTTGGTGAAGGAACCATTTGTCGCAGATACCGAGACGCCGTTTGAGAGCGTGCCACCAGAAAAAGTACCGCCGATGAAGTTACCGTTGCGTACCGTGAGACCGGTAAGATCTTGAATCATGTTCACCTGCTGAATAGTTGTGGCATTTGTTGAGCCTTGCGTTGAGATTGGTCGGAGCATGCTCGCGATATTCGAGAAAATGTCGGCACGGAGTCCGCTGATCGATTGATTCACGAAGTCAGAAGACACTCCCTGCACGATGGTAGTCGTGTGATTCGAATAGGTGGTCATCCCATTTACTGACGATGGACGCACCGTTGGCTGCGCAGTCGTGATCGCAACATGCTTTGTTGGTGCACTTCCTGGTACTACGACGATTGGTGCGGGAATAAAAAATACCGCAAGAGAGCTCGTCGTCGAATCGAAGAGATCGTGAATCGTGTGATAGGTGGCGAGCGCTGCTTGTTCACCCACCGATAGCGTTGACCCGACGGCGGCGAGAGAGTTGGTCGGCTGGTCAGCAATTGTTATAGATTGAAATTGAGAATCGGTAATGATTTGGGCTGTAAGCGCTCCCGAAGCAATAATGAGCGCAGCGACAGAGAATGCGAAAACGTTAGAGCGCGCTGATTTGACGGTATTCAACCAAGGTGTTGAAGGTAGCACGGGAACACTTTGTAGCGAAACTGTCTTTATCGAAACCTCCTCGGTACGATGCTGAGCGCGGTACTCGGCAGCGTGAGTGGTCGAGTGTGCGAGCGAGAGCTCCTCTTTACGTTTAGCCTGGACATCCAAAAAGCGCGTGAGCGATCCGCTCTTGATAAGCCAAACCTGGCCGACTTGAACTCCTTCGATTTCACCGGAGTTTGCGAGGCGCCTCAAATACCGAGATGTGTACCCAGATAATTTGCTGGCATACTTTGTCGTAATTAAGTCTTTTTTGTAGAGATTTGATTTCATTCGTAAAGCGGAACTAATCATATGTTAACTCATTAGTTCCGCTTTATATGAATCTCGTGAGTGGATAAGTATCTGAACAATCTTCTGCACAAAAGACGGTATAGATTTAAGGACGACAAAGACATGCTGAATGATGGATAATTGGACACGCAATTTTGACATCAGGTCGATGCGGAATCGGCATAAGGAAACGCCTCTACGGCACAAAGATCAAAGGTTATAGGTCAATACGAACAGTAGATTCCTGATAATGCATCTACTGTTCGATAATTTTGTCGATGTATTCTATATCTAATCTGTTCTATACCAATCACGTCTATCCGAGACGAGAAAACGAGTGTATACAAGGCTTATATAGTAAAAATACTCCGGCTAACGGAGTGTTTTTACTGACTTCGTTTTCAAGAAATTGGAATGGTCACGATTATTCTCCATGAATACATAATGCAGTCCTATGCATTCAACTACTTACTCCAAGTTTTGCTGTCCGTCTGGAATTCGAGCCATCAAGTGATAACTGACAATGTATACTGTACCCATGACAGCTGCCGAACTTAAAAAGATACTCGCAGGCGCGATGCGCGGAGAAGTGAAAGATGACGCCGAGACACTCACGAAGATGAGTCGCGACACTTCACTCTTTGAGCGGATGCCACAGATTGTAGTGTGCCCAAAAGATGCAAAGGACGTGAGTGCGGTGGTGAAAGTAATTGCGACCCTTCGACAGATCCAAGGCGCCGACGCGGACATCTCACTCGCCGCGCGCTCAGCTGGTACCGATATGTCGGGCGGACCACTCACGACCGGTGTCGTCGTCTCTTTTACCGAACACATGAATCACATGGGCGAAGTTCACTTGGGTGTCTCGCCGCCAAGTGATGGATATGCAATTTCAGAGCCCGGTGTGTTCTATCGCGATTTCGAGAAAGCCACACTCGAGAAAAACCTCATACTCCCCTCTTACCCAGCGAGCCGTGAGCTCGCCGCTATCGGCGGTATTGTCGCAAATGACGCTGGTGGCGAACGCACACTCGCTTATGGCAAAACTGAGAAATATGTTGAGGAACTTGAAGTCGTTCTCTCTGACGGATCACAAGCGATATTTAAGTCTTTCACACCCGAAGAAGTCGCTGACAAGAAGAAGCTCGCGACACTAGAGGGAAAAATATATCGCGAGATGGACGACCTCCTCACGAAGAATGCAAAGCTCATAGCAGAGAAGAAGCCGAAGGTATCGAAGAACTCTGCCGGCTATGCGCTCTGGAGTATCCGCGACGAGCGCACGGGCGCGACCAACCTCGCGAAGCTTATCTGTGGCTCACAAGGCACACTCGCCCTCTGGACGAAAGCGAAGCTCTCGCTCGTGAAGCCGAAGGAACACCGTGCGATGCTCGTCATCTTCCTCGCAAATCTCGACCACCTCCCCGAGATCGTGAAGCGCATTCTCCCCATCAACCCAGAATCGTTTGAGAGCTATGACGACCACACTCTCACGCTCGCGGTGAAATTTATCCCTCAAATGTTAGTGCACATGGGTCTCGCGAAAGCGGTAAAGCTCGGTATTGAATTTATCCCCGAAGCGCTCATGGTCGCCACGGGTGGCGTGCCGAAGCTTATCCTCATGGCAGAATTTGCCGAAGACACGATCGAAGAAGCTGATGCTAAAGCGATGCAGGCCAAAGAAGTTCTCGCCGATCTCAACCTACAAATGAAAATCGAAAAGGATGAGAAAGAATCGGAGAAATATTGGATCGTCCGCCGCGAGAGTTTCAATCTCTTGCGTAAAAATGTGCACGGACTCCACACTGCGCCCTTTATCGACGACTTCGTCGTACCACCTTCATGCTACCCAGAATTTCTACCGAAACTACACGCTCTCCTCGCCGAGTATGAGTCACACTTTATCTACACGGTCGCCGGGCATATTGGCAACGGCAACTTCCACATTATCCCGCTCATGGATCTCTCTAAAGAAGAAAACCGCCAAGTGATCCTCGACCTCGCACCAAAGGTCTACGACCTCGTGATTAAAGAAGGTGGTACGACCACCGGCGAGCACAACGACGGAATAATCCGTACACCATATCTCCACCAACTCTTCGGTACCGAAATGGTCGCACTCTTTGCGCGCACAAAAGAGATATTCGATCCGCTCAGCATCTTCAATCCTGGGAAAAAAGTCCCGCGACAAAGCTCAGGGCAAGTAGTCGACCCATTTGCCGACATCAAGCGCGATATGATTATTAAATAATCTGATAATTCTATTTCGTAGTGAATTCCCAAATACCTTTCCAGTCGTCTGGTGGATTTTTCATAAGATGTTCAGCGCGATCTAAGAAGGTCTGTGACGGCCCATCCTCCCCGAGAAGCAAAGCTTCTTTAAAATGTTTGATAGCCTCATCCCAATCGCCTCGTATATATGAAGCACGACCATTCATGAAGTGGACAAACTGTTCCTTCAGCACAGAGCTCGGCTCGCCAGTAAACAACTGATAGATAGTGCGTGGCTCTTTCTTCCCTTTCACCATGACAAAATCGAGTTCACGCAAAGTGAATGATGTGTCGCCAGAAATCGCCTTTGCCGTTCTCTCTCCGATAACACACGTGATTCCATATGCCTTTGTGAGCCCCTCCAACCGTGAGGCGAAGTTCACCTCATCGCCCATTACCGTGTAGTTAAAACGCTTTGACGAACCCATATTACCGACGACCACCTCGCCTGTTGAAATGCCTATTCCTATATGGATCGGCTTCTTACCTCGTTTCAACAAATCACTATTCAGCTTATCTAGTGAGCTCATCATCGCGAGCGCACCGCGACAAGCCGCGCTCTCCTGCAACAGATTGGGCAATGGAGCGCCCCAAAAAGCCATCACCGCGTCACCGATATATTTATCTACTAATCCACCCGTCTCCATAATCGCGTCAGTCATTGCCGTCAAATATTCATTGATCAGTGAGGTGAGCTCGGGTGGAGACAGTCCCTCTGAGAGAGTGGTGAATCCGCGAATATCACAGAATAAAATGGTTAGAGTTTTCTCCTGCCCTCCGAGCGAAAGTAGCTCTGGATGTTCGGCGAGTTCGTCGATGACCTCGGGCATGAGATAGAGCTGGAACATCTTACGTATCTGACGCTTCTCGCGCGATTCGTTCAAATATTGGTAGATAAAGATGAACCCTACTGACAATAAGAATGTGATCGAGAGCGATACGGTCGGCAAACGCACGTACGACGAAAAGAGTACGACGCTCGCGAGATTTATCGCGACAAACTCTATGGCGAGTAAAGCGATAAGCAGGACAAGTCTCGTTACTAAGAAAATAGTTATTGCGGGCACATAGGCAACACATAGGATAAGTAGGAGCATGAGCGGCACCGACACATCACTAAAGAAGTTTTTTGAGTTCAGTGTCGCGAGAGCATTTGCGTGCACCTCAACACCCGACATCACACCCAGAGGTGTCGCAAGTACATCGTGAAGATCTTTAGCTGTGACACCGATTAATACCGTCTTGTTAAGAAATACACTGGCCGGTGCGGTACCACGGTATACATCTATAAAGGGAATCGTGAGAAATGTGCCTGCTGGCCCCTGCCAATCTACTCTCACAACACTCGGGAGATGTGACGTATCAGTATCTTCTGCGAGCGCAGTCGACAAGCTTTCTGTATCTCCGCGTATAGGTGCCAGTGTGCGTATACCACCGTCAGAATCTAACAGTACGTTCGCATATGCCTCTCGAGCATTTGAGGAAAAAAGCGGGAGCGGTTTAAGAAGTTTACCTCCACGATCATCATACTGTGTCGCAAGAACTACAGAATCCTTTTTCGCCAATAGTGCTGACGCAAACGACGCATCGTCTGATACCCCGCGAGCTGACGGATCAATAAAGGCGACGTCTATTCCAATCGCCCTCGGAGATCCGATATTTGTGAGAACCGTCGCGAAACTCTTACGAGCTAGTGGCCATCCACCAAGCTCGGTCAGACTCTGATCATCAATGCCGACAATAACAATATTAGAAGGTGCGTGACGGACCGTGAAGAACCGATCGAAGACCTGCTCCTGCCACGAAGAAACGAGACCGAAGTACTGGCATACGCCACCGACAATCGCCGCAACAAGCGCGAGTATTGCAATAGAATACTGTTTCTTCATGACTATCTCGTAACCGTAATTGCCTTAGGCATCCTGACAATATTCCCAAGCGTATCATCGATTGTGATATCAGAAGTACCGATTGGCAAGATTCCTGAAGAAATGGTAATGGTGGCGTTGTCCACTACGACGAAGTCGCTCTCTCCTGAAAGTGCTTTACCGCCAATAGTAATAGTTAAGACACAATTAAATCCAACTCCCTTAAGAGTAACCAAACCTTGACTACTCTGGCTTAGCAAAGAAGGTGACACTGAAGCGAACGTTAATGAAGTGCCCGTCTTGCTCGCACCTTGTGTATCTGAAGACCCACATGTATTCCCCGTGTCGAACACCGTAACGGCACGAGTCGGGACAGTCGCTCCTGACACAGTAGAGGATTGTTGAGTTGTCGCTGGACTTGTCTGGGCAGGTGGCGTTTTTGGCTGTGATGATTGAGCATCAGGGCTTGAGGCCGCTGGAGTCGTAGATTCATGACTCGTCGCCGCGTCGTCCGACACATTGAACAAATACCACGAATCGCTTTTATCCTTCGCAGTCAATTGAAATACTTGCGCGGTACCAAGGTCATCAACCGTAGCCCCATGTTCACCTGATACAAAAACTTCTTTACCGTCAATCGGCTCTCCAGTAGATGGATCTGTTGGCATAAAGCTGACGGTACCCGTAGCGACCTTAAGAGTGGTGCGATGATTACGGTATCCAATACTGAAAGAGGTCCCACGCACAACCGCAACTGCGTTCTGTGTCCTTATTTCATAATACTCACCCTTACCAAACACTTTTTTCACCCGCGACCACGTCGCACCCGTGCCAAGAAACCTGCTTACGTGCGTCCCTGTACTGTCACTACTCGTGAGAGTCAGTTTGGTGTCGTAGTCCAACAAAGTCTCGGTGCCGTTCGCCTCTTGCAAGAGACCGCGACCATTATGAGAAGTGACGAGCGTATCGCCAACATTGACCGTGGTAGTACTGGTGACTAATATAGATTTGGAACTACTCGCTACGATCAACGTCAAATCAGGAGCCAATGTGGTGGCAATCGTAGGCACTAAAATATCAGAAATAACCACAGGAGCGAGTGGTGAGCTATCCCCTCGCGACAAGAAGAAACCTGCTGCCACAACAACAACTACACCAGCACCAATGAGAATGGTTAAATTATTTTTCATAGGTAAATAATACCCTACCAGAACACAAAATGGTTTATCCCCACCGTCTTGTGTTTTTGTAACATTTCTGTCATACTATCGGTAACTCGCAGAGTATTCGAGCTTCGCTCGGTCTTTGGTGGCCGCAAGTGTTCAGTTTCGGCGAGGTTAATTAGTTAAATCCAATACATGGACACACCAGCAGCAGGAGCATCAGTACAGGGAAACAAACTTTACGTAGGCGGTATCCCATATCGCTCAACGGAAGAGGACATGAAGAAGACTTTTGGTGAGGCAGGCAATGTCGTCTCAGCAAGCATTATCAGCGATCGTATGACGGGTCGCTCACGCGGCTTCGGCTTCGTCGAAATGGCCTCTGAAGCAGAGGCACAAGCGGCTATCGATCGTTGGGACGGCAAGGAGATGGACGGACGCACGCTCTCAGTATCTTTCGCTCGCCCACAGGGTGATCGCCCAGCTCGTCGCGAAGGCGGCTTTGGCGGTGGCGGAAATGACCGCGGCGGAAGCTACGGTGGTGGAAGCAACGGCGGTGGTTACGGCCGCGGTGGCTACTAACAAGCGAGTGAGATGAAAGAAAGATTCCTATTTTTCTTTCACGAACGAGCGCAGTTAGGA
>JBAQWN010000023.1:0-3248 GCA_049298935.1 Minisyncoccia bacterium
ACCTACTGCTTACTGCCAAGCGAGCCGAGCGAAGAAGGCGCGTCTGCGAGCATTCTTCGTGAGGCAAGCGCGGGCAGGAGGAAGTCGCTTTCTGAAGCGATCTTCCTACGATGCAGTCGCTCGAACAAAACGCTCTTTTGAGCCGCCTCTCGGGCTTGAACCGAGGACCTACTGCTTACGATGCAGTCGCTCTACCAACTGAGCTAAGGCGGCACGATACGCACCTCTCATTTCTAACATAAAAATCGATTCTACAAAACCGACCTTGTGGGTCATTCTACTGAGTGAGCCGAGAGTCGGGATTGAACCGACGACCTGCGCCTTCGCTTACACCTCATCTTTATATATACAAGAGGGCTAGACTGTATCTTTGTCCAATACATTATCGGACACCCTTGTCAGTCGTTCGGGCCCGACAATAAGTCGTGCCACGGTCTTATCCATTCGCATGGACGTTAACCGTTATTCGGGATTCACTCACCTGTTACCAAATGAGTGGGCAGGGACTGCGTCCCACCATGGCGCTGCTCTACCAACTGAGCTATCTCGGCATACCGCACCTCAACATACTAACGGAGTTCTCTAAGTTTTTCAATTTCACCAATCAATGTGTCTCGTAGTTTCTTATTATTAAAATAGACCGTCAGTACCCCATGCTTTGTCTTTTCTCGATACGTCCCGATACTACCAGAGCGAGTATTGGTAGTCTTATAAAATTTTTGTGAAGAAACTCCTAGAAAATCTTGCCAAAATCGCTCTTCTTTTATTTGATCCATGTCTCTGAAAATTTGCAGACTGAAATGAAGACGGGAATCATTTATAGCGTATATCTTCTTCAAAAATAAGAGGAAAGATCTCACGAGGTGAGGGTCGGTATTACCCAATCGAATCGAGTTCTGATTCCTCTTTGTGCCTTCGCCCCAATATAAACCGAGACCGAGACCAAAAATGAAAAAATCTTCGTTTGTACGAAGCCCCTGAGGAGAAAAAGGATCTCCATTCGGATTATGTTTTGTATATATCGCCTCACTAATAGAACGTTTCTGTATGGAATGTTGATTTAACCAATAATTTATTTTGCCTTCAGAACAGCGGAATTTGTGGGCAATGTCGCGCACAGATTTCTTTTTATGAACATACTGGCGTTCTAGCGAGGCCTTATCCATCAGGATCAGCATCTCATCTGTGAGACACTTAGTAAAATAATGCCTGTGGATACTATGACTCTATCAATACAACAAAATTCCAACCACCATGATGATGTGGAAAATCATCATGGAAGTGTTCGCGAGGAGCAGGTGCATGTCCTTATGTACGGCACCATAAACCGTCCACAACGTGTTAAAGAACATAAGCATAAGCCACGTAGACAACGAGACGCCTACACTGCTGTGCGTCGTATAGATCTGAATGATTTGTGGCAAGAGCGCGAGAGGTGCCGCGACTCCAACACCGTACATCAAGTAGTCGAGGTACCGCTTCGACGCACTCGTTGCAGGGAACGGCTCAAGCCCGCCTGACACCTGCGCTCGTGCGCGCATGTGATGAAAGCCAATCATATTGAAGATGCTGACATAAGAAGTAATGTATACTTTATACCATGGAACTGCTTGCGCACTATGATAAAGAAGAACGTCCTTGGGGAAACTTCGAACGATTCACCCTAAACGAGACAACAACCGTAAAGATCATCACCGTCCGTGCTGGCGAGGCAATCAGCTTGCAGACACACGAGCATCGTGGCGAATTTTGGCGCGTGATCGCGGGATCAGGCTCCGTGCAGATCGATGGAAGAGATTCTGAGGCTCACGAGGGAGACTCTTTCTTCATCCCTCAACACGCCACCCATCGCGCCAACGGAGGCCCCAGCGGGCTCACCTTCCTTGAAATAGCCTTTGGTGACTTTGACGAAAAAGATATCGAACGTCTCGAAGATAGGTACGGTCGCGCTTAATCCACCACTCCCTAGCGAACCGGGTGATCAATTGCCGCTAAAAATTCCTTGATTTTGTCCACGATCTCTTGTGGCGACAAGTGTGCTTTAACAAAATGAGCCAACGCCCCCAACTGACTCTTCCCTGACGACACCAACAAAGAACGCGGCGAAGCCTATAAAAGTGATGATATTAAAATACCACCAGAGCAAATTCCAGTGCGTGTAAAAAAGCGGGATAATGGCCGCACATATGAACAAGGAGAAGCTGACTATCAAATAGGGGGACAGAGCACTTGTTTCATTTTCACCATCAGTCAAAAGCAGTCCCAAACCGACTAAAAACACTACGCCCGTGATGATTGTGACGACATATGAGCTTGAACCAAGCGTCGCAACAAGAGACGGAAGGAAGAAAAGTGTGACAGGAAAAATAAGAACACAGAGAATGACACCTAAAAATACTTCTACTCTACGGTGATACACGAATGTAACGGCGGAAGTAAACATGCTCGCTGGCACGGCCATCATGGACAATACCAACGCTCCAGCGAGCATGCCGTAATGTTCTATTACTTCAAACGCTTCTTTGTTAAATAAGTTGGATGTAGAAACAATGTCGGAGAAAAACACAAGGCCGAATATACAGAACGCAAGTGCCGCAACAAACATTCTCACGTCGCGATCCCTTATATACATCTGATACGTAAGATAGGAAATGACGAACGACAACACTGATGCGATTATCGTAAATAGAAGATATAGAAATGGACTATAGAAAAGGTTTTCGGACACTGTGCCATGTAACAGGAAAACGAAAATAAGAAACGGCACAAAAAAGGAGACACCAGCGATAAATACTTTTTTCAGCGCGTGCATTCTGTGCATTTGTTATAAATCATACCTTGCCAAAGCCTTTGAACAAACCTAATACACTGCAATTCTTTGCGCGGCTGATGGGTGATGATCCCACGACCTCTACCGTGACAGGGTAGCGCTCTACCGTTGAGCTACAGCCGCAAAGTGAGGCAAACTGGCGCGAAGCGTGATACGCGAGGGCAACTTGAGAATCATCGGATCTGGATGATTCTCAGTCGACCGAGCGGATCAGTGCCATAGGCACCGTTTCGCCGAACGCGCGGCTGTATGCCTACATACAGCCGCAAAGTGAGGAGGAAAATATAAGCTTGATTATATTTTCTCCGAGCGTAGCGGATGGAAGCCTGCCTCAGGCTTCCGCCGCAAACACTCATTCCCCATCCTACCAAACTCTCTCGAAAATGTCAGTGCCACGCCATTTCACCCTCTTTTGTGC
>JBAQWN010000024.1:0-12754 GCA_049298935.1 Minisyncoccia bacterium
GCCTCGAGCGAGGCGAAAAATACGGAACCCGCCGCGACACCCACCTTATTTCTTCTTCGAAGCGCGCTGCTTAAAGCGTTCGACGCGACCTGCCTTATCAAGCGTACGCTCTTCACCGGTATAGAAAGGGTGCGACTGTGAAGAGATTTCTACCGTGAGCTTTGGGTACTCCTTACCCTCCCACTGGCCAGTTTCGGTCGTGTGGACCGTCGAGCCAATAAGGAAAGTTGCGCCAGAAGCCATATCCGAGAATATGACCTGTCGATATGTCTCTGGGTGAATACCTTGTTTCATCCGACGATAGTAGCACAGGTCTAAAATTTTTGGAAGCGAAAAGGGACCCCCAAGAGGAGGTCCCTATAAGATGATAACTGTTAGCATGGCGCAATGACGTGATGATTGCCTGGATTACCATACACCATGCAAACCTGATTAATCCCTCCCGCCTTACTCTTATTGATGGAATATTCCACCCGCGGGCAGGGTTGCTCATAGCAAGGGGAATCATCCCCGAACAGCGCCTTGATCTCGTGCGGCATCCTTGTGCAATGAAAACACGTGCCATTTGGCCTAGTCATGACTATCCCCTTTCTGAACTAGTTTTTGTACAAGAGTCCTCTAATAGGATAACTCTCTGTGGGTATGCTGGTAGCTACTTGTGGACTACCTGTGCATAACCCTGTGTACTACCTGGGGACAATACTATACCTTTTTGATTGATTTGTCAAGTAGCGCGGAAGACTATGAAAATGGCGGTTAGTTATTCGAAAGGAAATCGATATTGCTCTGAATAGAGGTGGCGAGTGCCATAACACTATTTCCATATGCCTTTCCTGCAGTAGCCCAGGCTCCGCCCGCATAATATTTCGACGCCGCCGTGCGCTCGGCAGTATAGCTCCCCTCTCCTGCCCCAAGATCACTAAAGTAAGTCGACATTGCGATGATCGCGTCCTCAGCCGCCCACGGGTTTGGCACGGCATGTCCACTCGTCGCGGCGATACGCGATTCGTACATGCGCCATGTTGATGGGATAAACTGGGCTGGACCCATCGCACCTCCCCAGCCAGAAGACTGCGGGCACGACACGACCTGTTTGAATGGGTCGAACCCCAGTCGCAGTCCCAAATCAATAAAAGGAGGGACGTCTCGGCTCGGCTTCATAACGTTTGTAAATGGTTTGTTAGTATTTTTTCCAACGCCTGCCCCCGTCGTCGTATCAGTTAAATAACACTGCCCCACATTCTTCCCAAGATTTGATTCTTGTGTCAGCACCGCAAGAATAAAGGCAGGTCGAACACCGGTCTTCGCATAGGCTTCTTTTGCATACGCAAGTGCATCTGCAAATTGAATCGCGGTGGCATCACGCAGAGGGAAAAGTGCGGCACGTATGGCGGCCGCCTTTGCTTGCCGTTCCGCAAGGACTTTCTTATACTCTTTTTCTTGGTTTGTGGTGATCGCCAATAATTGCTGTTTCTGCGTTTTATCAGAAGAAATCTGTATCTTCTTCGTTTCGACAACATACTTAGCGTCAGCAGTCTGGTCCTTCTTCGCCGCCAAATCAGCCTTCTCATTTTCAGTCTGCACCTTCGCCTGCTTAATCTCAGTAAAAAGATTCTGCAACTCAGCCCTAATAGAAGTAAAGGCATCGAGATCGTTAAAAAATCCTGAAACATTCTGTGCACCAAGTGCCACATTCACGGCCGAAAAATCATCCATCATGTCTGTTTGACGAAAAATAGACGCGAGAGATTCCTTCCCGCGAGCAATACGCTCCGACAATTGTCCTATAACCACATTCTTCTTCGCAATTTGCGCAGCCAACTGTTTAATAGCAATATTTTTTGCATCAATTTGAGCTTGCGCCGCCTTAATTTGAGCATTCAGTATCGTCACGTCTCCTTGTAGAGTACTCTTCTTCGCTTGCGTAGCCTTAATAATCTGTTGCTGTATCACAATCTCCTTCTGAAGCTCGTCATACTGCGTCTGAAGTACTGCACGCTCCTCAGGCGTCAAATCCTGAGCCTGTGCCACGGGCTGGTATACGGCAAAACAACCACCAAAGATCGTGGAGAAGAGAACAAATGCTACCACTGCTCTTCGAAGCATCTGTACAGTATACCTGATTTATAACCCCGTTTTACTTCTTTTCCTCGGTAGCACCCTCAGCATCAGGATCTTCAACTTTACCCTTCTTCTCAACCTCAATAGCCGAGATATCTGCAACCACCTCTTCCTTCTCTTCAACAACTTCTTGCACAAGGACAACGACTTCGCTTCCGTCGATGGCGAGCACAACACCTGCAGGAAGGACAAGATCTCTTGCGTGAATCTGGTCATTAACCACTTTCAATATGGAAAGATCGACCTCGATATTGTGAGGAAGATTCATTGGGTCGGCCTCAACCTCAAGCTCATGAAGCACCTTTACCAGGTTCGCTCCTGCCTCTACCGCCGGTGATTCGCCGATGAAGACGAGAGGAATAGCGACTTCAACTTTCTGTCCCTTCGTAACAGCATAAAAATCAACATGACGTGACTGGCCAGTGAGTGGGTCGCGCTCGATGTCGTGGATAAGTGTTGGGATTGGGGCACCAAGACCCGAGAGAGAGACGATCGTAGCTTCACCCGCCTCGCGTGCCATTTTCTCAAAAATCTTTAGATTAACGGTAATCGGTGTCGAGGTTTGATGTGCTCCATACACCACCGCAGGGATACTCCCCTCACGACGAATAGTCGCCAACGTTCCCGTAGCCGTATCGCGCTTCGTTACTTCAAGAGTAAACATAGTTGTTGCACTATATCGCACACTCCATAATATCGCAAATTCTCCCTGGAGACCCTATGAATCCTAACCGAGTGCGGCGGAGACTTTTTTGAGGCGAGCGATGAAAGCTTCGCGAGCAACAGGAACATTTTCCTCCTTCCCCTGCCAGAGCGCGAGTGTTTCTTCTTGGAGTGCGCGCGCATAGGAAAAGGTAAGCGGCCACGGGACAGAGAGTTCACGTGCGCGTCGTGCGATCGCCGCAAGATTGTCGGTCGCTTGGTCGGGCGTCTGTCCACCAGAGAGAAAGACGATACCCGCAATCTGTGACGGAACATTTCCCATAAGAGCGGCAAGGGTGCTCTCAGCAACCTCTTCTGGAGTATCCTTCTTCCCACTCGCGGAACCCGAAAGTGCCATCGACGTTTTCAAGATGAGGCTCGCGCGATCAACAGCGTGCTCTTCTATAACTGAAAAGAGGGTACTCAACACTTCCGTCATAACCCCCTGTGAGCGCACACGACTATGATTTCCTTCAAGAAGGACTTCGGGCTCAAGAATCGGGACCATACCCGCTGACTGAACTTCTTTTGCATAGGTCGCGAGCCTCCGCGCATTCTCGTGTATCGCTTGAGCTGTCGGGAGTCGGTCGCCATCGATACGAATAGCGGCGCGCCATTTGGTAAATGTAGCTCCCTGTTTCTTATACTCGGCAAGTCGCTCAGGGAGATCGAGAAGGCCTTGGGTGATAAATTCGTCTGGGCTACCTGGCATCGGCTCAGTACCCAGATCGACTTTCACTCCCGGGAGAACGCCACGCGCCGTGAGTGATTCAGAGAATAGTTTCTTATCATTCCCCTTTTCAAGAAGCGTATCTGAGAAGAGAATAATTCCCGAAAGATACTGTTCAACACCATCTGCACCAAAAAAAAGATCGCGATATTGTCGCCGCATCTCCGCGCTCGTAGCAATACCATACGGCGCAAGTCGCGCAGTCGCAGTATGCACACTTTCATCGGCGGCGAGGATACCTTTGCCCGGAGCAAAAAATGAACGCGCAGTAGCAACAAGATCAGTCATAAGAATATTCTAACATGCGCGTGAAGCGAGCAATTTTCTCTGCGACTGGCTGACTCATTCTGATGAGGCCCGAAGGAGCAAGAAAATTGCTCGCTTCACGTGCTAGAATGGTTTTCATATGATTGACTTTGTTGCTATTGGCGATACGACCGTTGATGAATTTATTAAATTAAAAGATGCACATGTCAGCTGTGATATTAATCACGAAGACTGCACTATCTCTATGAAATGGGGCGACAAGATTCCCTATGAATCTTCAGAGCTTGTGCCTGCCGTCGGAAACGCGGCAAACGCCGCGGTTGCCGCGGCTCGACTCGGCCTTTCTTCTGCCTTTATTTCAAACGTCGGAAAAGATCAATTCGGCACTGATATCCTCACCGCATTTACTAAAGAAGGTGTAGATACGCGCTATATCGCAATAAACGACAACATCCCGACCAATCATCACTATGTGCTTATGTATGGCGCCGAGCGAACCATCCTCATCCGACACGAAGCATATCCCTATATCATCCCTGATGGATTCGAAGCGCCGAAGTGGCTCTATCTCTCGTCAATCGGCGACCACTCTGAAGAGTTCCATGCCGCTCTCGCTGCATGGCTCAAAGAACATCCCGAGACAAAACTCGCTTTTCAACCGGGCACCTTCCAAATGGAAATGGGCAAAGAAAAATTAGCCGAACTCTACACCATCACTGAATTCTTCGCGTGCAATAAAGAAGAAGCTGAACGCATTCTTGGCATTGGCCTGCCTGCCGGCAAGGCAGGTAAGAGTGACCTACAAACTCTTCTCAAAGAGATGCGCGCACTCGGCCCAAAAACAGTACTCATAACTGACGGCCCAAATGGCGCCTACGCCTATGACGGCACCGAGATGCTCACCGTACCAATGTATCCAGACCCTTCGCCACCAGTGAGTCGCACTGGCGCTGGCGACGCAATGACCTCGACAGTTGTCGCCGCGCTCGCGCTCGGCAAATCACTTAAAGAAGCTATTCTCTGGGGACCGATTAACTCTATGTCAGTCGTACAAAAAGTTGGTGCACAAAAAGGCCTACTCTCTCGTGAAAAAATAGAAGAATGTCTTAAGAACGCACCGACAGAATACGCCGTCACCCCTCTTTAGTTATTTAAAATCGATTGTTTGAGCTGCGAATAATTGGCCTCACTGCCATTTAATTTGTTGGCAGTATCACCGTTTGCGACATGCATGATAAACCATGCCGCACCCACGGACATAAGGACTACAAGTATCGTGATGAGATATGAGTTTATATTTTCTTTCATTTTTTCTGTGCCCCAGACACAAATGAACGCGCAGACTGTATAATATGCGCGGCGTCGAGCCCGTAATGTGCAAGAAGTTCTTCTGAGCTCCCCGATTGCCCGAATGCATCCTGCATACCAAGAAGCATCATGGGCACGGCGCATTGCTGCGCAAGTAGCTCTGCAACTGCACTTCCGAAACCGCCGGCAACCTGGTGCTCTTCAAGAGTAATAACGCGACCTGCTTGTCGTGCGGCCGCGAGTATCGCCTCAGTATCAAGCGGCTTCACCGTCGGCAAGTGGAGCACAATTGATTCGACACCCTCTCCAGCAAGCGCGCGAGCCGCGAGAAGTGCTTGATACGAGAGGGATCCTGTCGAGAATATGGCGACCTGCGGTTTCTCTGATTCCCAAAGCGTCAGTGCCTTTCCTATTTGAAAAGGCGTTTCGCTCGTAGTGAAAACAGGAGTCGCCGCGCGACCGAAGCGAATATACACTGGGCCCTCCATCTTCGCCGCGAGAACCACTGCCTTACGAGCTTCTTCAGCATCGCCAGGCACGATCACCGTCATATTTGGAAGCATGCGCATCAGACCAATATCCTCAAGCATCTGATGTGTCGCGCCATCAGGGCCCACGGACACACCTGCGTGCATGCCGCACACTTTTACATTTGCTCGATTAAGCGCAATCGTCGTGCGAACCTGTTCATAATTACGACCAGGATTAAACGCCGCATAACTCGCAATAAATGGAATCTTCCCAACCGCTGCCATACCACTCGCCACTGTCGCCATGTTTTGTTCAGCAATACCAATCTCAATAAAGCGATCGGGAAACTCTTTCTGGAACCAGTCTGCGCGCGTACTCTCAGCTAGATCAGCACAAAGCACCACAACGTTCGTGTCAATCTTCCCTGCTTCAACCGTCCCCTTTCCAAATCCATCGCGCGTCGGCGCCTGCACGATGTCACCTGCAAATGTTTTTTCTGAGAGATGTGCGTTTTGATTAAGCATATTCGTGAGGGACTTTTCCTTTCATCGTGCGAATCTCTTTTAGAAATCGCTGACCTTCTTCTTCCGTTGGCGGCTTGCCGTGCCAGTGATAATCAAACTCAATTTCTGGCACACCCTTCCCGGGAATCGTGTGAGCGATAATAATCGTTGGCTTCTCATAAATAGCTTTCGCTTCTTCGACCGCGGCGATAAAAGCGTGAATATCATGACCGTTAACTTCGAGCACGTGCCAATTGAAAGCGCGATACTTGTCGGCAATTGGCTCAATCGGCAAGACGTCCTCAGTCATACCGTCAATCTGAATATTGTTCCGATCTATCACCGCAGTGAGATTGTGGAGCTTGTGTGCGCCCGCCCACATCACCGCTTCCCAGACATTTCCCTCATCTTGTTCTCCGTCACCCATCACACAGTAGACACGCTGTTTTGCATCGTCCATACGGAGAGCATAAGCCATACCCGCAGCCTGCGAGAGACCTTCTCCGAGCGGGCCAGACGTAGTTTCGAGTCCAGGTAGACGTAATCGTTCTGGATGCCCCTGAAGACGGCTTCCAAACTTCCGCAGAGTGAGACATTCTTCTACCGAGAAATACCCCGCATGTGCGAGTGAGGCGTAGAGCACCGGACAAATATGACCATTTGAGAGAACGAAACGATCACGATCTTCCCATGCAGGATTTTTCGGATCATGATTCAGAATATGAAAATAAAAAGCGGTGAAAATATCTGCCATGCCGAGCGGGCCAGCAGTGTGCCCACTCCCCGCCGCAACCAGCATCTGAATTATCGTCTCACGGATCATCTCCGCCTTATGTTCAAGAGCAATAACCTCTGCATCGATAAGAGCCATACCTCGATTGTATCAGACACCGTACGAAGTTTGGAGCGATTCGAACTCTGCCAATGCGACACCCGGCTCGTTCGCACGAAGAATCGCCGAGCCTACCACAAGACTCGAGGCTCCTTGTACAAGAAGTTTTTTTGCCACAGCAAGTGAGACGCCGCCGTCAACCTGCAGAGGAATCTCGGGATGTCGAACATGAAAAACGCGCACCCGTTCGATAACACTCTGATCAAATAGTTGTCCTTGCCTACCAATATTCGCAATACCCATAAACTGAACATACGCGACATGCGGAAGGAATGGCTCGATAAGAGAAAGATCGCTCGCGACGTTTAATGCGAGGCCTAGTGTGACAAGATCGCTACCATATCGCCTGCGTACCGAAGCAAGAAGTCGTGGGAGATCGACCGCACTCTCAGCATGAAACGTGAGGCGTGAAGCACCGAGAGCGAGCCACGCGCCCACTGCACGCTCAGTATCGAGACACATGAGATCAATCTCATATTCAACGCGGTCGAGCGCCGGGAGCATCTCGCTGCGCGCAACCATGTCGTCGATCTCGTTCGGAGCAGCTTGTGGTGAGCCTGTCGAATCCAAGTAGGGCGTGCCATTCGTAGCCTTGGCGGAGTAGGGCCACGACGCTGGCGACGCGAACCTGCCATCAACCACATCGATCTGTATGCGCGTTACGGTAGGTAACGCGGTGAGCAGAGTGAGCTTTTCTTCGAGATCCTGTTTCGATGTGGGAAGCACCGCAGGGACAACGAAGCTCATATGGTTAAAATTTCGCGAGGCGGTGCGCGTGGCGCGGAGCGTCTGAAGACGGCGTACTGAGAAATATACGCACCGCCTCGACTGCGTCTTCTCCCGAGACAAAACGCGCACCGATCGAAAGAATGTTCGCGTCATTATGCCGGCGTGCAAGCCGGACAAGGTCATAACCATCTTCAGAATGACCTCCTTCGATATCTAGTGAAATAGTCACTGGCATCTCACCATAGAAGACTGCAGCACGGGCACCCTTAACACGATTCGCACACATCGCTTCACCTTGCCCGCTTCCGCCGACGACAATGCCAAACGACCCCGGCTCGGTCGCGACTCGTTTCGCACACGGAGTGACGAAATCAGGATAATCATCTCGCGGATCGAGTACGAAGGCGCCCATGTCCTCTGCTTCATACCCACTGGTGCGCACATATTCGAGAAGCGCTTGCTTCAAGGCAAACCCCGCATGATCAGAAGCGAAGTAGATTTTAGACATCGTGTGGTGAGATTGTCGAATCCAGGGTAGCGGCCGCAATACAGTGGCGCACAAGTGACTCCGTGTACCCCATCTCATTGTCATACCACGCGAGAACTTTCACGAGCGTACCGTCAACAACGCGGGTCATCGAGAGATCGGCGATTGAAGCATAGGGCACTCCGACAATGTCACTTGAAACAAGCTCTTCGTCGGTCGTCGTGAAAATGCCAGCCCAGCGCGGCTTCGTGCCGGCGCCGCGCAATACTGTATTCACCTCCTCCTTCGTCGTCGGACGTTTCGAGATAAAGGTGATGTCTGCTATTGATCCCGCCGGTACCGGCACACGAAGCGAAATGCCATCAAATTTCCCAACGAGGGGAGCATACACCTGTGTGACCGCGATCGCCGCACCTGTCGAGGTTGGCACGATATTTTGCGCCGCCGCCCTTCCCTCGCGCATATCCTTTTTTGAAGGACCATCAACAAGCGACTGGCTCGCCGTATACGCGTGCGTTGTTGAGAGCACCGCCTTCTCGATACCGATAGCTTCGTCGAGAATAGCGATAACAGGACTCGTTGCATTCGTCGTGCATGACGCATTTGAGCTTATCTTGCACGTCGCAAGCTTTTCTTCATTCACGCCCATAAGCACCGTCTCCCCACCACTACCCTTTGCGGGAGCTGAAATAATCACCCGCTTTGCTCCTGCGGTAATGTGCGCCTGAGCTTTTTCATAGTCAGTAAAAAATCCAGTTGACTCGATCACCACGTCGATTGCCAGATCCTTCCACGGCAATTGCGCTGGATCTTTTTCAGAAAAGAATTTTACTTCTTTACCATCAATAACGAGCATTCCGTCCCGCGCCTCAACACTAAAAGAAGCTTTTCGATACACGGTGTCATATTTCAAAAGATAGGCGAGATTCTCCATCGACCCGAGGTCATTCACTGCGACAATCTCAACTTGCGGTGAGCCTGTCGAATCCGTATGCTCACGTGCGCGACGCACAAATGCCCGACCGATGCGACCAAACCCATTAATAGCGACGCGAATAGCCATAGAGGAATGAAGTTATGTTCTTATTTTTCTAAAAGTTCGACTCGGCGCGTCAGCTTCGTGAACTCGCCCCGATGCACCGTGTCGTCGATACTCATCAGCATGCCATCTTGCTTCTTCTCAATAGAATCCAATCGACGGTTCGTCTCGGCCTGTCCCTTCTCAAGGTGTACGAGCCTGTTCTCAACGCCATCAAACCGACCATCCATACCGTCGAGACGGTCATCGATACCGTCAAGACGAACATGTACCTGCCCGAAGCCATCCGCCATCAGGCGAGCGAGCATTTCGGTGTCTGTTTCTTTTTTCGTGACGCGCTTCTTCATAGATCCATGATACCTCCTTGCAGACGAGTTGCAATGCGCCACTACTGCGTGAGGACTGGACAAGTCTGACTTGCCCAAAACATTAGCTTCTTCAGAGTGTTGTTTGACTTTTTAGATTGGCTTGATAGCATATGACTAATCACCAACGGGAAAGATCACCCTCCAAGGTTCCGTCCTTGTGGGGCCTTTTCTTTTTTATATTCGAGCCTTTCTCGCAAATCATTCATGAATCGGAGGTAGGGACGAAATATCTTGAATCTTAAAAGTGCCGAGAATTTGAATTTATTGGGTATTATTAATGCTTCAAGCTTTCCTTTCTCGATCAGATATTTTGCGAGACAGTAAAAATCTCCATCACCAGTCACCACAACGGCATTGGTGTAATTTGGATACTCTATCATCGCCTGTAATACCAATTCGGCATCACAATTCCCTGTGCACGAATGGCCAGATTCAAATTCTGACTGTCGATGAATGCGTAATTATTTTCAATCTTCTTCATGGCATGGCGATTACCGTCACAAGGCGCGAGACAGAGCCAATGTTCCCGGCGGCGTCAGTCGCCGTGTAGGTGAGAGTGTAGGAACCAATCGTCGCAGTATCAACTGTGCCAGTCACAACAATCTTCGCGGTCAGGTCTGTTGCCTGCCCTGAGCCTGTCGAAGGGTCAGTCGCGGTTGCGCCAGTGTCGGTGAAGGTGCCGCCAACAGTGAGTTGAGGGATGGCACTGCCGACGAGCGTCACGGTCGGTGGAGTGACATCACTTAAGACAGGTGGGGTCGAAGTGGATATTGTGCCGCCTGTGGTGAGCGAAGTCGAACCACCCTGGTTACCGACGATAACTGAGCGCGTCACGATAGTCATATTGCCTGCACGGTCTGTTGCCTTATACGTAATGATGTAGGTCGTCGCACTCGACGTGTCAATCGTCGCCGCTGATACGACTTGCTGTATACCATTAATGAATGTGATGTACGTCCCCGTACCGTCAACAGCATCAAAGACCGTCACTCCTGGCTCAACAAAGGTAGCGCCAACCGAAAGATGCACAGGATTGTCGCCGAGGAGCGTGATAACCGGCGGCACCGTATCTGGATTTAAGGTTTGACCTTGAGGATTCAGATTTAAGGTCGAACCTTGAACGCCATCCGGGGTTGAGGTCGCCATTTGTCCCTCGGTCTGGACAAGGAAGTAGTCGAAGGAAACATCAATCGTCTGCGGTGCAGAAAGAACGACGCGGAAGGATCCGGCGGTCTTGTCGCTCACCCACCAGCTACCCGTAATTTGTGAATTGAAGGTGACAAAGACCTTGGTCGAAGGCGAGACGAGTGAATTATTTACTTGCGCGACCGTGTTCCCTGTCAGGATACTGACGGAACCTGCGGAGGAAGTACCGTCAGCATCTTTGCTGGCGACAAGCTTGCGGAAGACAAGTGTATTAAATTGCGCGATGCCCTTGTCGACAAGCACGCCGAAGGCGTCGAGCGCACTTGCGAGCGAGGTCGTCGAGAGAGAAATCGGCGAGCCACTCGCCGAGCTCACCGCGCCACCGTCGAGCTTGGCAACGCGGTCTTCAAGCGCGGTGATGCGCACATCTTGAGCATCAAACTTTGCCGCGAGCGCCTGCACACCTGAGAGTGTGAAGGTCGCGAGCTTGTAGAGGTCGACACCCTTGCCGTCAGGAGAGAGGATCTCGGGAGCAATTATCTGCGCCTCTTCAGCGATAAAGCCGAGGCGGAGAGGATCAGCCTGGTCTTCGATCTTGTAGTGATAGGTTGCGAGCTTTAAGTTAACGAGCTGGTTGAGCATGGCGTCAGACGCGTCAGACGTCACATATGAAATGTCCGTCTTGGCTTCTCGTGTCGAGGTGTTCACAAAGGCGATAGCGCCAATGTCACCCGCGACGGTCAAAGTGTGGTTTGGTGTTGTCGTACCAATACCGACATTCCCCGCGACATCGACGGTCAGAACCGTCGATGTCGCTGCGTTTTGCATAAACATCGTCCGAGCATTTAACTCATTCACGCCTGAAATAAGTGGCGACACGAGCGCTGCGTAATCAACAGTGTAGTAGTTCCCTTCTACGCCGTTGAAGGTCGTCGTCGCTGTGTCTACGATCTGCGGGAACGCTCGCAACACATCCTGCGCGATGACGCCAACTCGTTGTGTTTGGTCCTTGCTCAAATCAGCCCAGTTAAATGTAACTCCATTGATGAGCGAGAGCTTGGTGAGTGCGTCAGAACCGGAAATCGATGTGATATTGGTCTTCAATCGCGAGTCAGAAGTACAATTAGTCGCACCGGTACCGTTACCGATAGTACAGGTGGTGCCTGAACCGTAGATAGTAAGATTGCCGATCGTACTAATATTTAACCTATTTGTTCCACTGGTCGCGTCGGCAATAACATAGGCTCCACCAGAATCAACATACGTTTGCCATGTCCTATTGCCAACTGAACCATATCGAACGAACCCGGCATACGGACTAGAAATCGATAACTTAGCATCTATCCCTCCCCAAGCCCAAGAACTCGTGGTGCCGATGCCGACATTCCCATTCGCCGCGAGATACAGTTGCGACGCATTCACACCGATACTCCCCTGTATACCGAGGGTTGCAACTGGTGAGGTGGTACCGACACCTACCTTACCTGACTCAGTCCAAGACAAAACAGGGTTACCTAATCCTGCCCCAAGACTGTTTTTCCAACCCATAGACCAAACGCCGGCAGAATCGTTTTGTAAGGTTCCCCAATTAGCACCATCGGTATTCAGAAAGAGCTGTGTACCATTTTTTGATTGGTTGTAAAAATATGCAGGTGTTTGTACCACCCCAGAAGCATACATATCTCCAGCGACATCTAACTTGAATGTTGGATTGGATGTGCCAATCCCAACAAATCCATTGTTTTTATTGACGACCATGAGTGGCGTGGAGGTGCCAACACTAAATAGTGAGCTTGATGAGGGAGTGGTCGAGCCGACAGAGAAGAAGTTCGCAGATGATGCGATGGTCGTGCTTGTGGCAGTGAAGTATGAAGCTAGAACGTTGTTTTCAAAAACTCCACTTCCCGACACAGACAATTTTGCATACGGCGTAGTGGTGCCCACGCCCACATTCCCGCCATTCAAGACGGTGAAGAGTGTGGTGCTTGAGG
>JBAQWN010000025.1:0-10084 GCA_049298935.1 Minisyncoccia bacterium
GTGCGCGCCGAGCTTAAGAGAGTACATCCAGCTATTGCGTGGGACGACAACGGCAACATCGGCAAGCGCTACCGTCGTCAAGATGAGATCGGCACGCCTTTTTGTATCACGATAGATTTCGACACGCTTGGTGAGAATCCAGAACTTAAGGATACGGTTACACTGCGTCATCGCGACACCGGCGAGCAAGAGCGGCTCACTATCGCTGAAGTTGTCGAGCGTATTCGATCGGCGATTGAGTAGTGGAGAGATTGACTGGAAGTTAGAAGTGTAGTAAACAGGTGGCAGAAGCTCCTTGAGATATTGAGGTGGCATACATAATCAATAAACTGGCTTCACAGCCAATGGAGGATAGACAATGTCAGATAATAGCACGTGTTTACAGTTGCTCTATGAGAAGGAAATTTCGCCGATCGTAGGAGCGCGACTCATCGTGAATGCAGACATTCTTGCGTGGGCAAATGTCAGAGTGGTCAGTCTCGACTTTGAGAAAGATTTTTTTGGCAAGAATGAGGAGAATCTCACTCAATCGATGATTCGTGTTCATCGGCTCATAGGAAGTTCTCGAGACTCCGACATCATAAGTAATCTCGGAGGAAGGAACAAAATCACCATGGCCCATTTTTTGGGGCTGTTATGGGCTCAGAACAGAGGGCAAGGAGAAGGACCTCTTTCTGTTAATGGGAGAATGAATCTGGGATATGTTCCCAATAAGGAAAAGAAGTTGCGGGCGGTGAGTTTCTGGTGGGATATAAATAAGATGGAGTGGAGAGCCACCTCCAGCTCGATTTACGGGCCAACGTGGGAAGAAAACACTAGGGTCGTGTCTATGGATCTCATCGCTTAACCGCAACAACAGCCCCGACCTTTGTCGTAAGACATTGGAAGGGGTTTTTCATTTATATACAATCAGGGCATGTGTGGTAGGATTCCGATATGGATAAGGAAATTCGCGTCGCGATAACTCCGGGCACAATAATCATTACGGCTCTTATTGTGGTGGGAGCATACGTCTTCTGGCTTCTTCGCGATCTTGCCTTGCTCGTGCTCACTTCTATCGTGATCGCTTCGGCTATTGAGCCCGAGATCGCTTTTCTCATACGTCACCGCATCCACCGTTTTATCGCGGCGGTTCTTGTCTATATATTTGTTTTCGGCTCAATATTCTCTATTCTCTATTTCTTTTTCCCGCCGATTATTGCCGACGCCGCAGGGTTTCTCTCAGCGATGCCGCACTATCTCGAAGTGATAAATGCCAAAGGGTCTTTCTCGGGTATCACCGATGCCTCAAGCTTTATTGGTAGTTTGCGCGACCTCCAGTCATTTACGCAAACTCTCTCTACTTTCCAGTCCGTATTTACTGCCAGTTCAGAGAGCACTATACAACTCTTCGTCACCTTATTTGGAGGTATCTTCTCACTAGCGCTCGTTATCGTACTTTCGTTTTACTTTGCGCTTCAAGATGCTGGTGTTGACGACTTTCTTCGCTTGGTGATGCCGTTGTCATATGAAGAGTATTCTGTTGATCTCTGGAAGCGTGCTCAGAAGAAGATAGGGCTCTGGATGCAGGGACAGATACTACTCTCGGTTATTGTTGCTGTGCTTGTATACCTTGGTCTCATGATTATCGGCATACCATATGCTCTCCTGCTCGCTGTATTTACCGCGATGACAGAGATCATCCCAATCTTCGGTTCACTTATCGCTGGGACAGTGGCGGTTATCGTTGCATATTCAAGCGGTGGTCTCGGGCTTTCTTCTATCGTGCTCGGTCTTTATGTAGTCGTGAACCAGTTTGAGGCGAACCTTATTTATCCTCTCATTGTAAAGAAGGTCGTCGGGATCCCGCCACTCTTGGTTATTATCGCGCTCATTGCTGGGTATACGCTCGCCGGATTCCTCGGAGCTCTACTCTCGGTTCCGATTGCTGCAGTCGTACTCGAGGCCATTACAGACTTCGATAAGAATAAGCGTCGCGCTGCTCACGCGGGCAGGTAGGTATTATGCGAGCGCGTTATATCACTACCACCTTACCGTATGTAAATGCGGATCCGCATCTCGGACATGCCCTTGAGTTTGTCGAAGCAGATTGTTTTGCACGAACAGCCCGTCTCGCGGGAGATGAGGTCTTTTTAAATATTGGCACCGATGAACACGGGGCAAAGATTGCGCAGAGGGCCGAACAAGAAGGGCAGAGCCCTCAATCTTATACTGACGAATACGCCGCTAGTTTTAAGGTCTTTGCCGATCGGCTCAGCATTTCGTACTCTTCATTTACTCGTACGACAGATGAGAAGCATATTGCCACCGCACAAGAGTTCTGGAAACGTTGTGAAGCATCTGGCGATATTTATAAGGCAGAACATGAGACTAAGTACTGTGTCGGGTGCGAGCTCGAGAAGACGGATTCAGAGCTTGTCGACGGACGGTGCCAGCTACATCCAAACGGAGATGTGGAGATTCGAAAGGAAGAAAATTATTATTTTAGATTTTCAAAATACCAGAGCGCACTGCTCGAGCGGTATGCAGCACAACCCGACTTTGTTGTTCCTGAGGAGCGCCTGCGCGAGATAGTGGCATTTGTCTCGGGTGGGTTGAAAGATTTTAGTATCTCACGCCGTAGAGAGAAGCTTTCGTGGGGTATCCCTGTGCCGGGTGATGAGGATCATGTTATGTATGTGTGGTTTGATGCATTGGTAAATTACGTGACGGCAGTCGGCTGGTCGAGTGATATGGCTTCTTTTCAGAAGTGGTGGCCAGTGATGCAGTTTGCGGGCAAGGACAATCTTCGCCAGCAATCAGCGATGTGGCAGGCGATGCTTCTCTCCGCGGGACTGCCATTGTCGAATCAGGTATTCATTCATGGATTTATTACGTCAGGCGGGCGGAAGATGAGTAAGTCGCTTGGGAATGTTATCAACCCTCTCGATCTCGTCGAGACGTATGGCGCCGATGCGGTACGCTACGTCCTCTTGCGCCACACGAGCCCGTTTGAGGATTCTGATCTGACGCTTGAGGCCATTCACGAGCATTACACGGCACATCTTACGAATGGTCTTGGTAATCTCGTCGCGCGTGTGATGAAGCTTGCAGAAACGTATCTTCCAGAACCAGTAAATCACACGGGATCTTTTTCGAAAGAATGCGCGGACAAGGTCGAAGCATTTCAATTTAATTCAGCAATGGATCTTATATGGGCAGACATACAAGCGCTTGACGAGCGCATCACGAGAGAAAAGCCTTTTGCTGTTGTGAAAGAGGATCCCGAGCGCGGTAAAGAGATTATCAAGGATCTTGTTCGGAAGCTTGGCGATATTAGTCACGCGCTCAGTCCCTTTATGCCCACAACAAGTGAGACGATACTTCGCGCTGTTCGCGAAAATAAAAAGCCCGACAACCTTTTCCCGCGACTATAGTGTATGGAGATTCGGTATATCGACGCGCATTGTCACCTACAGTTTGAACAATACGCGCAAGACAGGGAGAGTGTTATAGAACAGATGCGCGAGCAGGGTATCGCTGGGATTGTCGTTGGGTGTGATTTGGAGACTTCTCGACAAGCGGTTGAGCTTGCCGAGAAGCACGAGCATCTCTATGCTTCAGTCGGCTTGCATCCGAATCACGCAGAACAAGAGTCTTTTGCGTTTGAAGCATATCGAGCGCTCGCGATGCATCCAAAAGTAGTCGCAATAGGGGAGTGCGGGCTCGATTTTTTCAGACCTGAGTCGCAGACCAGTGACGCAATAAAAAAACAAAAGGAGTTGTTTAGTCAGCATGTTGTGCTCGCTGGTACGCTCAATAAGCCACTCATCATTCATGCGCGACAAAGTCTAGGAACACAAGATGCATATCACGAAGTGATTGCGATATTGAAAGAAGCGAAACAGAATTATCCAAATCTGCGTGGAGACGTTCACTTCTTCGCAGGTGGGGTAAAAGAGGCTGAAGTGTTTATTGTGCTCGGCTTTACGGTTTCATTTACTGCTGTCATCACTTTTTCTCGTGACTACGACATAGTGTTGCGTGCGGTGCCACTCACGAATATGCTCGTAGAAACCGACGCTCCGTATGTCGCGCCAATCACTCGTCGCGGGAAGCGCAACGATCCCCTTGCGGTCATCGATGTGGTCACGAAAATCGCTGAGATTCGCGGCGAAGACCTTGAAATTGTCCGTGCCACCATTCTCGCCACCACCAAGCATTTATTTGCTTTAGATTGACATATTGCAACTTCTATATATGATGATATACGGAACTTGATTCTTTTGGATTAAGTATTAGCTCGTTACCTCACAGGGTTCGAGCAGTTGTTCATAATGTATATGGGGGAAAGGAAATGAAGGCGAAAGATGTTTTCGAGATAGTCGGGGGAATCACTCTTGGTAAATTCGCCGAGAAATTGGTGAAGGACTGTTTTAATGGCAAACTGTACGCGTATTGTAACGCCGATCTTGCCGACTGGTTCCATGGAAGTCAACCAGGCACTGATGCTTGCACTATTACTGCACTTTCTTTATTGAAGGGCGTGACGTTCGTCGAATTGGCAACAGCCCTTTTGGGGGTCTCTGAGGACGTCTCGGCCGTCGAGCTCTCAAGGCTCCTCATAGAGAGAGACTACACGATGAGCTTTGCTCAAATAGACGCTACAATAGAAAAAACAGAGTGTCGTAAGAAGGTGCCCCCAATGTTTACTAGAGAAGAGTACAGCAACCTCTTTTTTGTGGAAACGGGAGACAAGGATAGTCCAGTCGTTGTTGTAGATGCATACCGGTTGGGAAGTAGGTGGTACCTGCGTCCCCACAGGTTCTGGAGGAACGTTTCTTTGAATCCAGGATGCAATCATCTGCTTGTCCGTAACTTTAAAGGATTTCCGACGAGCTAATCTTAAGACTGCTAATCTGCCCGCCTTGCGCTTTGCGCGAGGCGGGTTTTTCATATATGCCAGTGAGGTTGCGAGCGTCAAAAACTCGTGCCCAGCACCAAATACCCGACTTTGCATTTGGTGCTGGGCGTGCTAAGATGCAAAAATTATGGCAAAGAATCAAGATATAGAGGTGCTCGTAGAAGATACTGAAGACTCAGGGGCAACTCCTCGGGTCTATGAGCTCGGCTTCCATCTCGACCCAGAGTTGCCTGCCGAAGAGGTAAAAAAGGCCTATCAGGTGATTCGCGGACTTATTGCGAACAAGGGAACGATTGTTGCTGAGGTTAATCCCGAGAAGATTCAGCTCGCCTACACTATCTCTCGACAAGATGTTGGTGGTCGTCGCGACTTCAGTTCTGCCTATTTCGCTTGGATCGTTTATGAGATGCTCGCGTCAGATCATGCTGAGGTTATTACTGCGGCTAGCGCAAATAAGCTCATTATACGTTTTATTGACCTCATTACGACGAAGGACGATGCGCGCCATGCTCTCGATGTACATGAACTCCTCGCAAAAGTGCCAGAACCTGAGACAAGTCACGAGGAGTTAAGTGCTGATCTCGATACTGCGATCGAGAACGTTGTCGTATAATACAATCATGTATCTCAACAAGGTCATCCTCTACGGAAATCTTACTCGCGATCCTGAACTCAAGGCGCTCCCTTCAGGGAGCAATGTTGTTTCATTTGGTCTCGCGACGAATCGTACCTATAAAGATAAGAACGGACAGAAGCAGGAGGCGACTGAGTTCCACAACATTGTTGCTTTCGGTCGTACGGCCGATGTTATTGCGCAGTATTGCAAGAAGGGTCGCCCGATCTTCGTCGAGGGACGTCTCCAGACGCGTTCGTGGGATGATAAGGAAACAGGGAAGAAGAATTATCGTACCGAAATCGTCATCGACACATTCCAATTTGGTGCAGATGGTGGCAAGCCAGGTTCTAGCGCTACAAGTGGCGGGAACGAAGAACAGCCAGCACCAAAGGGCGCTGATGAGATCAAATATCCCGACGAAGAGATAAATCCAGAAGACATTCCTTTTTAATTATTTTACTATGGCATACCAATCTGAACGCGAAGAGATAGAGCTCAAGAAGTGTATCGACTACAAGGATGTCGTGTACTTGAAGCAATTCACCAATCCGCACGCGAAAATCCTCGCGAAGAAGCGCACAGGGATTCCTGCAGGGAAGCAGCGTGAGATTGCTCAGGCTATCAAGCATGCTCGCTACATGGCGCTTCTCCCTTACGTCGCGGCCTAAGTAACTCAACAAAATAAAAGCCCCGCTTCACTGCGGGGCTTTTATTTTGTTGGGTATCACGCCCTACGACTTCGTGACGCGTTCTGAGTACTCACCTGAATCAGTGTTGATGCGGACGATATCGCCATTGTTGATGAAGAGTGGAACGTTTACCTTTGCCCCGGTCGAAAGGGTCGCTAGTTTGGTGCCTCCTGAGACGGTATTGCCCTTAACGGCCGGTGGTGCGTCTGTTACCTCGAGATCAACTTTGACCGGTATTTTGATTGTCATTGGCTTTTCTTCATAGGTCAGCACTTCGACAGCACTGTTTTGTGCGAGCCATTGCACCTGGTCGTGTACGACTTCAGCCGGAAAGGAGAAGCGATTTTTCAAATTTTCTTTTTCGGCAAACCAACTCTCTTTTGGCGTGCTATAGAGATAGACTGACTCCATACGATCCGTATCAGCTTCGGTCACCGACTCATTTTGATGAAAAGAGATTTCAACAATCTTGCCGAGAACAAGATGGCGAAGCTTCGTTTGGTTGACCGGTTTTCGCTGTTGCATGCGGAAGATGTGTGCTGAGAGCACCTCATACGGTTCATTATTATAATTGATAATCTTCTTTGGGAGGATTTCGTTATATGACAGTACGGCCATAGGTTTGAAACTATTTTCGAATAATGCTTGTTATAAAAAGTGCCTGCCTGCTGGTAGGCAGGCCGCACGAATCTCACAATTACTGTATGCTAGCAGACATCATGGCTTTTTCAACCACCGAAGACTTTGGAGTCCTTACTGACGCCGAGGTGTTAGCAAGATCAAAGAGAGAACCGGAACTCTTTGTGGTGTTGGTGCGCCGCTATGAGGCCGCGCTCTTGCGTCGTGCCAAGGTGATATTGTGGAGCCCTGAAGACGCTGAGGAGGTCGTACAAGACGCTTTCACCAAGATGTACCTCTATGCCGACAAATATCAGCCACAGGCAGGAGCGAGTTTTTCATCATGGATGTACACCATTCTTAATCGCGTTGCATACACTCGATACGCAACGCTTCGTAAAGAAGGCGGGCAGCGGGCAGTGCTTGAGCCTGAGCATTATGAATCGCTCCCCGATGCTCGTGCAGAGTTTCTCGAAGATCTTTCGATACGTGACGAAGTTGTTTCCGCTCTAGCTACTCTCCCTGAAACGGCAGCAAGGTTTCTCCGGCTCCAATTTATTGAAGGGAAGAGTCAAGAAGAGATTGCCGAAAAAGAGCAACTCTCAATTCCTGCAGTAAAGACACGTATCCATCGCGCAAAGAAACTTTTTAAACAAGTGTATGACCAACAACATCATGACTAATCAATCTGCCATTGAACGCGTGGTGATGCGTCGTGTGCGTCGTATGCGCATATTGGCGCTCATTATCTCAACCGTCACTTTTGCGGCGTTAACCTTGGTGAGTGCACTTTGGGGTATTGGCAGGGAAGTGTGGGTTGCACATATCTTTCAGAACGCTCCAACCGATCTTATGTCTATGCCAAGTTTCTGGCTTGCCGCCTTTATACATACACACATTATCGTTCAAGCACTAACGCTCCTCACTCTCGTGTCGCTCGCTTTTCTTGCGCGCGAAATAGTTCGAGCTATCCTTCAGCGAGTTTCGACTCTATCTGTTTGAGGAGCGCTTTTGAGATATCTTTGTTGTCGCGGAGGAAGGTGCGGGCAGCATCGTAGCCAACTCCCAGCTTCGTTTCGCCCATCTTATAGGTGGCACCACTTTTGGCAACGAGCTCATACTTCTCGCCGAGCGCGATAAGTTCTCCCTCACGACTGATACCTTCGTTGTAGAGCAAGTCGAACTCAGTTGTTTTGAAGGGTGCGGCAACTTTATTTTTTACCACTTTCACGCGCACGCGACCGCCGACGACTTCTTCACCTTTCTTTATCGATGCGATGCGACGAATATCGAGTCGTACTGAAGTATAAAACTTGAGAGCTTTACCTCCCGGCGTTGTCTCAGGGTTGCCGAACATGACGCCAATCTGCATACGAATCTGGTTGATGAAGATGACGATGGTCTTACTTCGTGCTGCGATAGCAGTGAGTTTGCGAAGCGCTTGGCTCATAAGGCGCGCCTGTTTGCCGACGTGCTGTTGGCCCATTTCACCCTCGATCTCGTCTTTTGGAGTGAGTGCGGCGACTGAGTCGATAACGATAATATCGACGTTCCCACTGCGCACGAGACTTTCGACGATATCAAGCGCTTGTTCACCCGTGTCTGGTTGAGAGATAAGCAGTTCAGTTAATTTCACACCGATGCGCCGTGCATATTCTGGGTCGAGCGCATGTTCAGCGTCGACAAAGGCCGCGATACCACCAGCCTTCTGTGCTTCAGCGATAGCATGAAGCGCGAGTGTTGTTTTGCCGGAGGATTCAGGACCAAATATTTCAATGATGCGGCCACGAGGGAGCCCTCCGATACCAAGTGCGGCATCGAGACCGATAGATCCGGTCGGTATAGAAGGGATCTTTTGCGGCGCGCCAGCTCCATAGGTTGAGATTGCCTCATCGCCAAACTTTGCGCGAATATCTTTTAACGCTTGGTCAATTGATTTCTGCCGTTCGCTTTTGTCGGTACTCGCGGCGGTTACGGTCTTAAGTATTTTTTCTTTTTTTGGTTTTCCGAATGCCATATGAAATGAAGTGAGTGGTGATTAAGGGACGAAGATTCTGCGCGTCTCATTCGCGGTTCTGCCGAAGCGGTCAGTCGCCGTGAAGGTAAGTATAGACCCTCCTCGTGGAAAGGTAAGTGTTGAAGAAAAGTCACCGCTCTCGTTATGGAGAAGGGTTGCTCCATCGAGAGTAAGAAGGGCAATGTTCGACGCTTTCCCCGAGATGGTGACGATTCCTCCCGGGAAGGATGAAGTGTTTTTAGGTGATTCGACCGATAAGACGGGGCCGATGATGAGCGGGCCGGCTTCGATGAGTCCGTACCCGACAAGAAGCGCGAGGACAGTGATGATAAGGTGGCGCGTCATAGGTCAGAACCCGTCTTCGTTTTCGACGAGAGTATCTGCTGGATGGGCATTCCCTGAGAGGACTTCTCGTGGCTTGCTCCCGTCGGCGCCGCCAATGATGCCTTTTGCTTCTAGGACGTCCATAAGTCGTGCGGCGCGCGAGTAGCCGATTTTCAGTTTGCGTTGCAGATATGAGGTTGAGGCGCGACCAGCCTCTTCGACGGCGTGAAGGGCGTCTTCATATAGATCGTCGTCAATATCGTCATCTCCACCAAAGCTTCCATTCACGATCCCAATAACGTCATTTGGCTCGGTAGCAGTACCAGTACCGCTTCCTCCGAAGTCGATCGAGGAGAGGTCTCCAGCATTATGACTCTTGATATAGCTCACCACCTTCTTCACTTCGTCTTCACTAATATAGGCGGTTTGGATGCGCACGGGCTTCTGCATATCGCTTGAGAGATACAGCATGTCACCAGCGCCAAGTAGAGTCTCGGCTCCTGAGCCGTCGAGAATAGTGCGCGAATCTATTTGAGAAGCGACTTGGAGCGCCATGCGCGTCGGCACGTTTGCTTTGATGAGTCCGGTAATAACATTTACCGAGGGTCGCTGGGTTGAGAGTATAAGGTGAATGCCGACCGCACGACTCATCTGAGCGAGACGAACAATCGAAGCTTCAAGTTCTCGCGGGTAGCTCTGCATGATGTCGGCGAGCTCGTCGATGAATATAGCGATATACGGAAGCGCCTCAGGAATATCCTCCCCACCTTTTTTCTTCGCGGGCTCAAAGATTGATGAGTGATAGGAGTCGATATCGCGCACATGATTTGTTTCGAGAATATTGTAGCGGCGTTCCATTTCTTTTGCCGCCCACTTGAGAGCGAAGATTGCCTTTTTTGGATCAGTGATCACGGGAG
>JBAQWN010000026.1:0-2337 GCA_049298935.1 Minisyncoccia bacterium
CAAAACAGCAGTGCTGTATCTCTTGAAGAAAAATCCGGAGATGAGTGAGGAAGATAAACAACACATAGCGCATGAGTTCGAAAATGCAGTGACCGAAGTGTTGTGGAAGAAGTCTGTGATGGCTCTTGAAGAAACCGGCGCGCAGACACTCGTTATTGGCGGCGGCGTTTCTGCCAATACGCACATTCGCCGCACTTTCAAAGCGCACATCGCAAGTCGGATAGACACTAGGTGTCTATCCGTTGAGCTCAGGATCCCTTCGGCTGCGCTTACTACCGACAACGCCATCATGATCGCCCTTGCTGGCTACTATCGTGCATTGCGTGGAGAGTTCACGACCGATTTCAAGGCCAACGGCAATCTTCCTCTCGCCTAAGCCTTTTATTTGCTATATTCTATAGACAATGGACGATAAATTCCTGAAGCCCTATGACTCAACTGCGACCGAGGGTCGTATCTATGAAGCATGGGAAAAGAGTGGACTCTTTAATCCTGATGAGTGCGTGAAGAGTGGGGTCACAAAAGGAGATGCGCCGACGTATTCTATCGTCCTGCCTCCTCCAAACGTTACTGGGCGCCTTCATATGGGTCATGCACTCATGCTCGCCATTGAAGATGCTCTCGTTCGGTATAAGCGCATGCGCGGATTTCGCACGCTTTGGCTCCCAGGTACTGATCATGCAGCTATCGCGACTCAGTCGGTCGTCGAAAAGCAGATTAAAAAAGAAGAAGATAAGAGTCGCCACGATCTGGGACGTGAAGAGTTGCTCCGTCGTATACATACATTCGCAGCACAGAGTCACGACACCATCGTTCAGCAACTGAAAACGATGGGTGCTTCACTCGACTGGACGCGTGAAGCGTTTACGCTCGACGAGACACGCAATCGCGCTGTGCGTACAGTTTTCAAGCAAATGTATGATGCAGGGCTCATTTATCGTGGCAATCGTGTTGTTAATTGGGACCCAAAGGGTCAGACAACGATCTCTGACGACGAGATTGTTTATGAAGAACGCTCTGCCAAGCTCTACACATTTCGATATTCAAAAGACTTTCCTATCGCGGTCGCGACCACGCGCCCTGAGACAAAGGTCGGTGACGTTGCTGTCGCTGTGCATCCTGACGATGCGCGCTATACAGAGTTTGTTGGTAAGGAATATGATGCAGTTTTCTGTGATGTGCCGATTCATATAAAGATCGTTGCTGATAAAGAAGTTGATCCAGCCTTTGGCACTGGAGCGGTGGGAGTCACGCCGGCGCACAGTAAGATCGATTGGGATATCGCAGAACGCCACCAGCTCTCTCGTGACGTCATTGTCATAAATGAATATGCGAAGATGACGGTCGCGGGTCGGCTCGAGGGAAAGAAGGCGACGGAGGCGCGCGATATTGTTGTCGAATGGCTTCGTACCGAAGGTTTGCTTGAGAAAGAAGAGGAGGTTAAGCAGAACATCGCAACTGCAGAGCGTACGGGTGGCATTATCGAGCCTCTTCCGAAACTTCAGTGGTGGATTGAAGTGAATAAAGAAGTTCCAGGCCGTGGAAAGACATTAAAGGAGTTGGTCACGGAGGCCGTTCGTTCAAATGCGATTAAGATTATTCCAGAATATTTTGAAAAAACTTATTTTCATTGGGTAGAAAACCTGCATGACTGGTGTATTAGTCGACAGATTTGGTATGGGCACCGTATCCCTGTGTGGTACCGTGATAATGAGATCGTTGTTGGCGAAGTGCCTCTCGGGGAGGGGTGGACGCAAGACGAAGACACACTCGATACATGGTTTTCTTCTGGCATATGGACATTCTCGACGCTTGGTTGGCCTGAAGAGACTCAAGATTTCAAAACCTATCATCCAAACGATCTTGTTGAGACGGGGTATGACATTTTGCCGTTCTGGATTATGCGTATGATTCTTATGACTGAATTTGTGCTCGGCACAATCCCCTTCAAGACAGTCTATCTTCATGGTCTCGTGCGCGACGCGCAAGGGCGCAAGATGAGTAAGTCGCTCGGTAACAATCTTGATCCGCTCGACATCACGGCGAAGTTTGGCGCTGATGCGGCGCGCATGGCGCTTATCGTCGGTAATACGCCCGGCACTGATATGCGCATGAGCGAAGATAAGATAAAGGGATACAAGCACTTCTCAAACAAGCTCTGGAACATTGCACGCTTCATCCTCGATAATGCGAATGCGACTGAACTGAAAAAAGGTAGTAAGACTTGGCCTAGCGGCCCGGAGCGCGACCTTTTTTCAGTTCAAGAGTGTGAGTATTTAGATCAGTGCGATGCTCTTACCCGTGAGATAACCGCTGACATGGAGGAATACCGTATAT
>JBAQWN010000027.1:0-16185 GCA_049298935.1 Minisyncoccia bacterium
GCTCGAGGCACTGCAGCCACTCGGCGAAAAATACGGAACCCGCCGCTTCGCGTATACTAATAAGCATGGACTATTCTCCAGAATTTAAGAAGAACTTCGCAACTGCATATCTCGCGGAGGAGTACGAGCGTCTCGAAAAGGAAGCGGCAGGCGCGCTTGAGGCTGCTCATGGTGACGTTGAGCTTTTACATATGGCTGAAGAAGATGTGGCGCGTGTCCGCTCGCGCCAGGCGGAGATTCTCGCTGAGATACAGCAGATTCTCGATAAAGAAAAGGAAGAGGTAGCGGCACCCATCTCTGTGGTGATGGAGCTGCGTGCTGGCACCGGCGGTGACGAAGCATCTATTTTTGCTCATGAGTTGAAGGATATGTACCAGAAATACGCTGAGCATTGTGGTTGGAAGACGCGTATTATTGACGATTTGACGCTTGAGATCGCTGGCTCGGGCGCCTATGACGCCCTGCGCTATGAGACTGGCGTGCATCGTGTTCAGCGCGTGCCGCTGACCGAGAAGTCGGGGCGCATTCATACGTCGACCGCCTCAGTCGCTGTGCTACCTATCCGGGCGAAGTCGAAGTTCGATATTAATCCGTCTGATATTGAGATGGAATTTTCTCGAAGCGGCGGGGCAGGAGGGCAGAATGTGAATAAGGTTGAGACAGCTGTACGACTCATCCACACGCCGACAGGCATCGATGTGCGCTCTTCGTCTGAGCGCAGTCAGCTCGCCAACCGTGAAAAAGCTTTGCAGATTCTCTCAGCGAAGCTCGAGCAATTACACGATGAAGAAGAAGCGAGGAAGCATGCGGCAGAACGCAAGGACCAGATCGGTACGGCTGATCGTTCTGAAAAGATTCGTACCTATAACTACTTGCAGGATCGTATCACCGATCATCGGATAAAAGAGTCGTGGCACAATCTGCCAAAGATTATGGCAGGAGGTCTCGATAATATCGTCGAGGCTCTTCGCGCTAGGCAGCACGACGGGGCGTCGCTTGCATAGTACGCCTGATTCGGGTAGAGTGACTTGAAATGGCTGGAGTGAATGACACGGCAGAAATTAAGCGCCTCTTCGATACGGGGGCGCATTTTGCGCAGGTCAAGGCGCGTCGCCACCCCTCAATGAAGCCTTTCTTGGTTGGCGCTAAGGGGCGACAGGAGATTATTGATTTGGTGCAAACAGTCGAACAGCTTGAGTCTGCGAAGAAGGCTATGGCAACGCTCGCCAAAGAGGGTAAGACGATTCTTTTTATTGGTGGCAAGGTTGAGATTGCGGCATTGGTAAAGAAGGCGGCACAAGACATCAATGCTCCATATGTCGCGACGCGTTGGCTCGGTGGTACGATCTCTAACTGGGTTGAGATCAAGAAGCGTATCGATCGCCTTGTCGAGCTCTCTGATGCATCTTCTGGCACCATGACAAAACAGCATACGAAGCTCGAATTGGTGAAAATGAATCGTGAGAAGACTCGACTCGAAGAGCGTCTCGATGGCATCACGACGTTGGCGAAGCGCCCAGACGCTCTCCTTGTTATTGACTCGAAGCACGAGAAGTATGCGGTGAAAGAGGCAAATGAAGCGGGTATCCCGATCATCGCGCTTATGAGCTCGGACTGTAATGCAAAAGAGGTTGCGTATCCGATTGTCGCGAATGATTCTTCACGCGAGACGGTGAAGCTGGTGCTTGCTGAGCTCGTCGAAGCGTTTCAGAAGGGGCAGGTAGCATAATCACTGCAACGCATTTTCATTTTTCTTGCTCCTTCGGGCCTCATCAGAATGAGTCAGCCAGTCGCAGAGAAAAACGAAAATGCGTTGCTGTGTGATAAAATATTTACATTATGGAAATCACAACTGAAATTATTAAAGAATTGCGCGACCTGACGGGCGTGTCGGTCATGCAGTGCAAGAAGGCCCTTGAAGAAGCTGAAGGAGACGTCAAAAAAGCTGAAGTTATCCTTCAGAAGCGTTCGGAGGCTTCAGCCGAGAAGAAGGCGGATCGTACGCTCGGTGCTGGCACTATCGGTAGTTATGTACACGATGGGGCAGTTGGTGCGATGGTACTCCTCTCTTGTGAGACTGATTTTGTCGCCAAGAATCCTGATTTTGTAGCGCTTGCGCGCGAGCTCGCGATGCAGGTTGCTGCAACAGGTCCGACCTATACGACGATTGACGAGGTGTCTGCAGAGTCGAGAGCTGCTGCAACGGCGGTATTTGAGAAAGAGGTTGTTGGCAAGCCTGCAGAGATGCAAGAAAAGATTCTTGAAGGTAAGCTCTCAAGCTTCTTCCGCGATCAGGTATTGCTCGAGCAGGCGTTTATCAAGGATGAAACAAAGACTGTACGAAATCTTCTGAACGAAGCGACACAGAAGTTTGGTGAGCGAGTCGAGGTAAGTCGCTTTGCGCGCATCTCGACGCGCTAATCGCCGTGGTGTATCTCGTTGTCGTCCTTATTTCCCTCACCCTTCTCGTCGGCTTCGTTCTGTTGACGCAGTACGAAGATCATCGTTCGCAACGGTTCTTTGCCGCGGAGCGCGCCTTGCTCGATACTAATATTGAGCGGGCGAAGTTTATCGTGAAGCATGTCGACTTCGCTGCTTTCGCACGGGACGAAATCCACCATGCCGTTAGTCGTGTGGGGCACGTCATCGCACATATTTCGCTTCAGGTGGTGCGTATTGCGGAGCGGCTACTTACTCGTGCTGTCCGCCATTTGCGGATAAAAAATGAGAGTAATGCGGCCCCGCGCGAGAATGCGCGAGAGTTTGTGAAGACGCTCACCGACTTCAAGGATGAGTTGCCGGCTCCGCATTCTGACATATCTGATATACAATAGGTAGGATTATCGTTTTTGCCGCCTTAGCTCAGTTGGTAGAGCAACACTTTTGTAAAGTGAAGGTCCTCGGTTCGAATCCGAGAGGCGGCTCCAAAATTATCGATCGGTTGCTGCAGTTGTTGTTGCGAGGGAGCCCTTTGGAAATATCTTTTCGAGATCTTCGAGCGAGGTGAAGCCATAGGAATGTTTGCCGTTCACCACAAATGCTGGGAGGGTGTTTTTTACTTTCATAACTGTGATAAATGTTTGTAGCGCGCCGAGGTTGAGATTATAGTCGAAGGAGTACACGCGCAGATCGGGATAGGTGTTATGTAGATACGAGAGCGCGTATCCTGCCTTATCGCACTCGGAGCAATCGCCTGCATTGCTGTAAAAATAGAGTACGGTTACGGGTTTTGTGCCACAGGATGTGGCGAGTCGTTTGGTGATAAGGTAGTCGCGAATCTCAAGTAGGGAATATCGCTGTTTCAAGCGTACCACCTGAGCATTGTCACTCCCGAGCTGGTTTTCTGCATAGGAGAGTCTGCTCCCCAAGTCTGAGAGTTCTCCGGTCAGTGTGGTTGAAGAAGCGGTGTTGTCGCAGGGTGTTGCTTCAAGAAGAGAGAACTGAGTCTCGAGCGAAAGGGTGTTGATCGCAATTTGATCTTCTATGGTCGAGAGTTCGGTGATGCGCGCGCTGTTGAGATAGTTGATAGCATAGGCGACCGTACCAGAGAGGGTAATGGTAATACCGAGAGCAATGAGGATGTTACGAGTGACGAGCGACATAATAGGAAGGGGATATATAACTCTTATTCGCGCCAACCGCGGCGGGTCCCAAGGGCGACGTCGGTTGTTGCACGCATAAGCCAGAGTGGTGCCATAAATCCGTAGAGGAGGGTGTAGGAGATAAGTTCAAAGTGCATAGTTCCAGGTATCTTCGCGATCTTTTTACCGACCAAGATTAGCGAGAGTGAGGCAAGGAGGGTAAGGATGCCAAAGAATGCGTAGAAATTTGCAGGAAAAAAGAACCAATCGAATGATAAGTTCGGCAGAAGTGTGTAGGAGAGTGGAATGCCAGAACGAATCTGAAATGACGTGAAGAGTTGGTGTCCGAACGTCACGATTGCAAGGATAAAAAGGAGTATGCTGCTACCGATTGAGAGAAGTGCCGTTGGTAGAACGAGTATGCCGAGTGCGTCATTTTTGCGATTACCGATCAATCCGCGGTATTCACCGAGCATGTTGCGCAAGAAGCCTGACGTCCAACGGGTACGTTGCTTGATGAGTTTGAGGACGGTATCTGGAGACTTGGTGTACACGCGTGCGCGCGGTGCATTTTCAATTGCGTATCCTGCGTGCTGTAGTCGTAGTGCCATCTCCATATCTTCAGTCTGGTGTCCATAGCGGAATCCGCCGACTTTCTCGATAGCGTTACGTCGGTAAAATGAAAATGGTCCGGGCGTGACATAGAGGCCGTTGACCGAGGCGAGTGTGTGTCGAATTGTGATACCGAAAGTGTATTCAGCGCTCTGCATACGCTGGAGCATATTCTTTGGTTGGTGTACCAACATTGCTGCTGTTACGGCGGCAACTTGTTCAAGTGCGAAGCCGTGGAGGATCTCGGTAAGTGCATTTGGGTCGACGAAGGAGTCAGCGTCGAGGCATCCAACGAACTCGGCATTTGTTGCGGCGATACCGGCGTTCAGGGCGGTATGTTTTCCTCCGTTTTCTTTGTGGATAATACGTACGTTCGGGTGTTCAGAAAAACTTGCCATGATTGTTGGTGTGTTATCGGTCGAACCGTCATCGACGAGGATAATCTCGAGCTTCTCCATTGGGTAGTCGAGAGCGAGTAGGGAGGAGCACGTTGCGGCCAGTGTGGACCCTTCATTCCAGCACGGCACGATGACTGCAACAGAAGGAGTTTCTTTGGTGGATTGTCGTGCACGGGCATCGCGCGCCGGTTTTGAGAGGAGCGTCACAAGGACGAATGACTCAAAAAATATGGCGAGAAAGAGGAACGGGTACGCCAGCACCTGAATATCCATGATTGTGTAACTCTAGCACAATTCCGCCTTTTGCTGGTATATTTTGAGGTATGAATCAGCCGGGTCGCTTGCACCCTATTACTATCGCTATACGTGACATCGTGGCTATCTTCGGCCGTATGGGGTTTGATATTGCGAGTGGGCCAGAGCTCGAGGACGATTTCCACAATTTTACGGGTCTAAATATCCCACCGAATCATCCAGCACGAAGCATGCAGGACACCTTTTGGGTCGTAGGAGGAGAAAAAGTATTACGTACCCACACGACCTCGGTATCATTGCGTGAGCTTGAAAAGCTTGCGAAGGAGGGCGGTACCCGCATGCGTCGTGTTATGCCGGGCAAGGTGTTTCGCAATGAAGCGACGGATATGACTCATGAAGCACAGTTTTATCAGGTTGATGGATTTGCGGTTGGGCCGGTTGGAGAGATCACGATGGCGAACCTCAAGTGGACGCTGACTCAGTTTTATCGCGAATATCTCGGCGCTGATGCAAAGATCCGTTTTCGTCCGAGTTTCTTCGGATTCACCGAGCCATCAGTCGAGGTCGATGTGTGGTTTGTTCCTACCGGCAAAGAAGGTCGGTGGCTTGAGATGTGTGGTGGCGGTATGTTCCATCCCAATGTTATTCGTGCCGTAGGGCTTGATTCCGAAAAGGTCGCAGGCTTCGCTTTTGGTGGGGGACTTGAGCGCGTGCTTATGGTGAAGTACGGCATCCCCGATGTGCGGCTTTTTTATTCAGGTGATATTCGTTTTGTGTATGGGTTTGACGAAAAGAAAATATGAAGATTTCTAGCGAAGCATTGCAGGCCTACTTTGATACACCACTTCCTAGCGTGGCAGTGCTTGCGGATGCATTTACCTTTCACTCCTTTGAGATAGACAGTATCGAAGGGGACGTGCTTGATGTAAAAGTGTTGCCGAATCGCGCGGCTGATTGTAATACAGAAGAGGGGCTTGCGCGCGAGCTCTCGGCGATTCTCGGTCTCCCGCTCAAAGATGCTCGCGAACCTGACTACTCTGGTGTGTCGACAATACTCGCAACGCTCGCGCGCATCAACGCCGTTCTTGGTGCTAACTTTTCGCAGGACGAAGTACTCGATGTATTCGGTCGTTTACAGTTTCGCGTCAAAATAGAAGGGGAAACATTTCATATTGAAGCACCATCGTCGCGCAAGGATATTGCGCTTCTTGAGGATATTGCTGAAGAGGTCGGACGGATGATTGGGTATGAGCGTGTCCCTGAGACGCCGTTGCCGGCCTATGACGGCTTTGTTGGACAGTCGCGGTATCGGGGTGTTGAGAAAGTAAAAGATCAGCTCGTCGAACAGGGCTTTATCGAAATCTCGACGCAATCATTTGCGAAGCTGGGTGATATGGTGCTCGCGAATCCTCTAGACAAGAGTATGCCTGCACTGCGCACCAATCTCGATGAGAATATGAAGACAGCTCTTGAGCGCGCGAAGCAATATGCACCACTCATGCTTGCACCAGACCAGAAGTTAAAGCTTTTTGAAATCGGCACGATCTTTACCAAAGACGGTGAGCGGCTAGAAATAAAAACGTCCGAGCCAGCTGACGGCAATCTGGAGGTAGAGGACGCTCCAGAGTATGAGCCATGTAGATATACTCTTGGTGCTTACCGACCATTCTCGCTCTATCCATTTATCGTGCGCGATATCTCAATGTGGATTGTCGACAGTGACGAGGCACGAGGCACTGTTTTCAAACTTTTTGCCGAACAGGGTGGTGGTCTCTTGCAACAAGTCCAATTGCTCGATCAATTTACAAACAAAGAGGGAAGGCAGTCGCTCGCTTTCAGATTTATCTTTCAGTCAATGGAACGTACACTTACGGACGATGAGGTAAATGGGATTATGGAGAAGGTGTCTGTGGCGCTCGGCAAAGCAGGTTTCGAAGTCAGGTAATTTCAAAAAATGACCTCAATTGTGCTATACTAGAAGTACCGGAATCCGGCTATTTTTATGGCTAAAGACACAGGAAAAGAACCTAAGCAAAAGGCGTATGATGCCTCGTCTATTACTGTCCTCGAAGGGCTCGAGCCAGTGCGCAAGCGCCCGGGAATGTATATCGGCACGACTGGTCCTGAAGGTCTGCACCATCTCGTATGGGAAATATTTGATAATGCACGCGATGAAGCGATGGCAGATCGCTGTGATGATATTGAAGTAGCTCTTCTCCCTGACGGCTATGTGCGCGTCGCGGACAATGGTAATGGTATCCCGGTCGGTATCCACCCAAAGACAAAAGTCTCAGCACTCGAGACAATCATGACCACGCTCCATGCGGGCGGCAAGTTTGATAACGAAGCCTATAAAGTTTCTGGCGGTCTGCACGGTGTCGGTGCTTCGGTGGTGAACGCACTCTCTGAGCACACGAAGGTTGTCGTGCACCAGGACGGCGGTATGCACGTACAGGAATATAAGATCGGCAAACCGCTCGCGAAGGTAAAGAAAATTGGGACGACGAAAGAGCATGGGACGATTGTCTTCTTCAAGCCAGACGCCACTATCTTTAAGGAGGGTATCGAGTGGAATCTCGACAAGATCGTGACGCACCTGCGTCAGCAGGCATATCTGGTGAAGGGGGTGCGCATCTCAGTCGTCGATGCGCGTAGTGCACAAGAGGCGTTCGAGTCCGAGACTATTTTCTTGCGCGAACAAAAGCTCGATGTGCCTAGCATGACCTTTTATTTCGAGGGAGGGTTAAAATCGCTTGTAGCGTTTTATAATAAACATCAGGCACCGGTACATAAAAACATTTTCTATATTGATCGTGAACAGGATAAGGTGATGGTCGAAGTCGCGTTTCAATATGTCGATGACATCACGCCGAGGATTACCGCATTTGCAAATAATACGTACAACAGCGAAGGGGGCACGCACATTACAGGTTTTAAGACGGCACTCACACGCTCTTTGAATATCTACGGTCGCGCCGCAAATCTTTTGAAGGAGAAGGATGAAAATTTCACGGGAGAAGACGTACTTGAGGGAATCACTGCGGTCGTCTCGGTGAAGCTCCCTGAGATCCAGTTTGAGGGACAAACGAAGTCGAAGCTTGGCTCAGTTGAGGCGCAGAGCGCAGTCGCGACGGTGTTTGGCGAAGCTCTTGCCGCCTTTCTTGAAGAGAATCCTGACGACGCGCGCTCTATTATAAATAAAGTTTCTCTTGCTTTGAAGGCGCGCAAAGCGGCGAAGGCGGCGAAGGATTCAGTACTCCGTAAGGGTGCTCTTGAGGGCATGACTCTTCCTGGCAAGCTTGCCGACTGTCAGACCAAGAGTGCCGAAGAGAGTGAGATTTTCATCGTAGAGGGCGACTCGGCCGGAGGTACTGCGAAGATGGGTCGCGATCGTCGTACGCAAGCTATTCTTCCGTTGCGCGGAAAGATTTTGAATGTTGAGCGGGCACGTATCGACAAAATGCTTGCTTCAGAGCAGGTGAGGAATCTGGTGGTGGCGATGGGTACCGCTATTGGCGATGTCTTTGATATTTCAAAATTGCGTTACCACAAGATTATTATTGCGACTGACGCCGACGTCGACGGTGCTCACATCCGTACCCTTATCCTCACGCTCTTTTACCGCCACTTCCGCGCGATAATTGATGGCGGCTTTGTCTATATTGCACAACCACCTCTGTATAAGATCTCAAAAGGGAAGACGGTTATGTATGCCTATTCTGATTCTGAAAAGGAGCGTGCACTTAAAGAGCTTGGTGTTGCGCCGACAGAAATAGCTGTCGTGGGAGATGAAGATGGTGCTACTCCAGAAATAGAGGAGGAGACTGCCACACTAAAGAAGCCGACAAAAGCGAGCGTACAGCGCTATAAAGGTCTCGGAGAAATGAATGCGTCAGAGCTTTGGGAGACGACGATGGACCCTGCGCGACGCGTGTTGAAGCGAGTGAATGTTGACGATGCCGAGGCGGCTGATCGTATTTTCGATATTCTTATGGGTACTGACGTTGCGGCTCGAAAAGGTTTTATTCAATCAAACGCAAAGCTCGCAAACCTAGACGTTTAATTCCCGAGAATTGTAATAGTTGCCGACGCGTTGTTATTCGTTGTATCTGATTCGGCAACGGTGTGATCGGAATTTGCAGTAATCGAGATAGTCTGGCCGACGCCTTTATTTGCCTGATCAAAGCCGAGCGTGTAATCGATACTGTCACCAGGAGCAAGCGACTGTTGTGGTTGTGACTGATACACATAGGCGGTTTGTGTGGGGATGATTGCGCTAAAGCGCCATGCGCCACTCGTGTTTGTGCCGATGTTCTTGATAGTGAAGCTGACGGCTGGACGGCTCCCAGCAGGGACGGTCGAGCTCGCGACAAAAGAGTTTGCTGACGTTGTTGCGAGATAGCCAATGGCATTTATCTTCACTATGAGGTCAGGAAGACCAGAGAATGCTGTTACGGTTGTGGTAGTACCAGCGATTGGGTACGTGTTGTTTGTTATGCTCCCCGCAGTTGTCGGCGCAGACGTTTTCTTCTTAGGAGAAGGCGTCGTTGACGTAGAGACTGTATTTGTTGATGTCGTCGAGGTTGCCTCTCCGAAAGGAATAAATGAAATCATTGTCGACGAAGCTGTTGGTATCACTGAGAGGGAAGGTTTGGTTTGGACAAAGACCGAGCTGAGGTATACGGCGGCTGATCCTACGCGACCTACTACTAATGGGACAAAGCGCGTCGAATAGACGGCGAGCCAGATACCGAAGAGGACTAGAGCAATAAAACCGACCACGGCGAGACCGTTAGTGGCCGCCTGGCGCGATGTTGGGATGTTTCCAAGTTCATTCATATGTGTTGTCATATATACCATGGTGCAATTTTAATGTCAAGCGGTGGTACTTGACAGACAGGATTGAATGGTGTATTTATATACAAGACGATATGACGAATAACACCGCGCAGGCCGCCGTATGGCTTATTCAAGCCGTAAAACGGGCTTTTGAGAGGAAGTGGATCTTCCTTGGTGTTTTCGCTATCGTGTTCATTGGCAGCATCATAGTGCTTGGAGCGTTTGGTCTTTTGCCAGAAACGACACGACCTTCCGTTTCGCTAACACAAACGACTGTCGTCGCGACAAGTTCACCCGTAGTGACGATCGAAGAGCCGGTCAGGATCGAGATTAAGAAAATTGATCTCTCCACATCTGTTGCGAATCCAACAGGGACCGATATTAAAACGCTCGACACCTATCTGCTCAAGGGCGCGGTACGGTATCCGACGTCAGCAAAACTTGGGCAGGTGGGCAATGTGGTCATCTTTGGTCATTCGAGCTATCTACCGATTGTCGGCAATCAGGCATACAAAGCCTTTAATGGTATTCAGAAACTTGTCGCCGGAGATGTGATCGTGGTCTATTCTGAAGGCGCGGTGTATACGTATCGTGTACGAAGCTTCGAGAAGGAGAGTTCGGCGAGTGGCGCGGGTATCAATCTCGCAGTGAAAGGTCGCGTGCTCACACTCGCGACCTGTGACTCCTTCGGCGCAAAGACCGACCGATTCGTCGTCACTGCAGATTTTGTTGAAAGTCATTTGGCATCTATCTAAATAGATAGATGCCGGTTGACTCTCTGCAAAGAGAGGGAAAATAGATCTTTGAATCAATAACCAACTGCCGCACATGTGGCATACATAACAAGAGGAGAAATTGGTAATGAAAAGATCATTGGTGATTATCACAATGGTAGTCCTTGCGGCGTTGTCGGCTTGCGGACCGCCACCCGAAGATCCGGCCACGCCTGGGGCGACGACTGTCGCCACAACGTCTTCAGCCCCTATGAATTGCGTTGAGCTCACGTTCGACGCGCCAGACGTTCCCTTTAACGGGAAAGTTCATTGGGGCATCGGAAGCCTCAAGATCGCGAAACCGCTCCCTGTCGATCCATGCAATGCACAGTGGAGCCAGGCGACGCAAAGCTGGGTAGAGTGGATGGGCAAGTGTGACAGCTGTTCCACCGACCAGGTTGTCATAGATTTCATTGCCAAGGGCTCTTCTGAGAGGCTCCTTGGCGGGACGGCGGAAATACCCTACTCGTATGTGTATCCGGTAGGGACACAAACGAGTCAGAGACTTCGTTTTTCTGAGCGGGTCGCGAAGGAGACGGTCGTATACGTCTGTCTTGAGAAGGCAAACGGTACGTTAACGCGGCAGGGCGTCTACATGCCGCCAATCGAGTGGAAGGGGCGTACCAGCGTCTCTCTCAATGGTTTCTTTCGCTGGTAATTTCTTTTGGGTTGGGTGACGGGATTTTTAAAACCGTCACCCACCCTTTTATACGCCGCGCAAGCGGCACCGAGTCATTTCACAAAACATGTCAAAACTTAAAATAGCACTTGAATATTTAGATAACCGACCGATCATCACTGGTCTTTTTACAGTACTCTTTACTGTCGTTATCGGCATATCGATTGCCTGCGTGACAGGTCTTATTAATCCTGCGCAGGTTTATGCCCAAGTCATCGGTCCTCCTTGTTGTGGTGGTAATCCAGTGCCAGTTCCTCCACCCGTAATTGGCCCTCCTTGTTGTACGGTAGTGCCTCCTCCCGTTGTTCCACCTCCGGTAGTGCCACCTCCAGTGGTACCGCCACCCATAATTCCTCCACCTATAGTGCCTCCGCCTGCACCAACCTGCTCGCTCACTGCGAATCCGGCGTCGGTACAAACTGGCTCACCATCCACGTTGACGTGGACGACAGCAAACGCCACGACATTTTCAATTGATCAGGGTATTGGCGCTGTTGCGCCTGTGGCTGGCGGCTCACAGTCAGTTACTCCTGCTGCTACCATAACCTATACAGGTACAGCGACAGGGTTGGGCGGTTCAGTGACTTGTGCGGCAACGGTGACGGTTACAGTTGTTCCACCCCCACCTATTGTGTGTGTGGTTAATTGCGGTGGAGGAGGAGGTGGTGGCGGTGGTGGAGGATCGTTGCCACCAGTTGTCACTCTTGCGACACTTTCTCACATCGGGGCGGCACAGCCTCTTGCCTACCTCTATCTTTCTCAAATTCCATATACAGGTCTCGATCTTGGGCCGGTCGGTACGGCAACTTACTGGTTGGTGCTTATTGTCGGCTCACTCGTGCTTACGTATATTGTGATCTTCTATATTGCCCCAATCGCACAACGCGCGATGCGTGATTTCAGTGTCCATGTTTCGACAATGTTAGAAAAGTCGAGTCGACCCGCCGTCTCTATGCCAATTATTCAACACTTTGTTACGGTACCTAATAAGCCATCTGTGTCGTCGGTACCGGTATCAGAGCCAGAAGCGCTTGAACAGTCGCACGGATATTCGTCCTATGACGGCTTCAAATCTTTCTCACGTAATGGTGCTCTCTCGATAGACGACATCGTTAAGGGGCTTTCGCGAGAACATGCTCCGCAGTCTGTTCAGCAGGCCGCTAGTTCTACATCATCTGTGATGAACACAGAACCAATATATGAAAAAGTGGAGCCGATTTTTGTCGAAGAAGAGTTGAAGATGTCGAGCTCGACTGAGGAAGTGTCTACTGATGCGCGTGGTCTCGCGTCAGCGCTTATTGAAGGTGATCGTGTTGCAGTCTTTGCTACTCTGCGCCAGTTCGTGCTCAGTGGGGGTGTACCTGAAAAACTCATCTCCTCTGTCGTGTTTCTTATTGATGACACCTATCGAGCACGTCTCGATGGTTCTCATTGTGACGCCACTATGGCGCGTCTAACTGCACGTCTCGACACGACGACTCTTGAGAAGCTTGTTGCTGCGCTCGCGACTGCGATTGATGCAAGTTATACCGACAAAGTCACTGGCGCGAAGCTCGCCTTCACTCGCGCGCTTGCTGTTCTTGGTGCCTAGTTATTTAGAGCGGTTTGAGCTCTTCAATAGCAAGTGTTGTCTCGCCATTTCGTATTGAGACTTTACCCTTAATCAAAAGGCAATGACCTGGAACGATTACGGTTGCGTGTTCTTTAAATAGTTTTGTAAAGACGACTGTCTCTATTGAATCCGTCGCGTCTTCGACGGTGACAAATGCCATTTTCTCGCCGCTCTTGGTGAGGATATTGCGTACAACGGAGACGAGTACAGGGAGAATAATCGCCATGCCTGATCGTGGTTCTTCTTTAATTTTGGCAATGGTGGTCCCAGCTTTTTTGGTCAGCGCTTCATAGGCGTCGAGTGGATGCCCACTCACATAGATGCCGAGCAATTCTTTTTCCCATGCAAGTTTGTCGAGAAGCGACGTAGCCTTTCCTTCAGGGAGAGTGAGTGGCGGTGGCGCGATTAAGGCACCAAAGAGAGAGTCTTGTGGCGCGACGGCTGTCGCCTCACGGTGAAAGGCGAGCATAACGTCAACGCTTCCAAGTAGGGTGCCGCGCCCGCCGATGGTAGTACTTAAAGAATCGAGGGCGCCACATTTGATCAAAGACTCGAGCGATTTGCGGTTGAGATTTTTTCCGCCGAAGGCGGATCCGCCTTCGGCGGAAGAGCTAATGCGGGAGAGGAAGTCAGAAAGAGAATTGAATGTGCCGTGTGCTTTTCGCTCCGTGATAATCGCTTCTGAAATTCCTTCGCCGAAGTTTTTTATTGAAGAGAGACCAAATCGAATAGCATCTTTATTTTCCCCGACAACAGTAAACACTGAGCCGCTCTCATTTACGTCGGGCGGGAGGACTGGGATACCCATACGTTTTGCTTCATTGACGAATATTGAGATTGCTTCGGTGTCGCCTGAGTCAGCCGTGAGGAGTGAAGTCATGTATTCGACCGGATAATTTGCCTTCATATAGGCGGTCTGGTAGGCGACCTTGCCATAGCTCGCGGCGTGCGCTTTGTTAAAGCCGTAGGCGGCAAAGGGTTCGATAAGTGACCAGATAGTTTCTGCTTTTGCCAGCGGGAGTTTGCCGTATTCGACAAAGCCTTTAAGTAATTTTTCTTTTTCCGCCTGCATAACGGCCGGGATTTTTTTACCCATCGCTTTGCGGAGAGAGTCTGCCTCGAGCCACGAGTACCCACCGAGAGTGATAGAAGTGAGAAGCACGTCGTCTTGATAGACGAGGAGACCATATGAGAAATCGAGATATTCTTTCATTCTGGGGTCTAGGAAGTGAATGAGATTTGGATTATGCTTGCGTTCAATATATTGAGGAATCGTTTCCATTGGCCCAGGGCGATAGAGCGCAACCATGGCGTTGATGTCGTGAATAGTCGAAGGCTTTAGCTCTTTGAGCCAGCGCGTCATGCCAGAACCGTTGAGCTGGAAGACTCCTTCAGTTTCGCCACGCGCGAGCATCTGAAATGTTTTTTCATTATCAATAGGGACGTTTTCAATATCGACGACAATATCTCGTGTCGCCTTTACTTGAGTGACGGCATCGGCGAGGATAGCGAGATTTTTAATACCAAGGAAGTCAAATTTAAGGAGGCCAACACCGCCGTATTCGTCGGTGATCGAGTACATATCATATTGCGTGATAAGTTTTCCGGTGCCCTTTGGGTCGGGCTGGACGGGTGCCCACTCGATAAGTGGTGTCGGCGCGACGACTACACCAGCGGCATGAACGCCGACGTGCCGCACACAGCCCTCAATTCGCTTAGCGAGGTCGATCACTTCACGCGATTCGTCATCTTCGTCATAGAGTGATTTCAAGTCCGGCTCAAGCTTGAGAGCGTGTTCGATTGTCATCGGGAAGCCTTGTGAGCCTATCGGGATGAGCTTCGCGATGCGGTCTCCGGTGGTGTACGAGTGGCCGAGAGCGCGCGCTACGTCGCGCACTGCCGCGCGCGCCATCATGGTACCGAAGGTGCCGATTTGTGCGACATGGTCTTCGCCATATTTGCGTTTTGCATAGGCGATCATATCGTCGCGGCGGTTGTCAGCGATGTCCATATCGATGTCCGGCGCTTTTGGGCGCTCGGGGTTGAGGAATCTCTCGAAAGGGAGTTTATAGAAAAGTGGATTGACGTTGGTTATGCCGACCAGATAGGCGACCAGACTTCCGGCCGCCGAGCCGCGAGTCGTCGTGAGGATTCCCGCGCTCTTTGCGAAACGTAGAAGGTCGGCGACGATAAGATAATACACGGCGAACCCCTTGCCGATAATGATGTTCAGTTCGTACTCGATGCGGTCGACAACTTCTTTTGATTCTTCGAGTCCGCGAATGGTGATGCCTGCATAGGCGGTCGCACGCAGTTCTTCGTCGTGGGTTGCGAAGCCGGGTGACACAGGCACAGCAGGGAATGTCCACTTCCCGAGATCAAAGGACAGGTTGCATCGGTCAGCGATCTTCCGGGTGTTGTCGATTGCCTCAGGAGTATCTTTGAAGAGTTTTAGAGCTTGCTTCTCGCTTATGAAAGAGAAATCTTCTTGCTCGTTGTTACCTCTCCCTCCTTGCTGGATACGACGCAGAGTTTCTGTCGCTTCGCGATCACTAGGTTTGAGATAGTAGACATCGTGCTGGGCGACACAGGAGACTTCGCTTTTCTTTGCTAGTGCGATAACGCTTTGCATGAGCTCTTCGTGGCCCGTAATGCTTGGGTGGTGGGTGATCTCGAGAAAGATATTTTCAGTCCCAAATATGGTTTTAAGTTCATCAAGTGCGGCACCAGCACCCTCAGCATTACCTGCCCGCAAGAGTTGTGCGATGTCTCCAGAAAATGAAGGGATAATGGCAATGATTCCCTCGCTATGTTCGCGCAGAAGTTCCTTATCGACACGAGGTCGTTCTAAGAATCCTTCTGTCCATGACTTGGTGACGAGGGCGAGGAGATTTTTATAGCCCGTATTATTTTCTGCGAGAAGCACAATGCGCGAACGCTTTGCGTCGAGCGACGGATCTTTTTCAAAGCGCGAGCGAGGGGCGAGATACGCGTCGACGCCAAGAATTGGTTTGACACCTGCCTTCATTGCTTCTTTATAAAATTCAATTGCGCCGTGCATATTGCCCGCGTCGGTAAGAGCGAGCGCGTCCATACCTTCTTTCTTTGCTTTCTCGACTAATTCATCAATCTTGGGGAGTGCCTGCAAGAAGCTGTAATGCGAGTGCGTGTGGAGGTGGATAAAGCGCGATGCCATGAAGCTAGTATACCCAGCACTAACAAGAAACGTTAGTGCTGGGTATACTTTCCTCATGAGATTTATGCTCGGGGTTGATGAGGCGGGGAGGGGGCCCCTTGCAGGGCCGGTGTCGGTCGGGGTGGTCGCTGTAGCCGATGGTTTTGATGTAGCGAGCGAGTTCCCAGGAGTTGCTGACTCAAAGAAGCTCTCAGAAAAGAAGAGGGAAGCGATTTATGAGATGCTGGTGGCGCGGGGGGG
>JBAQWN010000028.1:0-11775 GCA_049298935.1 Minisyncoccia bacterium
GCCGAAGGTCCGCGCCCGCCACCAGGGAACGCTTGCCCATACGTATCGTATTCGCGGCGCTTCTTCTCGTCGCTTAAGATCGAATAGGCTTCAGTGATCTCTTTAAACTTAGACTCGTCGGTACCGCCCTTGTCAGGATGATATTTGTGCGCGAGCTTACGGAACGCTTTTTTAATATCGTCCTGAGTCGCCTTCTTATCAACGCCGAGCACATTGTAATAATCCTTTGCCATATATATGTATTGTACGTTTTTTTAGATTATGGTTTTTCTTTAAACTCTGCGTCGGTGGCAGGAGGAGCGTCTGGTGGAGGGGTCTGATCGCCGCCAGTTGCTGGCGGGGTTTGTTCAGACGCTTTTATTATCGCCTCCCCTATCTTTGAGAGTGTTGTCGAGAGAGCTTCGGTTGCTGAGGTGATCGTACCCGCGTCTTCGCCCGTGTGTGCGACTTTCAATGCGTCGATTTTGTCCTGCACCTCTTTCACTATTTCAGCACCTGCCTTCTCACCATTTTCTTTTATCGCTTTCTCAGCGGCATAGACTGCTTGATCAGCGATGTTGCGTGCTTCGACAAGAGTCTTACGCTTTTCATCGTCAGCGGCGTGCGCCTCGGCGTCGGTCTTCATTTTCTCAATATCTTCTTTTGAGAGACCGGTCGAGCCCTCGATGCGGATAGATTGCACTTTACCGGTTGTTTTTTCGGTCGCCTTTACGGTGAGGATGCCCGATGCGTCGACGTCAAAGGTGACTTCAACTTGTGGCATACCGCGTGGTGCTGGCGGGATACCGTCGAGCATAAACTTACCGAGCGACTTATTGTCGGCGCTCATCGCGCGCTCACCCTGAGTGATATGGATCTCAACTGAGGCCTGATTGTCGGCGGCGGTTGAAAAGGTTTGTGAGCGACTCGTTGGGATCGCCGTGTTGCGTTCGACGAGCTTAGTTGCGACGCCACCCATCGTCTCGATAGAGAGCGAGAGCGGGATCACGTCGACGAGAAGAATATCCTTCACATCACCCTGCAAGATGCCCGCTTGAATAGCGGCACCGATGGCGACGACCTCATCTGGATTCACCGTCATGTTCGGTTTCTTGCCGAAGAATTTTTCAACTTCTGCCTGTATCTTAGGCATACGAGTCTGTCCGCCGACGAGGATCACTTCGTGAATGTCAGCGATCTTGAATGGCGATGCATCCATCGCGCGCTTGGTGATAGCCATCGCTCTCTCGATAAATTCGCCTGAGAGCTCTTCGAGCTTGGCACGGGACATCTTGATAAGCAAGTGTCGTGGGCCAGAAGCATCTGAGGTGAGGAAAGGGATGTTAATCTCTGTCTCCATCGCGCTTGAGAGCTCTATCTTTGCCTTCTCAGCCGCTTCGTCGAGGCGCTGGCGCGCGAGAGCGTCGGTGCGCACGTCGATACCGCTCTCTTTTTTGAATTCATCAGCGAGCCAGTTGATAATCTTCTGATCAATGTCCTTACCGCCCAAGTGCGCGTCACCGTCAGTGCTCTTCACCTCGATAACATCACCACCAACCTCGAGTACTGAGATATCGAAAGTACCACCGCCGAAGTCGAAGACAGCGATCTTCTCATCCTTCTTTTTATTAAATCCATATGCGAGCGCCGCGGCAGTCGGCTCGTTGATAATGCGCAACACCTTGAGGCCAGCGATCTCGCCGGCGGCCTTCGTCGCACTACGCTGATCGTCGTTAAAGTAGGCAGGGACGGTAATAACCGCTTCAGTAATCTTCTCGCCAAGCTTTGTCTCTGCGTCGGCCTTCAGCTTGGCGAGAATCATTGCCGAGATCTCTTCAGAGCGATACCACTTGTCGGTCATCTTAACTTCTACGCCACCTGTCTCGCCCTTACGCATTTCAAATGGAACAGATGCCTTGTCCTTTTGCACATCTGCCTCATCAAAAGTATGGCCGATGAAACGCTTGATCTGGAAAATGGTGTTGAGAGGATTGGTGACTGATTGGCGCTTGGCAAGTGTGCCGACGATGCGCTCGCCGTTCTTCCCCATCGCGACGATAGAGGGGGTCGTGCGTGCGCCCTCGGCGTTCTCGAGAACGCGCGGTTCGCCACCCTCGACGATTGCTATCGCAGAGTTTGTGGTGCCCAAATCAATACCAAGAATTTTTGCCATATGTTTTAAAAGTTAGAGATTATATTTTACGCTTTTTACGATGCACTTGCAAAGTGTCCGACGCGTACCTTTGCGGGGCGAATAACTACATCACCGATCTTCCATCCCTTTTCTAATACGACAGTGATCGTGTCGTCTGTCGCAATACTGTCAGCAACATCTTGCCCGAGAGCTTCGTGGAGAGATGGATTAAATTGCTCGCCTATCTTCCCTATTTCTTCAAGCCCGAGTGACATAAAGGCACTCTCGAGTTGTTTGGCGATGGCGAGGAAACCGTCAGGGATCTCGCCGTGCTCTTTAGATCGCTCAAGAGCGTCAAAGGCTGGGAGAAGTGTATCGACGGCTTTTATCACGCCATTGACCCTTGCCGCTTTCGTCTCCACCTCAAAGCGTTTGAGCAGGTTCACATAATCAGCCTTCGCTCTCTGCCAGCCGTCCATATATTCTTGTTTCTCTGTTTTTGTCGCGTCAAGCTCAGCCTTTAGTTTCGCGACTTTCATCTCGCAGTCGCCTCCCTTTGGCGGCTCATTATTCTCGGCCTCGAGAACAATGTCCTCTGTCTCAATATCATCTCCGTGCCATTCCTTCATACCCCTACTATGCCTGAAAGTCTTCTCGGAGTCAAAATTTTTGTATAAAAACAAAAGGCGGGAGGATGAATATCCCCTCCGCCTCTCTCGTCTCCCTTCAAGCAAGTACGACTTTTTCTGAAACCGCGGTAAGAGATTCCCGGAAAGCCTTCTCAAAAGTGGCGAGATCACTTGCCCATTCTCTCTCAGCTTTCTCAAAAGCGAGTGCGGCCGTGATCGCTTTCCCCTCGTGAGTATCTCCAGGAATGAAGGTCTGCCACTCTGACGTTTTCATGCTCCCTAGATAAAATCCAGAAATTGAACTCTGGTTGCAACTCAGGGTAATATCTACTTCTTGCGGCGGGTATATCTGCGGGAGGAGTAATTTTCCAATATCCCCTACTGGGTCTATATAAAATTTTACTCCCGGCAAAATATTCTCTATAGCCATTTCCCAAATCCTTGCGGTCATTTGCTCAATCATGCTCCGCTTGTCGTCTGAGAAGTAGCTGGCTATAATCGGTTTTTTTATTTTGTCTAAATCAAGATATGAGATCGTTCCGATCTCCCGCACTCCTTTTCGGTCGATTCCAAAATAGAAATATCTGTTACTTCCCCTCTTCGAGAAACCGTGCGGTTTAAGCGTAACAGTTCTAAATCGTAGTCGATACTCCTCGAGCAATTCGAGTGCTGTCGGTGGTTTCATCGTTCCATCTCCTTTTATCAATACCAACCGCCACGAGACTTCGTGGCGTCTGGGGACCATCCCCTGTACATCCGCTCGTAATCTAGCTCACTGTGGCCAAAAAAGCAAAAGTCGTATTACAAATAAAAAAAACCGGAAGGCGGGTGCCTTCCGGTTTCGCTTGAGTGTTGTTATTCTTCGATCCCCATTACTGTGAGCTGATATTCTTCAAGCCTCATGTCAGTCAGTTGCCCGAAGGTGTCACGGTAGACTCGGGCTGTGTTCATGATTAGTTCCTCAGGAATCACTAGGCCATGAGCTCTTTCAAGATCCTCATCTATGAGCGGATCTAGCTTGTCAATCCCGTGCATAACACCGTAGTCGCGTATGAGTTGTTTGTCCCGCGGAGACGGTGGCTTACGATCCTTAGCTTCCCTCCCCTTGAACCACTCTTCAAGATCCCAAAAACGACTTGAGTCTGGTGTAAAGGCTTCGTCGCCGACAGTGTCACCAGCGATCTCAAGCTTTGAGTCAGCGAGGAGGATTCCACGACTTTGGGCATAATTCATTGCGAACCAGAACATTCTGTGGCCGAGAGCCACTTCTTCAGGATATCTTTCAAGAACAATATTTGGGTCGATTCTCTTATCGTGACCCGATTCCTCCTTAGTTGTTGGGTCGAAGATTATACACGGGAGACGATCTCCGTTTTGGAGCCCCTTTATAAGGTCCACTCCAGCGATCTTGCCTGTCCTAAGGTATTCTTCATAACCACTGCCGGTCATGCAATTGCGATACACGAACTCAATTGGAGTCATGGTGAGACGTCTCACCACCATCGCTCGCGACTGCAAGTCACGATTGTTCCTGAGGTTTGCCGGCAGATACTGGTCAATACCAGCTCCCGCGGCGACCAAGTGTGTCTTGATCTCGAGTTCTCCTTCAAGCTTTTTGAACCAAAAATGGCTCATGGCGGTGAGAACTGCACCCTTCTCAGGTATCAAGGCGTTTAACACGATGTCGAAGATGCTGATTGCATTGGTGGCAACGATAAGTAGACGTCCGTTGCCAAGATCGTAGGTATCGCGCACCTTGCCGCGATGCCTGAGAGTAAGTCCAACGAGTAGTGCCACTGCTTGGCGCATAGGCGAGGGTGTCATATTGTATAATCCTTTCATTCAATGATCATCTGGGGACCATTCCCTGTACATCCGCTCGTAATTTAGCTCACTGTGGCCAAAAAAGCAAAAACCGCCCGGAGGCGGTTTTTGCGGATGAAGAGTGAGCGTTTTAGCGCTTGCTCCACTGCTTGCTCTTGCGAGCCTTCACTTTTCCTGGCTTTTTACGCTCCTTGGCACGCGGGTCGCGCTTGAGAAACTTTGCGGCCTTGAGCACGGCACGTGTCTTTGGCTCTGCCTTGATAATCGCACGACTGACCGCGTGACGGACTGCGTCTGCCTGAGCGGCGATACCACCTCCTACAACATAGGCGACGACAGCATAAGTCTCGGTGCTCTCAGCTTTTGCGAGTGCTTCTTCTGCGATCATAGCGCGCTCGTTGGTTTTGAAATAATCCTTGGTGCTCTTGCCATTGACGATAACGCTTGCCTTGTCGGCTTTCGTCATACGTACGTTTGCAATAGCAGTCTTGCGGCGTCCGACAGCGGTGATGTATTGAGTTGCCATAATATTATAGGGAGACGATGAGATTCTTCATGCGTGGATTGCGCAGTCGATTGCGAGGGATCATTCCGTCGACAGTCTTCTTAACAACCTCTTCGATGCCCTTCTTCGCAATCATTTCCTCCATGCTTGTCTCGCGGAGACCTCCTGGGTAGCCTGTGTAGTGTGTATAGATTTTTCCCTTTGTGCGACGTGAGGGGAGGTGTAGTTTACCTGCGTTCACCACAGTGACAGTTATCGGGAGAGCAAAGTTCTTGGCGAAGTTTACCGAACGCTTGCCGAGCAGGGCGTGTGCCGCCTCACTCGCAACGCGTCCAAGAGTACGATCGGTTGCGTCGATCGTGAAGGTTGTTGGTGCTGGTATCGTAGTACGGGTCATAAGTGTATACGTATGAATACTAGACAAACGCGATATACGCAAGCTTGCGCGCATCGTTATTGCCACGCATTGTGCGCTTGATGACGCGGGTGTATCCACCTGCTCGGGTAGCATACCGTGGGCCGATCGACTCGACCATTTTCTTTATAACCTCACTGTCGTCAATGGTGCTTTTGATAAGGCGACGGCTCGCAAGAGTATTCTTCTTAGCGTGAGTCACAAGACGCTCGATGATCGGTCGCAATGACTTCGCCTTCGCCTCAGTGGTCGAGATGCGCTCTTCGAGGATGAGAGATCGCGCAAGAGCACTCATGAGTGCCTTACGCTGATTCTTTGGGCGTCCGAAGACTTGTGCTTTTTTTGTATATGCCATAGATATTAGTCGCTCTTGAGCGTGAGCCCGAAGCTGGCGAGTGCTCCAGAGATTTCCTCGATTGCCTTATCACCAATGCCATCAATCTCTTTCAGCGCCTCTGCTGATTTACGTGCGAGACCAGCAGCACTCTTGATACCCGCATCTTCGAGAGCTGAGGTAATGCGAGCAGATAGCTCGAGGTCAGCGATCTTCACTTTTGTCGCATCGATAGAGCTTTCCTTCTTTGACGAAGAGCCAGACTCGTCTGCAGTCATCGCGTTTTCCTGGAAGCCGACAATCGACTCGAGCTGATGGATCATCAGCTCGATTGATTGTTCGAGAGCTTCACGTGGTGAGATCGTACCATTTGTCTCGATAAGCATGCGAATACGGTTGAAGTCTGTGCGGTCACCGACGCGCATATTCTCTACTTCGTAATTGACACGGCGAATCGGAGTAAAGGTCGCGTCGAGTGCGATAGTGCCGATATCAACCTTGTCCTTGGTGAGGACTTCGCGCGCAACGTAGCCGAGACCGCGCTCGATAGTCGCTTCGATATCGATCGACGCTTTGCTCGAGAGGTCGCAAATGTGTTGTTCGGGATTCTTTATCTCGACTTGGCTGGGGAGCTTAAAGTTCTTCGCGGTAATTTCTCCAGATTCTTTTACGGTAAGAGAGATTGTCTGTGGCTCATTACCGTGCAGGACGAAGTGCACGCGCTTTAGGTTGAGCAAGATTTCCATGACAGTCTCACGCACGCCAACAATCGTGGCGAACTCGTGTGCCACTCCGTCGATTTTTACTTGAGTGACTGTGGCACCCGGGAGTGAAGAAAGAATAATGCGGCGCAGCGAGTTGCCGAGGGTATGACCGTATCCTGGATACAGTGAATCGATCTCATAAACACCCTGCACGCCGTCTTCAGAGACGACACGAGGCTTACTTGGGAGTGTGATGTGGTATTCCATAACGCAATCGTAATTACCAGTTAAATTAAATAAATTATCTCGTGTAGAACGAGAGCACCGAGACGAGGTCGCCCGCCGGGTCTGCTGACGCGGCGGTTGGTCGCTCGATAACGCTACCCTCCATATCCTTCGGATTCCACGAGAGCCATGAAGGAAGCTTTCGCTCCATAAATCGCTCGTTGAATCCGGCGAATGATCCGTGATCCAAAGAACCCTTACGTACGCTGATACGGTCGCCGACCGCAAGAGCATATGAAGGTACTCGTGTCTTCTTCCCTGCTACTTGCACGTGACCGTGTGCGACCATTTGGCGAGCCGCACGACGAGTTGTCGCGAGACCGAGGCGCCAAATAACATTGTCGAGACGGAGCTCGAGGATCTCATGAAGGCGTTCAGAAGGTTTACCGTCAGACGCAATTGCTTCGTTCACGTAGTTGCTGAATTGGCGTTCAGGCATGCCATAGGTTATGCGCACCTTTTGCTTCTCGAGCAAAAGTTTTCCGTATTCACTCTGGCGACCGCGACTGCGGCGCTTATTCTTTGCTGAGCGTTCAGCTGAAACAGCAAACTTCTGTGTTTGAGCTTTCTCAAAGACAGTTGCGCCGAGACGTTTTGCTATTTTATATCGTGGACCAGTTTTCATATTTTATAAAAGGATTATTTATGGTGAGCGTAGTCGAACTAGATGCGACGAGGCTTCGGTGGTCGCGGACCGTTGTGTGGCACAGGTGTTGCGTCTTTGATCGAGCGGATCTGGATGCCCTTGCCAGAGAACGCTCGGAGTACTGACTCGCGGCCGGCACCGACGCCACGGATTATAACGGTTGCCTCTTTGAGGCCGATCATCGCTCCCTTTTCACCGAGAAATTCACCAACCTTTGCTGCAGCATACGGTGTTGACTTGCGAGCTCCAGAGAAGCCGAGTGCACCCGCAGATGAGGATACGATAGCGTTTCCCTTTTCATCAGTGATGATGGCTTTGGTGTTGTTAAACGTTGCCTCGATATGCAAAATACCCTTTTCGAGGTGGCGTTTCGTTGCCTTACCGAGTGCACGGTCTTTCCTTCCGGTATCGAGACCTTTTCCACTCTTCTTGATGATGCGTTTTTTTCCCATAATAATTTAGTGATTAGGTCTTTTCGAGGGTGCGACGGCCAGAGGTCATCGTCTTGCGCACATTTCCACGACGTGTTCGAGAGTTTGTCTTAGTGCGCTGTCCACGTACTGGCATACCGCGAGCGTGACGGTCGCCACGAATCGAACGGATGTCCTTTAGGCGTTTAATGTTCTGTCCGATCTCGCGGCGCAACTCACCTTCGATAAGGTATGCCTCGGCGAGTGAGCGAACATTTTGTTCTTCTGCTGGTGCGAGTTCGCCACCCTTCTTATTCTCTGGAATACCTGCCGTTCTCAAGATATCTTTTGCACGAGTACGTCCAATGCCGAAAATAATCGGCAAAGAATAAGAAAGTTGTTTGTTATCGGGAATGGTAACGCCGGCAATACGCATACGAAAATATTATCCTTGACGCGCCTTACGGCGCGGGTTCTTTTTATTAATACGATACAGGCGCCCGCCACGTCTGACGAGTTGATCACCTGGCTGTTGGACTTTGATTGAAGCGCGAACTTTCATCGTAAATGTCTTTTGAATTATTGCTACGTTAATCGACGCACGATCCTCGCTCGACCCCCATACGGGTCGAGCACCATATCTACCTGGTCACCGACCAAGACTCTGATGCGATGCAAGCGCATCTTGCCTGCGAGATATGCGAGTATGAGTGCTCCCTCTTCAGACGATCCCTCTGGCACAGGCAAGCGAACTCGAAAGAGCGAATTCGGCAATACTTCTTCAACAGTTCCAGCTGTTGTTGTTGTTTCTTCGCCGGCGCTCATTTACTGATTCGTTTATCCATGCAGATGCTTAGTTAATCTAGCAGGTGTACCAGTAATCGTCAAATGGCAACTAAGGATTAGCCACCACTATCCCGATTGATGTAGGGTCTTCGGGGAAGGTTTGCTTCCAGAAGGGACGCAGAATAATGATAGCGCGCTTGACCTCAGGATAGTTCGTTAGGGCTACTTCAGCAGCTGAACGGGTCTTTCCTGCCACTGCGGCGGCAATACGCGTCGGATCTACTGTATATACGAGTGAGGCGGTCCCTGCGAGAGTGAATGAGAACGATGATGCATTCGCCTCAGGTAGGCCTATTGACGAGAGGTGGAGGTTACTTGCTGGTAATAGTGAGAGCATTTCGCCCTGGTAATTAAGTCCTGCTACCGATGTTGCGATAGCTTTGGCGAGTGCAACGTTTGGGAATATGATTGCAGTGATAGTGCCCATCTCTTTAACGTCGACTATGCCCGTAGTCGCGGAAGCTGACGGGGCGACTTCTTCATAGGTTGTTGTTGCGGCTCCTGGGAGGAGAATGTACCCCGAAGGAATCTGATCTTGCAAACTCGCCTGAAGCTCGGAAGAGAGTGTTCCAGTGAGAGCATTTCTCGCCTGCTGTTCAGTGGATGTGTCTATGACAGGCACTTCACCCGCCGCACCACCGACCATCGCCACTGTTGAGCGTGCGTACACTTCATTTGCTTGTGGCGTACCGGCAAATCCTGGGACAGTGAATGATGTTGGTCCGACATTATATGAATCACCGGTTTTATCGGCATATACTTTTGTTGTCACGCTACCGGGCTTTGCTGTAGAGCCAGCAGGGATCGTGATCGCTTCATGGATGCGGAAGATGAGGCCTGCCGTTGTTGCGAAGCGTGTATTTGTAATGAGTTTTTGAGGTTTTGACTGTGTATTGTAGACAGTGATCGAGCCTGAGGCTGAAGAATTAACCATTTTACTCCCGCTACTCTTCACGCTTTGTGAGGCGGTTTTTTGTGCGGTGATAATCTCGTAAGGCAGATTACCCGTACTCTTGGTCGCGACGAAAGAGCTCTGCACTGCAGCTGAGACGGTGTTTGGCGTTATGCTGACCTTGGCACTGGAAAAGTAATAGAGTGCCCCAAGAGACGCCCCAATAACAAGAAGTGTCGCAATAAGTGTCTTATAGGGGAATTTATGTGGCGATCCAGAAAGAACAGGGAGTGTATCGGTAACGGAATTAGTAGTAAAAGTTTCTGCTTCTCGCCGACGGGACGGCGGTATGATGTCGTCAATTGTGCGCATAGGTGAAGTGTATCACCCTAGTGTGCAAGCAAGAAGAACGTAGTGTGTATTACACGCTACTGCGGTAAGAATCCATCCATTTTTTATTATCAGTAAGTGCCATAAGGAGAAGTGTGGTGTTGGATAGGTCTGTGTTCGCGTGTGACGTTGATACCCTAATCATCCCCTTTATCATCGGGACGATCTTTGGAGGGGTTTTGAGATATCCACACCGAGCGAACGGAGTGACAGCCATCTTTTGTCGTAGCGGAAATATGTCAGAGTCGCGAGAGAGTAGAAATATTGTCTGAGGTAATGGGTGTTGTTCTGCGATACTTTCTAGCTCGCTCATGATAGAAGACATCCATGCCTCGTCACTGAGAGGTACCGTTAGAGACGTCATGGTGACAAACATATTTTTGCGTATAAGGGCGATCGAGGTGGACAGAACGCTTGTTGTGTCGAGAATAATCGCATTATGTTCGTGAGGAAAGACGTCACGGAGAGCTTGATACCGAAGTGAGACTCCAGAAATCAGATGTACGTTTCGCGTGTGGAAAAGGCGTTCTATGGTTGAACGAATATTGAGCGCCGTCTCTGCCGGAGCGAGCGAAGTGAATATTGTGGCAGAAGAACGATGAACTTTTTTGCCATAAGGACTGTTGGTTGTGTAGCCATTGAGAGTGGTCTCAATCACGCTTTCATCGATGATTTGCTTGTCAGAAATCGTAACGGCACTTTTCTTAAGTCTCTCTTCGACCATGTTTTTTGTAAAGGTGAAAGGATCTTTTGCTTCAAAATGTTCGGTGTGCACCGCAGTCTCTTGTCCTGGAGTGTCGATTGAGACTAGGATACTGTCGGCGCTCCCGCTCCCCGTGATCCTGGCAAGTGTTGGCGCACCTTCGCGAATAAGGTCGTTGCCAAGTGTCTGAATCGTGCGCAATAAAGCATTTTCATGAGTCTCATCCCCTCGCACTTCGATTGAGAAATGTTGTGTGTATAAGAGATTTGGCGCACAGTCTTCTTGATAGTGTGCATAGGCACCAGCGACTGAGTCGTTACCGATATCAATCAGCACGACCGACTTCGTTTGTTTCTTTGTATAAAAAAAGTTCTTTAAAAAACTCATCAGGATTATTCTAGCACTATGAAAAAGAAAGTGATGACACTGAAATAATAAAAAACCGCATGCGTCCCGTGAGTGACTAAAGTCACTCACGGAACCACACACAGTTTAGGTCGCGCACTCCTCTTTTGCAGGAATGAGATTGAGCAGTCGAACGGAGATGAAATAGTAATCAATTCCGCTCATTACTGCTCCGATAATCATGCCGACGAAGGCGCTCCCGAGGGAGGTGCCGATCAGGGTACAGATGAACGTGTCGGTAAGAGCGATGCGCCTAGCAGAGGTGTGGACGTAGAAGAATATTCTGGTGACGAATGAGCGAGACTCTTTTCCGATGAAGCGTATGACCGAGACAGAAGTATTCGCAATGATTGATCTGTTCATCCAGAGCCACCGAGTGCACATCCATATTGAGAAGGGTACGATGACAATTGGATTGAGGCGCTTAAATACCCACAATCCGCCATCTTTGCCGCCCGCAAGATATTCCTCGTAAGTTTCTGATGTCGGATGACCGTTTCTTTTATACAGAAACTCAGACCTGAGCGCAATGACTGCCGAGAGAACCATCGCGACAATGGACAATGCAATAAGAATTCCGCCTGCAATCGCAAGGACAATCACTAAGACAGTGCTGCCTGACAATTGCTTTTCGGTGTACTTAGCTAGGGAAATCAAAATGATGCCGGACGTCA
>JBAQWN010000029.1:0-10179 GCA_049298935.1 Minisyncoccia bacterium
GTACTCGACGCCGCCTCATATATAACAAAAGTATTCAGAGGCGATACCTCTGTCGTCGTCGCATAGATAAAACCGTTTGCATCAAAGACGATACAGTCCGTGGCGCCCGCTGCGGGCGCCACGCCACACCACCGCGCGACCGGGACACGATACACCACTTTTATTGAGAGCCCCGTGAACCCCTTGCGAAAGATTGAGAGAGCGGCAATGTCTGGATGTTCGGTGATGATAGCTTCACGTATGTCTGAAGCTGGAAAAAAGAATATCGAGTCACGCGGAATGATACCAAGATAACTACCCTGCATGGCTACTGTCGCGGCATTGATAAACGACTCTTGTTTTCCGATAAGCAAAGGGTCAGCGCCATATATCACAATGTTTGAAATACGAACACCGTTTTGCCACAATCCATATACCAGTGCACCAGAAACTATACAAAAAAGAATGCTCGATACGATGACAATATAGTGACGACGACGCGAACGCCGCTCAGCGAGCCCGTGCCTGCCGGCAGGCAGGCGCTCACCACTATGCCCCCCTGATAATATCCTTCCCGACATAGGGAATCAGCGCGTCTGGCACCTTAATCGTACCGTCTGCTTGTTGATAATTCTCAATAATAGAAACGAGAATGCGCGGTGTCGGTATTGCTGTCGAGTTAAGCGAATGCGGAAAGCGCATATTGCCTTCAGCATCGCGATACCGAATATTGAGTCGGCGTGTTTGGAAGTCATGGAAGTACGACGTCGAACCAATCTCACGATAAGTCTTCTCGCCTGGTACCCACAGCTCGATGTCATATTTCTTCACTTGTCCGAGACCGAGGTCGCCACCACAATTCACCACCGTGTGATACGGGATATTCAATAGCTCAATAAACTCTTCGGTGTTGCGATTCAACCACTCGTGCACACGCACTGACTCGCTATGCTCGGCCTTACAGAGCACCACCTGCTCCCATTTGAAGAATTCATGCACGCGAATAAGCCCACGAACATCCTTCCCGTGCGCCCCTGCCTCGCGACGGAAACACGGTGAGAACCCGAGAAATTGGATCGGGAACTTATTCATATCAAGTATCTCGTCCATGTAGTAGCCCATCGTCGCCACCTCAGCAGTGCCCGCGAGATATTCACCATCTTGCGTCTTGTACAGATCTTCTTCACCTTGTGGCAAATAGCCAGTACCGAGAAATGTCTCTCTGCGCAGGAGCGACGGCACACTCATCGGCACAAGACCTTTAGCAGAAAAATGTTTGAGTGCCAATTGCCACACGGCATTTGCGAGGAGGACACCGTCACCCTTCAAGAAGTAACCACGGAAACCGGCGACCTTAGCGCCGCGCTCAAAGTCGGCGATATCGAGCGCGGTCATAAGATCGACATGATCCCTTGGGGTAAATGAAAATTCGGTCGGTGTCCCCCACGTCTTCACTTCGAGATTTTCAGCATCACTCACACCGTCTGGTACCGACATGTCGGGAACGTTTGGAACCGCGAGCATAAGCTTCTGCCACTCAGCCATCACCCCTTTTAATTTTTCTTCGCCCTCTGTCATGCCCTCTTTCAAGTGGCGCATCGCCTCGAGCAATTTCTCACGATCAACACCTGTTGCGCGCTGGATCTCACTACTGCGTCGATTCTGTTCTGCCTTCTTGGCGTCGAGCTCTTGGCGAATACGCTTACGCTCATCGTCAACCGCTATCAGTTTATCGATATCAACATCAATATGCTTCTTCGCCGCACCCGCCTTCACGATGTCCGCGTTCTCCCGAATAAAATGTATGTCGAGCATATTATGAATAGTATACCCGAGCACTCACCCATAACAAAGCGAATATAACTATGATGGTGCTCATGGTGAGTGCTGGGTATACTGCACCTATGGAGATACGTGAACTCACAGAAGAAGAGTGGCCGGCACAACTCCTCGAGATACCCCAGCGACCAGAAAAACTCTGGGCACGGGGAGTATTGCCATCCGATGGGACAAAGTTGCTCACAGTTGTCGGCAGTCGTGCGATGACTCACTACGGGCAGGAGGTGTGTCAGAAATTGATTAGCGGACTCTCGGGCTACCCGATCTCTATCGTGAGCGGTCTCGCCCTCGGCGTCGACACCTGTGCACACAAGGCGGCACTCGCCGCTAATCTGCACACTCTGGTCGTGCCTGGGTCGGGGCTCGGTGACGACGTACTGTACCCACGGAGCAATCGTGCCTTTGCAAAAGAGATTTTAGAGAAGGGTGGCGGATTTCTCTCTGAATATCCCGCCGACGCTGTCTCGCGTGTACACTTCTTCCCCGAGCGGAATCGTCTTATGGTCGGGCTCGCCGACGCGGTACTGATGATCGAAGCCGGACAGAAGTCGGGCACACTGATTACTGCCCGCCTTGCATGTGAATATAACCGCGAACTACTCTGTGTCCCTCATCGCATCGGCGATCCTCACGCTTTCGGTCCACACCTCTTTACCCGTCTCGGAGCGACACTGGTCACCGAGCCGATGCATATTCTTGAAGCACTAAAGATTGCACCGAGAGAGTCGGGCGAGCACCGTACCCCACCGACTGACCTTGAAGACATCGAACTCACAATCTGGGGTATGCTTGAAGAAGCGAAGACACGGGACGAGATACTCCGCGACGCCAAGGGTGTCGCGGGCACCGGAGAACTTCTCACCGCACTTGTCGCGCTCGAGCTTCGAGGACTTATTAAAGAGGAGTTCGGCGCATGGCACAAAATATAAAATGAAAATCTATTCCTGGAACATGCTCTACCGTAATCGCAATCAGGGCGATGCGTTCAGATTTATCGCCAAGTCAGACTTCGACATCTTCTGTCTCCAAGAAGCACCCGAAGAGATTCTCACCCGACTCAAAACACTTCCTTTTTATATCGCGTCGCGAATTGATATGGAGAAAATGTTTCCGGCAAACATTGTTCCGATGTATAACGTCATACTCTCCCGACATCCTATCGAAGCACAGGATGAGGTAACTTTTGACGAATACTGGAACGCCCTACCCTTGCGCACAAAAATTTTCGTCTACCTCATGCCGTCCCAACTTTTTACCAAAATCCGCAATCGCGGCGGCATTTATGCCGACATCACTATTGCAGGGAAATCGCTTCGCGTGTTTTGTCTCCATCTCATCCTCGCCCAACCTGCATGGCGCCTCGAAGAATTCGAGCGGGCAATGATTGCCCACGACCCCCACAAGCCAACCATCGTCTGCGGTGACTTCAACATCCTCGAGAAACCACACATCACACCTCTAAATTGGATCCTCGGTGGCCGCTTAACCGACACTCTCCTCTATAACCGCGAACGTACGAATATCGAGAAATGTTTTGTCGAGCACGAACTCATCAACACGCTTCGCGGCACGATCACCCACCCCGTCTCGCGTTCACAACTCGACCATATCCTCGTATCACCCTCATTTTCAATAAAAAGTGCCGACGTTCTCCCCGACCGCCTTGGCTCTGACCACCACCCCATACGAGTCGAGATCACTTGACCATATATAGGTATACGCGTTATGAGTGATATATGAGCAACCGTTTACTTATCGTAGAATCCCCTACAAAGGCAAGGACAATCAGCACATATCTAGGCAAGGACTATACCGTCCTCGCCTCAGTCGGACACGTGCGCGACCTGCCGAAGTCGAACAAAGACGCGGTCGATATCGAGGGTGGTTTTATTCCGCGCTATATTATCTCTGCCGACAAACGCGACGTGATCGAGAAGATAGAGCGCGCCGCCGCAAAGGCCGACGAGATATATCTCGCGACTGACCCTGACCGCGAGGGCGAAGCTATTGCGTGGCATATTAAAGAAGTTGCTGGCTTGAAAAAGCCCCAGCGCGTTGTCTTCCACGAGATCACCAAAGCGGCGATCGAAGAGGCTCTCGCCCACCCGCGCCTGATCGACGAAAATTTGCGCCGCGCGCAAGAAGCGCGGCGCGTACTCGACCGTATCGTCGGCTACGATCTCTCGGGACTCATCTGGAAGAAAGTGCGTTACGGACTCTCAGCCGGACGCGTACAGTCGCCCGCACTTCGTATTCTCGCTGAGCGCGAGCGCGAAATAAAAGCCTTTATTCCAGTAACCTATTTCGTACTCAGTGCGCTTTTCAAATCGAAAGATGGTGACATCCTCACAACCTGTGTCGAGCAACCATCAACACAAAAAGAGGCTGACCACATTATCACGGCGGGAGAAAAAGCTTCGTGGAGCGTCGCGAGTATCGTCGAGAAAGCAGAAGACCGCAATCCGCGACCACCATTCACAACATCGACCCTGCAACAGGCCGCATCAACCAGACTCGGCTTCGCACCTTCACGCGCTATGCGCGCCGCACAGAAACTCTATGAGGCTGGACACATTACCTATATGCGTACTGACTCAGTAAATCTTTCTGCAGAAGCAGTCGCGAAGATGTCAGGCGTTATCGAAAAAGAATTCGGAAAAGACTATCTACACGTACGTGCCTATAAGACGACAAGCAAGAATGCACAGGAGGCGCACGAAGCTATCCGTCCGACCGACACAGCACACGAGCGCGCTGGCTCGACACCTGACGAGACCGAGCTCTACACACTTATCCGCACACGCACTCTCGCCTCACAGATGGCGAGCGCACGTGTTATGCGCACCACGATAACCGCACAAGCTGATTGTGAGATTCCTCTTTTCACCGCAAATGGTTCGCGTACCCTCTTCCCCGGGTGGCTCGCTCTCGACACAACAGCGAGGGGTGAAGACGTCGAGTTGCCACACATTGCCAAAGGTGACCCGCTCGGGCTCCTCTCCCTCACGAGCCAAGAAAAACAAACCGAGCCGCCGAACCGCTACACTGAAGCTGGCCTGATCAAAGAGCTCGAGAAGCGAGGTATCGGGCGCCCATCGACATATGCCTCTACTATGAAGACCATCCAAGATCGTGGCTATGTCGAGAAACTTGCGCGAGCATTAAAACCGACAGCAACCGGTATGGTTGTCTCAGGCTGGCTCGAAGAACATTTCCCCGAATACATCAGCGACTCATTTACCGCAGATATGGAAGATCAGCTCGATGAGATAGCGCGCGGTGAGCGCGGCTACACCGAAACGCTCTCAAAATTTTATGGTCCCTTTGAAAAAGCGGTAAAAGCAAAAGACAAACTCCCCAAAGCGACTTCACTCGGAGATGTCTCTGACGAATTCCCATGCCCGCTGTGTGGAAGCTCGATGGAGCTCAAGCTCGGTCGTGGCGGTATCTTTATGAGCTGTAAGAAATATCCTGATTGTCTCGGTGCGCGCACTGAAGACGGCGTTGAGTTAAAGGGAGACGTACCGATTGGCAATGACCCCGTGACCGGTGCTCCTATTTATATAAAAACCGGACGCTTCGGCCCGTATGTCGAGATGCCGCTCCCTGTCCAAGCCGAGCCCGAAACAAGGTTCGACCTTAAATCCGAATCCTCAAGGTCGAACCTTGTTTCTGGCAAAAAGACTAGAAAGAAATCTTCTTCTAAAACAACCAAGCCAGCGCGTGTGAAAAAAGTAAAAGCGCCTCCAGCAAAGCGCGCAAGCATCCCTGCGGGCATAGACATCGCGAGCGTGACGCTCGCCGACGCTCTTAAATATCTCTCGCTCCCGCGAGAGCTTGGAATGCATCCGACGACTGGCAAACCCGTCTTCGCTTCGACCGGACGCTTCGGCCCCTACGTCGGCAGTGACGGCGAATTCCGTTCTCTGAAAGTTGCTGTTGGCGAACCCTACACGATCACCTTTGATCAAGCACTCACTCTCTTGTCAGAACCAAAGAGGCCACCACGCGGTGTCGAAATAGCAAAAGAAGTCGGCAAGCATCCGCGCACCGGAAAATCTATCACACTCTATAAATCAAAACAGGGATTCTTCTTGAAAAAAGGCCTACGTCGTATCTACCTCCCAAGCTCCGCCGACACTTCCGCCCTCACTCCAGCCGAAGCTGCCGAATACCTAAAGTAAGCCTGCATTCTCGCTTGGTAGTAATTTCTTTCGGTGTATAGTACCTCCATGACCCCCGTCAAGGAGATTATCGGCGCGATGCAGGACCCTTCGGCTGAGGACATGGCCTTTGTTGAAAAGGCTTATGCAATCTCAGAAAAAGCACACGCAGGACAAACGCGTTATTCTGGCGAACCCTACTTTATTCACCCTGCCGCTACTGCAAAGGTGCTTGCTGAATACGGCATGGATGCGATGACCATTGCCGCAGGGCTCCTGCATGATGTTGTTGAAGACGCAAAGGTTTCGCGCGAAGAAATCAAAAAGGAATTTGGTGAAGAACTACTCTTTATTATCGACGGCGTGACGAAACTGGGGACACACAAGTATCACGGCGCCGAGCGCCACGCTGAGAGCTTGCGGCGACTCCTTGTCGCAACCGCGAGCGATATTCGTGTACTTATCGTGAAGCTCGCTGATCGCTATCACAACATGCAGACCCTCGAGCACGTACCCGAGCTAAAACGACAGCGCATTGCCCTTGAGACGCTTGAGATCTACGCACCAATCGCCAATCGTCTCGGTATAGGGAAAATGAAACGAGATCTTGAAGATCTTGCCTTCCCTTTTGTCGATCCAGACGCCGCTATACATACCGCCGAAATGCGGAAATTGAAAACTGAAGAAACTGAAGGTGGTCTAATAGAAGTTCAAAAGGAGATCGGAAAAGAGCTCGCAAGCAAAGGACTGAAAACATTTCGTACCAACATTCGCGTGAAGGGGCTCTGGAGCTTGCATCAGAAATTGAAACGTAAAAAGGATGATATTAGCCTCATTCATGACATTGCGGCGCTACGCGTGATCGTCCCGACTATTGAAGACTGTTATGTGGCACTGGGCGCAGTGCATGCTTTGTATAAACCTTTGCCAGGAGAATTTAAGGACTACATCTCCTTCCCAAAGCCGAACAAGTACCAGTCACTCCACACGACCGTAATGACACCTCAAGCAGGGATTGTTGAGATCCAAATTCGTACCGAAGAAATGCATCGGCACGCGACATTCGGTATTGCGTCGCATATGTCATATAAGCAATTGGGAAAAGGAATAGAGAAACTCGATATAGCGACTCAGAAAAGCCGATTTGCCTCGCTCTCATCCTATTGGTGGTCACTGATCCCCTCGCTCACTCGAACAATTGCGAAAGACGGCGACGTGAAAAATGATGGAGTGAAAAAACCTCACCCGATCCCCTCATGGCTCGCCGAGCTAAATGAGATGCACGCCGACGCAACAGATTCTTCAGAATTTGTTGAAGGGCTCAAAGAAGACTTCTTCTCACACCGCGTATTCGTGTTCACACCGAAAGGCGACGTGATCGACCTGCCCGCGTCCTCAACACCGATCGACTTTGCATATGCTATCCACAGCAACCTTGGCGATCACCTACAAGGAGTAAAGGTGAACGGAAAACTCGTCTCTTTTGACACAACCCTCGGCAATGGCGACATTGTAGAAATTATCAAACGCGAATCAGCACACCCTTCGACAAAATGGCTCGATACCGCGAAGACGTCACTTGCCCGTCGCCATATCCGTAGCGCTCTTGGCATAGCGACCGAAAAGGCAAAACCGTCGAGTCATCACACCGCGCACGGAAGCACGAAGAAAAAATAAGAAAGGATAGTCTTAGAGTGTAAAGCTACTTACAGAATAAAGTGAGTCATCTTCAACCGGTTCTTCGGGCGCGGCGGGCGCGATAGGGTCACTCGATAGTTGTGTCGTGTTCGGGAATATAGGAAGAACCACCTCAGCTACGAGACCTGCCTGCTCTGCGACCTCTTGAGGGACAGCGAGAGCATCAACAAGTTGCTGAAGATCATCTGGCGAAAAGAATTCAATAAGGAGACGCCCACCCTCAGCGTTAGTCTCGATAATCACGCGCGTGCCGAGCGTCTCAGTGAGTGATTTTTCAAGATCGACCATCTCACGCGACTTCTTGTGATACGAACGCACTTTCTCTTGCGCGATAGAACGCGCGATACGCTCTGCGGCGCGCACCGGGAGGCGCTTCAAGATTATTTCTTTAAACAACGTCTCGCGCTCTTCAGGGCGACTATTCAAAGCGAGCAGAGGGCGCGCGTGACCTTCGCTAATCTCCTTTGCGACAATAGCGTCTTGCATGTGCTCGGGTAGCGCGAGCAAGCGAAGCGAATTTGAGACGTATTCACGACTCTTGCCGACCTTGAGTGCCGTCTCAGCGTGTGAGATACCGAATTCATCAATAAGTTGTTGGAGAGCTTTGGCGCGATCAATAGCATTTAAATCTTCTCTCTGGAGATTTTCAACAATAGCGAGCTCGAGCTTAGTGAGATTGGTGTCACCCTGACGGATCACGACTGGCACCTGCTTGAGCCCAGCGAGCCGGCTCGCGCGTAGGCGTCGCTCGCCCGCGACAAGCTCATACATACTTTCGAGACCACCATCAGACTTCTCGACTTCAGTGCGAGAGACGACGAGTGGCTGGAGCACTCCATATTGTCGAATACTTTCAGCGAGTGAACGGAGTCCTTCTTCAGTAAACTCTTTTCGCGGCTGATAGGGGTTTGGCACAATGCGCTCAACCTCAATCCAAAAAACCGAATCGTATTTTGTCGGGACGTAGCGCGCATCGTCGTTCATGAAATAGATTTTAGCATATGGTATCGTGCATACCAGAGCCCGCCTTCACATAAGTTATGGCGAGGCGATGCCGGGATGGCGGAATTGGCAGACGCAAGGGATTCAAAACCCCTCGCCGCAAGGCATGAGAGTTCGATTCTCTCTCCCGGCACAGAGTAGTTGACTTATTATATGACTATGCTGTATAGTGCTGTCAGAACTTAAACAGATCTTAGGAGTGATATATGGAACGGAAAACGCCTGAAGCGAAACTTTTAGCGGCGCAAGAGGAAATTCGCCAACTTAAAGCTGAGATAGGCAGACTTAAGAGCTACCTCGAAAGCAGAAAAGAAAGCAGAAGATACGCCACAACGACAAACGCGAGTGGGTAGAAATATTCCACTCAAATCAAAATCGGTCCGACTCATTATGAGCGGGCCGATTTCTCATTTCCTATAACTTCCCTACCAAGTCGAGACCTGGCTCAAGAGTGTCGTCTCCGGGCTCCCACGATGCTGGACAGACCTTCCCCTTATGCGTTTCAACATATTGAGCCGCTTGGAGCTTGCGCAGTGTCTCTGCGCCCTTACGACCGATTGAATTGTCGTTGATCTCCATCGAGCGCAGGGTTCCCGACGGATCGATGATAAAGGTGCCACGAAGAGCGAGTCCTTCGTCTGGAGTAAGTGTGGCCTCGCCACCCTCGACGAGCACACCAAAAGCATAGGAGATCTTCCCTGAAGGGTCGGCCGCCATTGGATACTTAATTTGTTTAATACCCGCAGAAACATCGTGCCACGCCTTGTGAGCGAAGACAGTGTCAGACGAAACAGAAATAATCTCCGCATTTAGCTCTTGGAACTTCGGATAGAGCTTCGCAAGTTCTTCAAGCTCGGTCGGACAGATAAAAGTGAAGTCGGCTGGATAGAACACCAAGACCACCCACTTCCCGCGCAGTTGAGAAAGACTCATTGTCTTGATCGCATCCTGCTGGAACACTTCAAACTCAAAATCAGGTACCGCCTCGCCCACCTTCACCTGAGAGACATACTCATGCATAGCGTCATGAAACTCTCCGCAGTTCTCACAATAATTACTCTTGGTTTCTTTCATAATATATATGGTTATACGCACGGTCATGATACCATCGCCGTCAATGGTAGAGCAAACAAAAGAGAGTATTTTCTGCATCGCCGGGCCAACCGCCTCGGGGAAATCTTCACGTGCAATAACTGAGGCACTCGCGAGAAACGGCGAGATTATCTCGGTCGATTCTCGACAGGTCTATCGAGGGCTCAATATTGGTACTGAAAAGATAACGACCGAGGAGATGCGGGGAGTTCCCCACCACTTGATCGACATACGCGAGCCAAGCGAAAACTATTCGGCCGGTGACTTCGTCACTGATGCAACACGCTTAATCACCGAGATACATGCGCGCGGGAAATTGCCCATACTTGTCGGCGGCACACATTTTTATTTTGATGCACTGATAAACGGATTACCAACTGGTGTCGATGCGAATCCGGTGCTACGC
>JBAQWN010000030.1:0-4766 GCA_049298935.1 Minisyncoccia bacterium
CTTCTAGCCCTCTCGCTCAGAGTAGTCAAAGAGTATGACCGTGGCGTGGTCTTTTTCCTCGGGAAGGTGACTGGCGTTCGTGGTCCAGGTCTTATTATCCTTATCCCTATTCTCGAACAGATGACGCGTACGACTCTGCGCACCATCACGATGAATATTCCTTCGCAAAAAATAATCACGAAGGACAATGTTTCGATCGATATTGCCGCAGTCGCGTACTATCACATTGTTGATCCGCTTAAATCGGTCATAGCGATTGAAGACGTGTATAGTGCCGTCAACCAGATCAGTCAAACAACAGTACGAAATGTGGTGGGGCAGTTTATGCTTGACCAGCTACTCTCTCAGACAGCAGATATCAATGCACAGATAAAAGATGTTATCGACGCACATACTGAGCCTTGGGGTGCTATGGTTACGGCGGTTGAGATAAAAGACATTATGCTCCCCGATAACATGCAGCGGGCGATGGCGAAAGAAGCTGAGGCAGAACGTGAGAGGCGTGCGAAGATTGTTGCCGCTCAAGGTGAGATGCAAGCAGCGCAAAAGCTCGGTGAAGCGGCAGATATTATTTCAGCCCACCCAGTAGCACTCCAGCTGCGTACTCTGCAGACAATGGCAGAAATTGCCGTTGAAAAGAACTCAACGATTATTTTCCCGGCTCAATTTATGACAACAGTTCAAGAGGCGTTTAATGTAATCAAAGAAGATTCAAACAGAAGGTAGATTCCTAGCGCAAAACAAAGAGCGCCGACCTGATGGTCGGCGCTCTTTTTGTTCATCTGCAAAGCTTACATCCCAATCAAGACAGGGATAACCATCGGGGCTTTGTTGGTGCGCGTGAAGAGGAATCCGGCCATGACGTCGGTGAGATTATTTTTCACATAGTCGAGATCAATCGGGTTCATGCCGTGGGTTGAATCCTCGACAGTCTTCTTGATAAGAATGCGCGCTTCGTTTAAGAGCATCTGCGACTCGCGTAGATAGACGAAGCCACGACTGATAATGTCTGGAGACTTGCGGAGTTTGCCTGTCTTTAAATTCACGCTCGCAATAATCACAAACATACCGTCTTTGGCGAGTGACTGGCGATCGCGGATTACGACCTCTTGCATGTCGCCAATTGTGAATCCGTCGACAACCATCGGTGAGTTCGGTACGCGCTGCTTGTGCTCATTCATACGTACACCATCTTCAATATCGATGACTGTGCCGTTGTCAGCGAGGACGATATTCTCGCGAGGGAAGCCAGACTGTTCGACAGCCTTAGCGTGACAGGCAGTCATCGAGCGGTAGCCGTAGCCAGGCATAAAGAATGCGGGATGTATTTGTTTATTGATCCAGACGAGCTCTCCAGTGTTGCCGTGGCCAGTCGAGTGAACATCGCTCGAGCGGTAGTGAATAAGAGTAACGTTGTGGCGGTAGAGATTGTCCTTTAACTTCTGCACCGCTATTTCATTGCCTGGAATGACTGATGAGGAGAGAACAATCGTGTCGCGATCAGTGAGGGTGATGTTCTTGTGTTGTCCGGTCGAGATACGCATAAGGCCGGCAAACTCCTCACCCTGTGCGCCCGTTGAGAGGATCACGATCTTGTCGGGTGGGTAATCACCGATATCAGTTGCTGGAATGAATGTCTCCTTGGCGACCTTCAATAGGCCGGTCTTCTCGGCGATCTCGAGGTTGGTCTTGATCGAGCGTCCTTCGAGAACGATCTTTTTATGATATTTCTCAGCGGCTTCCATGATGTGGATCATGCGTTCGAACTGTGAGGCGAAGGTGCCGATAATCAGACGTCCTGACACGGTCTTGATAATTTCCTCGAGTGTTTGAATGACGCGAATCTCAGGAATCGAGAAACCGTCCTTCTCGGCATTAGTAGAGTCAGCGATAAAGAAAATATTTTTGTCCTTACTCAGATCTCCCCACGTCTTCATTTCGCGCGGGGTAGGGACTCCGTCATCATGGTCGAGCTTCAGGTCTCCCGTGATAACAATGTTTCCTTGTGGTGTTTCTATCGAGACGCCCATGGAGCCAGGGATAGAGTGAGTGACCGGGAAGAATTTCACGCGTGTAGAGCCGATAGTCACTGACTGTCCGACTTCGACAACGATCATTTCTGATTTTGGTACATCAGGATATTCTTCTTGTCGTCTCTGGATCATAATCGACGTGAGATTCTGGGTGTAAATCGGCGGGGTGCCGAAACGGGGGAGCGTGAAGGGGATACCTCCGATGTGATCGAGGTGGCCGTGAGTGATAATGACACCTTTCACACGACTCGCGTTCTTCTCAAGATATTTTGTATTCGGGAGGATGTAGTCAACTCCCGGAGAGGTATCTTCGGAAACGAATTGGAAGCCTGCGTCGAGAACTATGATGTCACCGGTTGCACCGACTTCAACGGCAATCATGTTGCGACCCACTTCTTCAACTCCGCCGAGCGGAATGATACGGGCGGTTGTTGGGCCAGCTGGTTCTGGGTAATAGTCTGCCGCATGATTAACGCGTGTTGGTGAGGACGTTGGGCGACGTAGGATACGCTGGATGCGTCGCGTTGCGCCTCCGGGGCGCTTCGGTCCTTGTCTGCTAGAAGATGGGCGCGGACCGCTCGGACGTCCGTCACGCTCATACGGTCTGGGTGACGGTTGAGCGTTTGGGGGCGTCGTCGGGTGTTGATTTGGTTGTGATGGGCTCGGTGCTGGTGCGGGAGCTGGTGCTGAATTCATATAACGATGAGTTAGTTATTCGGGCTTGTAAACGATGATAAATTGAAACCCGTACGGAAATGATTATTAATCTTGCTTTACGAAGAATGGCCAAACGGAGTCAGTGAAGCGGTACCACGTAGCTGCGGTGGCGAAACGATCGTCGGGAGTGATGATTTGTGGTAGCTCGACGCCGCGGAGATCGTCCGGCAGGGTATAGATGAAGTCTGGTGCATAGATGAAAGCTGCTGGATAGTCTGCGGCAATGATGTTTTCGATCTTTTGGAGATCTGCTAGACGCTCTTCCTCATTGGTGGAGCTCCGAGCGCTTTCGAGAAGGGCATCAATGGTTTTGTTGGCGTAGAGTGCAATGTTTAGGCCTGGGTCGTTGCGTTCTTGCGAATCCCAAAAGGCGTAGAGATCGTGGTCGCGGCCGATGACCATGCCGTATAGAAGCGCTCCATATTTACGTGGCCGTATTACATTTTGAGAGAGGTCTCCTGGCTCATAGAGCTCGATGTCGACTTTGATGCCAAGATTCTCCCAGGCCGTTTTTACAGCAATCGCAACACTCTTTAATTCTGGAACGTTCGACGTCCGGATGGTAAGAGTATCGAGTGTCTGTTTTGCCTTAGTATTTTTCCAAGTGCGCGCGGAGCTGTCATAGGACCATCCTGCTGATTCGAGTATCCCTGCTGCGGTAATCGTTGGATTGTTCGATTGGGGGATAGGTACTTGATTTACCTCTTCTCCTGGTGGCACAGGACCCATAATAGGGGTCGCATAACCGCCAAGTACTGAGGTAGTTATATAGTTCCGGTCGAGCGCAAGAGAAAGTGCTTTGCGCACCTCGATACGAGCATAGACCGGTTTCTCTCCTGGGTTAAAGAATATTCCGAAGACTCGCGCGTAAGGGACCATCAATGCTTTCTTATTGGGGATTCCATATGCGCTTTCGACAGTACCATTTGCTAGTGCCCTCGAGAGATCTTCAGTGTTTGAGTAGAAGGTGAAGTCTATACCGTCAAGATACGGTCGGCCGAGTGCATAGTATGTGTTCTCAGTAAGCGACACACCCTCTATGAGTCCAGAGGCGTTGCGCGAGACATTCTTTACCATGAATGGTCCGGCTCCTACAGGATTTGTCTCGAGTGTTGAGAAAGGGAATTCTGCATTCGATACATTCTTCCAGAGGTGCGAAGGCAAGATGCCGAGTGTCGTAAGTCCGAGGAAGGGTGCATACGCTTTTGTAAGAGTGAAGCGAACCGTTCTCGAGTCGATTACGACGACACTTACTCCAGACCAGTCAGCATACTTGGGACTCTTTAGTGCCGGCTCCTGTGCTTTTTTAACAGTAAAGACGACATCGTCGGTAGTTAGGGGTGTACCATCGGTGAATTTCATACCTTCGCGCAAGGTGAAGGTATATGTCTTTCCGTCATCGCTTATGGTGTAGCTCTTAGCGAGTACCGGAACGAGCTTACCTGTCCCTGAGAGACCCATAAGGCCGGCATAGGTTAAGGTCGATAGGTCGCGGTCGGCATCACTGATGGCAAGGAGCGGATTGATGAATCGAGGGTTCCCAACAGCACCTTCATGAAGTGTTCCTCCGTAGGTAGGCACCTTCTCAAGCAGTGTTTGCTCAAGAGCGAACAAGCTTACGAAGGAGGCGCATCCGACGAGTATCGAGAGCGTATAGAACACGATACGATCGCTTGGTGAAAGCGCACTGACATACTCGCTTAAACGATCGAATGTCGTAACGTTGCGCACACGCACTAGCTGTTCTCTCCAGTGAGAACGAACTTCGTCGGTCATGATCTTACCAGAAGGAAGTTCGCTATCGCCGCGAGTACGAGGAGAATCGCTATGAGGATTGTCGCATTGAATAGAAACTTTTCAGCGCCTCTGCGCTTATAAAATGCTGACGCGAAATTATCACCTCCAAAAGCTCCTCCGAGGTTTGCGCCGCGCCTCTGTAGCACGATGCCGCCTATAAGGAGTATTGAGAGTACGATTTCCGCGTACGGTAGTGCCGATACGAGTGCCTCCATCTGT
>JBAQWN010000031.1:0-34160 GCA_049298935.1 Minisyncoccia bacterium
TGCCGTTCACCGTTGACTGTATGTATTCGGACAATGGAAAAGAGTTTAAAGGAGCTTTTAAAGCATTGTGCAGAAAGAACACCATCGTTCAGAAGTTCACCAAGCCATACACGCCACAGACGAACGGAAAGGCGGAGCGGGTCATCAAGACCATCAAGACTGAATTGCTGAAAGGTCACTCGCATCTTTCTCGAGAAGAACGCCGTCGCCACCTGTATGCGTTTGTTCGCTGGTACAACCAAGTGCGTCCACATCAATCCCTTGGAAACGTTTCTCCCATGACGTATCTAGAGGCGTATGTCGCCCAAACCAAAACGGAGTTGAAATCACTCAAAAGTGTCACTAACGCGTTGACTTAGTACATTGGGGCTTGACTTTATAATAGTTTCGTGTATTATGCGTCCTAGAACGCAGTTCTTTGCTGCGACATATAAAACAACAAACAAACGCTAAGGAGGCGTATCATGAGTCACACATCGGTAGAACATAACCCTACACCAATCAGACCCGACCCGAAGCTGTACATAGCCCTCTGGTACTGCGGTATCGCAATCATCGTCACTATCATAACGGCCTCATGGCTATTGTGGGGTACATTGTTCTTCGGCGGAAATTTCGACACGGGACAAACGATGCTAATTGTTGCGGCGCTTTATCTCTCCATTTCTGTTAAAGAAGAACGGGAGAATGAGGTTGGCGCGGCATTCTGCTACGGCAAAGCTCTTGTCGAACTGCCTTCCGGTTTGCATTTCATCCCACTCTGGCTTATGCAGATCAGAACGGGTCCTCGAACTGTCAAAGAGTTCCAGTGCCCTGGCGATCCAGAAATTGTCCAGAAAACAGATGACAAAGAACAACTCAAGGAAGGAATGGTTCGACCAATCCGCGTCGTCACTGGAGGGAAAAAAGAGGATAATACTGATATCCTGAATGCTCGAATGACGATAAGTTTGTCATTCTTCGTTCGATGGGCAATTACGGATGTACTCACGTACGCATCAAACTACGGAAGCCCTGACGAAATCGAGAAGCAAGTGCGCGACATCGGTGAGGCTGTCCTCGCTGAAGACGCAGTTAAACACACGCCGTCAAGTTTTATAGACGGCCTGTTAACCATCAACAACCACCTCACTGAACAGGTCGCTGGACGCTTCGCAAATGCAGGCATACGCATCATCTCGACTCGACTCATATCACCCGACGTGAGTCACGAAGTCAGTATGGCTCTCGCCGATATCCCAAAAGCGCGAGCTGCAGCGGAAAAAGCTATGATCCTGGCCGAGGGTGAGAAAGTGAGGCGCACGAAAGAGGGCGAAGGCGATGCTGCAGCTATAAAGACCAAGCTTTTCGCCGAAGCCGAAGGCAGAAAAGAGATGATGAAGAAACTCGGTATTGATGGTCATGCTGTACTTGCCTCTGAAGCCGTCAAGAACATAAATGACAAGGCTGATGTTGTTGTGCTTGGCCAAGGAGGAATTGCAGATGCTATTGGACTAGTAAAAGCGGCCCAAACCATTCTCAACCCAAAGAAGAAAGAAGGGTAATATGTCATCGATTACGATCGCCATCCTCATCACAATCTTCGCGGTCTGGATGTATTCGAAGTACGTGAACAGTATTCTTGCAGGAGCAGGTAAGGCATCTGGATGGCTGCGTGGTAGTGACGCATCTTTCAAGACCGCCATCACGACATTGCTCGCCCTCGCTGGCATCGGACTGGTTATCTGGTTTATCTATTCCCCACCAAGTCTGGCGGGTGTGATAAAACTCCAGACTTGGTGGGGTGCAATCCTAATACTCTGTGTAGCTGGACTCATCGCAGTCCCGTTCTACTCAAAAAAGTTAGGAGGAGCGGCACCAGCATTCGAGTGGGTGCTGTGGGGAGTCATGCTCACATTCACCTTGCTCATCCCAGGGTTCGAGTATTTCCGAGAGATTGGCGCTACTGCTCGTTCTGCGCATAGCACAGCCTCAGCAAGCACGGTGCCATCAGGACCGGTTTGGACAAAGATTACTCTGCCAGCAGGGGGGAAATCGGGAAGCATTCCACTTCCGTTCCACAAACACCCTGTGATTGACCGGATTGGTATTGAGACCCATCTCCAATACCAGGACGGCGATGAGTGTGAATTCACGACCGATAGATACGATTGTCCGAGTGGAGACATTCCTTCCGTGTATTTCACGAACGAGGGAGAAACGGAGAAGACATTCTCTTATTCTTTCGCTGAGAAATACTAGAAAAATGCAAAGACCGCCCGGCTTATACCTGGCGGCCTTTTTTTATTTTACATCCACCTTCCTGCCCCAATCATCGGAATTTGTTTAATACCAAACGTGCCGAGGGCGAGATTGATAATGCCATAGGCACCAAAGATGATCACAAGCCCGACAAGGCTCCACAAGATGACTTCCTTTCCCTTTCCACGCTCTGTCTCATTTCCCGCATGTATCACAAACTGGAATACACCCCACAAGAAGACAGTACACGCGACAGCCGTCAAAAGCAGAATAATCGGATTGATTATCTGCACGACGACCTTACCAAGAAACTCGTTAAGAACGGACATTTACTACCCGCCGATCTGAACACCCGCCTTCGGTGTGCCGCCCGTGATCCCAGAGTTATTCCCGAAGCTGACCGAGCCCGTGAGAATGTTCACAAGACCCCACACCGAAACCATCACGAAGAAGCCGATAAGACCCCAGAGCATCAGACCCTTGCCCTTTTCTTTTGTTTCATCAGACCCTTGCCCAAGAATAAATACTTGGAATGCGCCCCAGACGAAGACGATGAACGCGACGGCAAAGATCACGGGGACGAACACATTGTTGATCGTACTGATAATAAACGAACCAACGTCTGATATGTTACTAACGGCCGCAAGAGAAACGAGCGGTACGGCAAATGCGGCGATAACTCCAGAGGTGATGGTGAGTGCTTTTTTCATACTATAAGAAATGATTAATAGGTTAATTGTAGCGTCTTGGCTGTATCGGTCAATACTCTCTCAGGCGATGTGGGGATAATCCAACACCCTCCCTAGAGCGTTGGCGGAGTTATAGCCTTACCACCTAGAGAGAGACCGAAGGTGCTGCCTACAAGAGTAACGAGGCCCCAGAAAGCGAAGATGACGACGAAACCAACTATTCCCCACATAATGAATTGTTTGCCTGTTGTGCGCGCCCCTTCATCGTCTGCCCCATAAATGAAATATTTATATACTCCAATAATAAAGGTGAAGAAGGCAATGGCGATGAGTGCCGGAACGAGAGCCTCGTTGATGAGGGTGGAAATTCCCTTGGTATACGGGGTTATCTTGTTTGTATCAATCCCTGTCTGTGCAAATGCAGTAAATGGCAGAGAGAGGGTCGACACTACTGAAGCGAGAAAAGCAAGGATGGTTCTTTTCATGGAGCTAATATGAGGTTGGTGTTGGCGGAGCGCCAAAACCACCGAGCCCAAAGGAGTTTGAGACGACATTTACCAAGCCCCAGAGCGACACCATCACAACAAAGCCTATGACACCCCAGAGAATGGTCTGGTGCCCTGACGACACCTCTCCAGGGTCACCGTGAGAGTAGATGTACGTCTTAAAGACCCCGTAGAGGAACACGATAAAAGATACAGCGAAGAGGAGCGGGACCAAGACTGAATTAATGATGTAGATAAATGTCATCGCAACGGTACAAATAGTATTTGCTCCACACCCGCCACCCATCGCACTTCCCCCTCCAAAGCCGATTCCTATATTAAAGCCATTACCTGAAACATTAAGGCCTCCGGATACCGCAGCAAGGGCGACTGGTGGTAGGAAGAGGGTGATAATAATGGCGAGGATTGGGACGATATATATTATACGTTTCATATGAGCCAAGCGTAGCATGTTATGTACTATCATTTAATACCCGGATTAATGCCGAGAGTGGATAACAACAGATTTAAGACGCCCCAGAATGAGAACATCAATACGATACCGACGAGGCCCCAGAGGATAAACTGCTTCCCTTCCTCACGCGACTTCTCTTCACTGCCATGAAAGATGAAGTGGCTCAAGACGCCCCAGATAAATGCGGCGGCGGCGAGAGTGAAGATGGTCGGGATAACGACAAGATTAAGTGCGCTAATAATACTAGCGACGAATTGGGCGAAGGTCATATTAGCCTCCTCCCACAAGAGCCTTTACGGTCGCCTGGATGCCCATCGAGATGCCCTGCGCGCCGAGCAGGACGAGCCCTCCGATAAGGGTCCATTTCAGCATTTCTCGTGCTTTAGTGATTTCACCCGGCTCGCCTTTTGCCATGACAAATTTATATCCGACAAAGACAATCATCAAGATGAGGACGATCGTACCCATACGGATCACAAAGACGATGATACTTGCAAGAAATGATTCTAGACTTCCTCCTCCTTGGAGAGGGTTGATGAGAGTGGTGCCGTTATTATCACCTTGCGCATGCACAGCGGGTGCAGCGCCCGCCGTGCCTAGAAGGAGCGCAATGCCAATCAGAGAAATTACAAAGAATCGCTTGGTCATTTTTGTAGAAGCGCAGTGAGCGCGGCACCACCTGTCGTGAGTGCAGTATTAGGTGTCAGGCGTCCACTTATCACACTGTTAATCATACCTGAAAAAATTGCGTCTGTATCAGCAGGTAAAGGGGATAACCAACCAGCTGTATATAGCGCTTCGGTATAAGCAACGGCCCCTGCGGGGTCTGAAGGAACCTCTGCGAGGGGTGTCAGACTCGCCGGCGCGAGCCCAAACGCCGAGGCGGCAACAGTCTGTGGCCCATTACCAGTGAGGAGAGCCGCCGCCTGATATGCCCCACTCTGGTTACGCGCCCCGTGCGGGATCATAAAGGCATATATGTTGCCGTAGGTACTCTTCAACGTTGCTGTCGCTAGCTGTGGCAAGAGCGACACTTGTAGATCGAGATTCGGGTTCGCCACCCTGAGGTATCGCGCTTCGGATACATAACCGATATAGAGCGCCAGATCACCGGCGAGAAATGCTTGTTGAGAATTAGGAAGAGATGCGTTCCAAGTGTACGAAACCTTCGACGGATCGGCGAACTGGGTATAGAAGTTAAGTACCGCTTGCCCAGGCGTCGCTCCAGACGAATGACCACTCAAGTCGGCAACTAGTATGCCATTTTTATAAGAAGCAATAGGGACTCCTGTTTGAAGAAAGAATGAAGAGAGGATCGCGCGCGCGTTGCGAATATTGTCATAGGTGCCAAGAGCGACAAGGCCGCGCGTAACCTGTTTTGTGGGAGTGAAGAGTGCCGTCCTCGGGACGAGACCAGTAAATGCCTCCCAAGTCGCAGGAGGCATCGTTACACCACTCGAAGAAAGAATGGCGCGATTCGAGAAGAGAACAAGAGGATCAACGAGAAATGGAATACCGTAGTAACCGGCTCCACTAGGACTCATGAAGATTTCTCCGCCACCAATGAAAGTAGAAGTATATGCCGACACTGGGAGAGTCGAGAGAGGTATGGGCTCAATAAACTTCGACAGAACGAGCAGACTCTCTTGCGAAGCGAGCACGAGGTCTGGTGGAGACCCAGAGGCTATCGCCGAAGTGAGGTCGACAGAGAGCGTGCGTTCATCTTTCTGTACATATGAGACGTCCTTCATAGACGGATTGTCGCGCGCAATACCAACAAGAATGTTTTGCATCTCTGTCTTCGGCAAAACTCCCCATATAACGACCGTACCTATACCGCCTGAACCAGAATTACTACTGTTGTGTGTCGCGAAGACAAATAAGCCAATAAACGCACTGAGGCCGAAAACACCGATTAAAATAACTCGGAACAATGACATTTTCATGGTGCTGTAAAGATTACCCCGTAATGATGTGGCCCTGCACGAAATGATTTCACTTTGTGAAAGCCGCCATTGATAAAAAATGCCTCAGCTTCATGTTCTGGAACCACTTTATCTTTCGCAGGACCCATCCCGCCGTAGCTCCCCGCCCAATCAACAACCAAGAGTTTGCTCCCCGGCGCTAGAACGCGCAGAGCCTCTTTTAAGAGTCCGTGACGATTTTCAACTTGAAAGAAGGTATTGGCTAGAATGCCCGCGTCGAGTGACGCGTCGCGCAGCTTGGTACCACGAGGCTTTTCAATATCGCCCCAAACCGTCTCAATGACTCGTTGGTGGTGCTGGTGACTGTTCAATTTCAAATGCTTCAAAACATCTTCCTGTACATCAATCGCATACACTTTCCCACTATGCCCAACGATAGCTGCCGCCACGCGCGCATAGTGCCCCGAGCCAGCGCCAAAATCGCCGACCTTCATCCCATCATGGAGACCCATCTGCAGCACGTTCTCGTGTGGAGAACTAAAATGTGTACTCATAATCCTGAGCAAGTCGAAGGACTCATACTATATAAAATACCATGCGCGGGCCGCCTCGGCCCGCGCAATCAACAGTAGCGAATTTCTACAACGCAACCATGGAGGCGATAGAGTCCCCCTCACGCATTTTCATAATACGGACGCCCTGCGTTGCGCGGGAGAGCAGTGAGATCGAGGCGACTGACGTGCGGATCACCTGCCCCTTCTTTGAAACGACAACGATTTCTTCGCTGTCTTGATTGCTTGTGACAACCTTTGCACCAATAATCTCACCAGTCTTCGGCGTTACCTCAGCCGTCTTGATACCCGAACCACCACGACCCTGCACTTTATATTCAGACATCTTAGTGCGCTTGCCGTAGCCCTTGCTCATAATAACGAGGAGTGACGCATCTTTCGCCTCGAGAGCAGGAATGACTTCTGCCGAGACGACATGATCGCCCTTCTTCACACTCATACCACGCACACCGCCAGCCGTACGACCCATTTCGCGCACCTCTTCAGTATCAAAACGTATCGACTGCCCTTTCGACGTCACGATCGAGACTGTGTCACCCTCTGACGAGTGATTCGCTGAAATAAGCCTGTCACCCTTTTTCAAATTAATCGCAATGATGCCCGAGCGACGCACATCGGCAAATGACTTCGCCGCAACACGTTTCACCACTCCCTGCTCTGTTACGAAAACGACCGCTGAAGCGTCGAGTGCTGCACCCTTCGGCACCGGCAGTATCGACGTCACTTTCTCGTCGCCAGCAAGCGAGAGGAAGTTCATAATACTCTTGCCCTTAGTCGCGCGACGACCCTCGGGAATCTCATACATCTTGAGCTGATACGCCTTACCGAAATCAGTAAAGAAAAGCAAGTCGCTGTGAGCTGAAGTGACGAGGAAGTGCGTCACGATGTCTTCTTCTTTTGTTGCAATATCAACAACACCGACGCCACCGCGCTTCTGACTCTTGTATTCATCAGGATTCGTTCGCTTCACATACCCGCCCTGTGTGAGGAGCAACATCGAATCTTCATCGGGCACCAAATCTTCAACGGAGATATTCTGCACACCACCCTTCACTATCCTCGTGCGACGATCATCGCCATATTTCTCTGAAAGCTCTTCAAGCTCCTTCTTCACTACCGCAAGAATCTTCTTAGCCGACGAGAGAATGTCTTTCAATTTCTTGATAAGAGCTTGGATTTCAGAAAGCTCTTCTTCGAGCTTCGCGCGTTCGAGACCTGCAAGCTTTGAGAGACGCATCTCGAGAATAGCCGCCGCTTGGAGCACCGAGAATCCAAATTTCTTCTGGAGCGCCGCACTTGCTGAAGGTACGTCTGCCGATTTCTTGATGATGGCGATGACCTCATCAATATGGTCAAGTGCCTTACAAAGACCAAGAAGAATATGTTCACGAGCCTCTGCTTGACGCAAATCGTATTCGGTACGACGCTTCACAACCTCTTGGCGATGATGAATAAAGTGATTAAGTATTCCCTGAAGCGACAGCATTTCTGGAACTCCTTCAACAAGGGCGAGCATGTTGTAGTGGAAAGTGCTCTCAAGCTCAGTGTGCTTATAGAGAGCGTTCAAAACCGCTTGCGGATGTGCCGTACCCTTTAGCTCGACGACGATGCGAACGTCGGGCATACCCCTCTCGTCTCCTGCCGATTCGTCACGCAAATCACGAATGCCTTCGATCTTCTTATCCTGCACCAGATCAGCGATACGGACAATGAGATCTGACTTGTTCACCCGATATGGGATTGAAGTAATGATAATGCGCGAATCCTTTTTGCCATCATCAACAATCTCTGCTTCTCCACGCACAACTACTGGACCCTTGCCGGTACTGTACGCGTGTCTGATGTCTGCATTATTAAAAGCAACACCGCCAAGAGGAAAATCGGGCCCCTTCACAAACTGCAAAAGATCTTCGGTTGTCGCTTCTGGATTTTCGATAAGATGAACAGTCGCAGCGACAACTTCGCGCAAGTTGTGTGGTGGGACGTTGGTCGCCATACCGACAGCGATACCGAGTGTCCCGTTCAAGAGCAAGTTAGGGAGCGCTGCCGGGAGCACGTTCGGCTCCTCGCGTGTCGCGTCGTAGTTCGGATTCCATTTAACCGTCTCCTTTTCAAGATCGGCGAGAAGCGCTTCAGAGATGCGCGACATCTTCGCCTCGGTATAACGCATTGCGGCCGGCGAATCGCCGTCGATACTGCCGAAGTTTCCTTGACCGAGCACGAGCGGATAGCGATGAGAAAATGACTGCGCCATCTTCGCCATTGAGTCATAGACAGCAACATCGCCGTGCGGGTGATATTTACCGAGCACTTCGCCGACCACTGTAGCACTCTTGCGAAACTTTGCGCTTGGCATAAGCCCCATATCTTTCATCGCGTAGAGAATACGACGGTGCACCGGCTTCAAGCCGTCACGCACATCTGGCAAGGCGCGACCCGTAATGACGGTCATCGCGTAGTCGATATATGACTGACGCATCTCCGAAACAATCGGCTGCTCAATCACATTTGCCGCGATTGGCGTCACTATTTCTTTATCTGTATCTCCTTTACCGCGTGCCATAATAAGTCAGTATTAAAAATTAGAACGGAAGTATCGTCTGCTCGTATTGACTCTTCGCTGGTGCAGGCGGCGCTGTATCGACGACTTCAATATATGCTGGCACATTGGTGTCTCGTACCGCCGCGGCCGCACCGGCGAAACCCTCATCAGAAATAGCATTACTCTTCGGGACAACAGACGGCGCCTGGCCTGAACTCTCTGCGAAATTGCTTCCATGAATAGCAAATGCTCCCGTTGCGAGACTACCCGCAAACCATACCAAAGCAACAAGAGCACTGCCGAACGCCGCAGCACTAAAGGCGATCTTCTTACGAATATGGTGCGGCTTCCCTCTTACGTGCTCAATGTGGTCAAAGATGTTCTTCATATATTATTACGCAGTCACTACCAGTATACTCCCATCACGCCCGATAAGGTCCTTCTTTTTCAGAGTAAGTTTATCAACTTTCTCACTACCGTTGCCTGAATCCTTGAGAAACTTCTCAAGCGACGAAGGCTCACCGATACCGCTCCAATGCATCGGGATAATAATCTTCGGTTCAAGCGAGATAGCGAGCTCGTGCGCCCTCGCTGGTGTTAACACACTCTCTGCTGAAGAACTGCCTCCAACGGGTACAAAAAGTACGTCTATTTCACCAATACTCTCACGAGCCTCTTTTGATAATTCATGATCAGAGAGCGCACCGAGATGAACGAGGGTCATGTCTTCGAGTCCGACACTATAAATAGTATTCACCGCCTCGGTCGCTCCTTTAGCTAAACCGTATTTACTCTTAGAGAGAAACCCTTGAACCACAACACCCTGTCTCTCGTATTCGCCAGGACCAGTAATAGCGAAAGGTACTTTGTCGCCATAGGTTACTTCGTCAACACCATTCATGTCAGGATGATCGCGCGAGACGAGCGCAATATCGGCACCAAAGCGTACTGACGGGAGAGTCGCCCCTTTCGCAATAGGATCAAAAACAAGCGTCAGATCGCCAAACGTTATCTTGAAACATTGTCCGCCGTGGTGCGTGATAACCATTGCACATATTCTAGCATTTTCTGAAGTTGTTTGCTATAGTGCAACTATCGTGTGCGAGAGAAGTACGGATCAGCTAACCCTCAGTACCGCAAGGTACGAGTACTGATTTCGAAAATCTCCACCGCTTATATATATGTCTGAAGAGAAGTCTGCTGTAAAGGCCGCTCCAATACCGACGATCCATCTTACCGAAGGGCATCCGATGGCGTCTATGATTGACTCGATCCCAACACCTCCAACCTCTGGAGATCTTGTTGAAGGTACGATTATCGCGATTAGTCGCGGCCGTGTCTATATCGACCTCCACCCTTTCGGCACCGGCCTCATTTATGGTCGCGAATATCTCAACGCCGCCGACGTATTGCGCAAGGCAAATGCGGGCGACATTATTAGTGCAAAAGTTGTCGACCCTGCTGGGCGCGATGGCTATTTCGAACTCTCGCTGAAGGAAGCGCGCCAGGCAGCTATCTGGGGAGAAGCAGAGCAAGCTATTCTTTCAGGAACACCATATTCACTAACGGTTGAGGGAGCAAATAAGGGCGGTCTCACTCTATCGTGGCAAGGCATACAAGGATTCCTCCCAGCGTCACAACTCGCAAATGAGCACTACCCACGTGTGCCCGAAGGCGATAAAGACAAGATTCTCGGAGAACTCATGCGCCTCGTCGGTCACCCTCTCTCGGTGCGCATTATCACCGCTGACGCGAAGGAGAGTAAACTCATATTCTCAGAGCGCATGAGCAACGAGTCTGAAGAGAAGTCATCCCTTATTGACAAATACCATGTGGGTGACGCTGTCGAAGGCGAAGTCACAGGCATTGTCGACTTCGGTGTCTTCGTGAAGCTTGAACAAGGACTCGAAGGGCTCGTGCACATCAGCGAGCTTGATTGGGGACTTGTTGAAGATCCTCATTCCCTCTTTAACGTTGGTGACAAAGTGCGCGTCAAGGTTATCGAGATTAAGGACGGTAAAGTGTCGCTCTCTATCAAAGCCCTCAAAGAGAATCCGTGGCACACTGCCGCCGATCGTTATAAGAAGGGGGTCGAGGTACCGGGCGTTATTATCAAGTACAACAAGCACGGTGCGCTCGCTTCGATCGAAGAGGGTGTTGCAGGCCTCGTACACGTGAGTGAATTTGCTTCACCACAAGAACTACGCGAGACGCTCGAACTCGGTAAGACATATCCCTTCACTATTTCCCTCTTTGAACCAAAAGATCAGCGCATGACGCTCTCCTTCGCAGGAAAGAAGAAGTAATCTCAGAAAAACACCCTCGCGGCGTTGCGCCGCGAGGGTGTTTTTGTTTCTATCAACGAGTATTCGCGAACATTGTTGCCACATCAACACCTTCAGAAGCAAAGAGGTGTGTTGCTTCAGCAACTTTTTTCAAAACTTTTTTCACGACCGCTTCTTCTATAGGTTTCCATTTGCCGATAACCAGCTTAATAACTTTTTCTTCACCAGAAACCTTCTTCGCCTGATTCTTCTTCCCTACTCCTGAAATTCCAATACGAATACGAGCGAAATCTTTTGTCTTCACCGCACGCATAATGCTCTCAACGCCTTTATGTCCACCGCTTCCGCGACCAAACACCATTTTCACCGTACCAAGCGGCAAATCGAGATCATCATGGATCACTAAAAGACTCTTTGCTGCTTTCGGCGCCTTAATAAACGTACTGACGGCTTTACCGGAAGCGTTCATCATCGTCTCAGGTAAGACTAGTATCGCACTCTCACCCGCAAGATTGCCCTTCGTCATGAGCGCCTTACTTGTTTTGTTAAAAATAAACTCTGCAAAACCCTCATTCTTAGCAACAAGCTCGACAGCACTCCTCCCTGCGTTGTGCCGCGTCTTCTCGTACTCCTTCCCTGGGTTACCCAGGCCGACTATAACGAGTGTCATGCGCCTGATAGTACCACAATGAGCACCGAGACTCGCATTTCGGAGAGTGTGCCAAGTGCAGCGAAGCGAAACGCTCTCCGAAATGCGAGTCTCGGTGCGAAGAAGTGTCAAAAACTTGCGTGCGTTTACAACACGCGTACAATACACTCATGAACGATACTGTGAAGGGTCTTCTGAAGGATCTTTTTACGCTCGCATTCCTTATTGTAGTAGTAGTGATACCTGTTCGCATCTTTATTATCTCTCCCTTCGTTGTTGACGGAGAGTCCATGCATCCCACGTTCAAGAATCTCGATTATCTCATCATCGACGAGGCAGTTTATTACTTTAAAGATCCTGCGCGCGGCGACGTTATCGTGTTCCGGTATCCAGGCAATCCATCTATCTTCTATATCAAGCGTATTATCGGACTTCCCGGAGAAACGGTCTCGATTGATCATGGCAATCCAACCATTACAACCGAAAACGGAAAGATTCTCACACTCGCTGAACCATATATCGTAAATGAAGACGCAACATATACAAAGAAAGTTTCGCTGGGCGATGGTGAGTATTTTGTCATGGGAGACAATCGCCCAAACAGTTCTGATAGTCGCGTATGGGGAATTCTTCCACGCAAAAACATAATCGGACGCGTCGACCTTCGTCTACTCCCTGTCAATCAAGGAGGATTCCTCCCTGGTGCAACGATCTACGAGAGCGTAACCGCCTCAACCACACTGTCCCCAGCACTATGATACGCGAAACTATTCCCGCTGAAGAGGTATTGAGCAGAGCTCACTCCGTCGGTCAATATTATGGATTCACCCCACTCTCCACAATCACCGCAAAGATGCGTGGACTTCCTCGAGTAAAAAAGGAGTACCCAGACGTGCCAGCTACACTATCGCTCGATTCCACTGCTGAAACAATAATGAGCCTATTGGGACAATGCCGACAGACTGAGCCAGTGCCGTCACAGAGACAACCACTCTTCGTCTGGCACACCAATCTCGCACCAGGTCGCCCAGTCCAGAAAAAGACAACTGTTCAATTCCATGCACTCGGTGCCGACCGCGCTCTTGCTGACGTAGTTGTTATACGCGCCCTTATCGCACTCGTGCGCGACCTATTCCACGAAGATCCTGTTGTCCGACTCAACTCAATGGGCGACAAAGAAACTCGTGCACGATATGCACGAGAGCTCGGTGTCTTCTTTAGAAAAAATGCAGGAAACCATCCCGAAGAATATACAACTCGCGCTAAAGACAACGTTTTCGACGCGGCAGAATTTATTCTCGCGCAAGGAGGAGCTGAAGACCTACCTGCGCCGACCGAACATCTATCAGATGCAAGCCGAAAGCGTTTCGAAGATTTACTTGAATACCTTGAGATGACCGAGACTCCCTATGAGCTCGCACGTGGACTTATTAGTCGCCACAATGTATGGAACGACATGTGTTTCGAACTACTGATAGGAGGAAAGCGCGTCGCATGGGGCTCTCATTATAATGACCTCTTTCGACACTTCTTTCCTTCATCTACCAGCGCGACTGGAGCCATACTTACTATCGCGAGCAGTGGTGCTCTCGTGAAGCCAGTCCCTCAGGCACGCATCCGCTTCTCTTTCGTTCATATCGGCGATGAGGCAAAACGTATATCTATTCGCCTCGCCGAAGACTTCCGGAAAGCCCGTGTCCCCCTCTCTCAATATATCGGCACCGAATCACTCACCGAACAACTCGGTCTCGCTGAGAGAGACAATAACCCTTATCTCCTTATTGTAGGGCGCAAAGAAGCACTCGAAGGCTCAGCTATCCTCCGCAATCGCGCTACCCAAGTCGAAACACTTCTTCCTCTCTCAAATCTCATCGAACGCCTAAAGCTCGTAACTGTTTAAGACTCAAATTCTAGACAGCGCACCCTGACCTGTGCTAAGGTATACCGTATGACAACGTCAGCAAGCATACGAGTCGAAGTGAAGCGCGGAAAGGTAGAAAGCTCTACTGCGCTTATTCGACGTTTTACCCGACGCTCACAAGGGCTCGGCATCGTACGTGCCGTCCGCAACAATCGGTATTGGAAGCGCCCCGAGTCAAAAAACGTCACCCACAAGCGCGCGCTCGTCTCTAAGGTCCGCCGTGAAAATTATAATGAGCAGGTCAAGCTCGGCAAGATAGATCCAGCAGCGCGTAAGAACTCGCGCACCAAGCGTTAAACGAATGGGAGTCGAGATACGGAATCTCACACGACGCAAGCTGTCACTTCCCCAACTGGAAGACACGTATGCGACCGTCGCCGCAACCGTCCTACCGAAATGGGATATCTCACTCGTTTTTGTTGGGCCAAAGAAAGCACAGGAGTTAAACAAACATCTTCGGAATAAATCCTACATCCCAAACGTACTCTCCTATTCGCCTGGCGAAAAAAGCGGAGAGATATTTATTTGTATACAAGAAGCAGAACGACAGGCACCTAAGCACTCTATGCAAGACGTAGAATTCATCCTCTATTTGTTTATCCACGGATTATTGCATTTGAAGGGATGGGCTCATGGCAGTATGATGGAACAATGCGAACGAAAACTCACTGCGCGATTCTACGCGCCACCTACTCATGGCGCGACGCATAGCAACCGGCATCGACATCGGGACATACCAAGTGAAAGTGGTAATCGTCGAAGAAGTCGCTGACAAGAGCGGCGGTCGACAACTACGCATTATCGGTACGGGACTTGCTGAGTCAAAGGGCTTACGCAACGGCTACATCGTCAACAAAGAAGAAGTGTCTGCCAGTATTATCAAAGCAAAGAAGCAGGCGGAGTCTGTCGCGCACATAGAGATACGTTCCGCCTTTCTTGCGATCGGTGGAATCTCACTCGATGAAGCTCGCGCCTCCGGCTCTGCTATTATTTCGCGTGCCGATCAGGAGATCACCCTCCTCGACCTTGATAAGGCGGCAAAGGTTGCCCGAGAAGCTGCAGCTCCAGGATTCTTAAATCGCCGCGTCCTACACAGCATCCCGCTCGAATACCGGGTTGATGGTACGAAGGTGCTTGGCGACCCTGTTGGCATGAAAGGTGTCAAACTCGAAACCGACTACCTCTTCGTGACCTGCCTCTCTCAACACGAAGACGCGCTTACCAAAGCGGTCGAGGACACAAATATAGAAATCATTGATCGCATGGGTTCCCCGCTCGCTGGCTCATATGTACTTCTCGACGGTGAACAGAAGATGCGCGGATGCGTCCTTGCGAACATTGGTGCCGAGACTGTCTCTATCGTTGTCTACGATGAGGGGATCCCCATATCGGTCAAAGTGTTCCCCGTAGGCTCAAGTCACATCACTGACGATATTGCACTCGGCTTCCGGATCTCGCTCGAAGAAGCTGAACGCGTTAAGCTCGGCAAACTCTCGGGACAAATGTATCAACGGAAAAAAATCGATGACCTCGTCACGTCTCGACTCGTCTCGATGTTCACCATCATCGACAAACATCTCAAATCACTCGGTCGTCGTGGACCTCTCCCTGCCGGCATTATTATCTCTGGTGGCGGCGCGGGTATCGGAAGCATCAGTGACATTGCGCGAGGGTCCCTCAAGCTTCCTTCACGGCTCGCTGAATTTAAAATTTCTTCGAGCACAAAAATCTACGATGCCACATGGGCAGTCTCCTATGGTCTCGCACTCTGGGGGCTCACCGGCGACACCAATACACCGAAGAGAAGTTTGCGCGCAGCCTTCGGTAAATTCTTCCAACAATTTCTTCCTTGAGAAACACCAAGCGTGTTTGAGCGAACATTTCTTCGAAATATTTTAGACTAGTGTCAATATTTGCATAAAACGCTGTTCTGCTATTATAAGCGAACGCATCCCCCTTACTATGTCAAAACGCGTTGAGCCAGAGATCGAGACATTTGCACGCATCCGTGTCGTTGGTGTTGGTGGTTCAGGAAAGAACGCTATTAACCACATGATCTCGTCGAAGGTGCGTGGCGTTGAGTTCGTCGCTATCAACTCTGACGCACAAGACCTCCACCGCTCCCTCGCGAAGCGCAAAATCCATATCGGAAAGAATCTCACTCGTGGACTCGGCACCGGAATGAACCCTGAGCTCGGCAAGCGCGCGGCTGAAGAGACTCGTCAAGAGATCCAAGAAGCACTCACCGGAAGCGACATGGTCTTTATCACCTGTGGTATGGGTGGCGGTACGGGCACAGGCGCATCAGCAGTTGTCGCAAAAATCGCAAAAGAAATCGGCGCTCTCGTCATAGCAATCGTGACCAAGCCATTTGCCTTTGAGGGTGCCCAGCGCAAAGAGATCGCTGAGCGAGGTCTCGCTGAACTCAAGAAAGAAGTAGACGCTTTTATCGTCATCCCTAATGACAAACTTCTTGCGGTCGTCGATTTAAATACATCCGCACGAAGCGCCTTCGCTATGTGTGATGAGATACTGCGCCAAGCCGTCGAGGGTGTCTCAGACATCATCACGACACCAGGTGACATCAACACTGACTTCAACGACATCAAGGCGATTATGGAAGGTGCTGGCCCTGCCCTTATGGGTATCGGTATTGCTGATGGCGACGATCGAGCGGCCGTCGCGGCGAAACAAGCAGTCAATTCCCCACTGCTCGATGTGTCTATCAGTGGTGCAAAGGGTATTCTCTTCGTCGTCGCGAGCTCCGATGAGCTCGGTATCATGGAAGTGCAGGAAGCGGCAAAGGTTATCAACGAATCCGTCGACAAGAATGCGCGAATTATCTTCGGTATGATGCGCGACGAGAAGCTCAAGAAGGGTCATATTCGCATCATCGTTATCGCTACTGGCTTCCCTGAAAGCGCCTCTCACGCTTCACATACAGGACCAGAACGATCCCTCTTTGCCCTACCGGTCGAGAGACGCGAAGAAGAGCGTAATCGTATTTATCATGAAGTCCTCAAGCGCGATGTAAAGGAAGAAGAAGTGAAAGTAAAAAATGAAGTGAAGACTCTATCCGTTACCGCAGAACGAGAGAAGCCGGTGATACATATCGCAAAAGAAGAACCTGTCGTCACCGCCTTACCCCACAAGCGCGATGAAGTAACTCCTATTCCTGAAGATGACGAGGCGTGGGGTGCTATTCCTTCTTTCCTGCGAAGACACAAAAAGTAACAGAGGAAACGCGGCGCCGAGGGCGCGCCGAGATTTTTAACGAGCGAAGCGACTATAAAAATCCAAGTGTACTTGTGCTCAAGGTGCCCGCGTTCTGTTATACTACTTTCACTATGCTCGATTTAATAATTATCGGTGGCGGACCTGCCGGAGTAGCCACAGGCATTTATGCAGCACGCAAACAATTAAAAACAGCGCTTATCGCCGAAGAGATCGGCGGACAATCAACCGTCTCAGAAGGTATCGAGAATTGGGTCGGCTCGGTGAAAATCAGTGGTGCCGATCTAGCCAAATCATTTCGCGCGCATCTCGACGCCGTAAAGGGTGACTCCGTGACACTCGAGCTCGGCGAGCGTGTCGTATCACTCGTGAAAACTGGCGACAGCTTTTCTGCAAAGACAAAGAGCGGCAAAGAATTTACCGCAAAGGCCGTACTCATCGCTTCAGGCGCAGGGCGACGCAAACTTTCTGTCCCTGGTGCTGATACCTTTGAGAACAAGGGTGTCACCTACTGTGCCTCGTGTGACGGCCCTCTCTTCTCAGGTATGGACGTTGCGGTCATTGGCGGGGGCAATGCCGGCTTTGAGACAGCACTCCAGCTCCTCGCCTACGCAAAGTCAGTCACTCTTATCCATCGGCACGCTGATTTTAAGGCAGACGAAGTAACGGTCGCAAAGGCGCGTATGCACCCAAATATGCATATCATCACGCACGCAGAGCTCACCGAGATAAAGGGCAGTCAATTTGTCACCGGCCTCGCCTATCTCGACAAAGATACGAATGAAGTAAAAGAGATTTCTGTCTCCGGCGTTTTCGTCGAGATGGGAGTCCTCCCAAACACTGATTTTGCAAAAGACATTGTCACTCTTAATCCCTCAGAACACATCATCGCCGATCCACGTTCCCAGCGCACAAGCGTCGAAGGCATTTGGGCAGCTGGCGACTGTACTGACGAGCTCTATCACCAGAACAACATCGCCGCGGGCGACGGCTGTAAAGCGATCGAAGACCTCTACCTTTGGCTCAAAAAGCGATAATCGTATCGCATGTCGAATGCACCCATCATCTCAATAATCATCCCGACACTCAGAGAGGGTGCGTTTCTAGAACGTACATTAAAAAACTTTGAGACACTCAGGATGCCTCACGAGATTATTATTGCTGACGGCGGGAGTACTGATGAGACACTTGATATTGCACGCCGTTATACCGACAAGATTGTCGTCTGGGACAAGTCGCACCGGCAGACATTCGGCGAAGCAAAGAACGCTGGTGCCGCACTCGCTACGGGAACATACTTAGTATTTATCGACGCAGACGTGATTGTCCCCGACCCTCAAGTATTTTTTGAGAAAATGATCTCGACATTCAACGTAAATGCAAAACTCGCCGGACTTACCGTACCACTCAAACCATGGCCAGAAAATAACTCTCTGGCGGACGCTTTTTTCAGTGCACCACTCAATTGGTTTATGATTATTTCAAATAACGCGCTCCGAGTAGGAACTTCTTCTGGAGAATTTCAAATGATTCGTGCCGATGATTTCAAAAAATCTGGCGGATTTAGCGAACATCTTGCCGCAGGAGAAGACAACGATATGTTCCGCCGCCTCGCGACACAGGGCCGGACATTGTCTTATTGGAGACTGAACGTACGACACTCTCTACGGCGCGCTCACAAGCTCGGATGGCTCCGTCTCTATGGTATCTGGATCAAGAACGGTCTCTCAGTGATGCTCCGCGGCAAAGCCGCCTACAAAGAATGGTCAGTGGTGAGATAAGTCTAGACAGAAAACACATTTTTGATAAACACCTCGACTGAATGTTCCCAGCCATATTGCTCGGCTTTTGCTCGACAAGCGTCGCGCGAGAGATCGAGACACTTGAGAGCCGCTTCTTGAAGATTTTCACTCAGATAACCATCTTTCCCCTCGGTAATAACATCACAGGGGCCCATGACGTCGTGAGCAGCAACAGGAACGCCACAGGCGAGAGCCTCAAGCGCGACGAGCCCAAAAGTCTCAGTCATCGACGGGAAAACGAAGACGTCAGTAAGTGAGAGCCAATCGACAAGTTCTTGCCCACGTTTATAACCGACAAACTTATTTTCTTTTCCATATTTCCTTTCAAGACTCACCCGAGATGGCCCATCACCTATCACCAGCTTCGTGCCAGGGAGTTTAAGTTTTAAAAATTCTTCTGGACTTTTTTCTGGTGCAATACGGCTAAAATAAGCAAAGACCGGCTTCGGCAGAGGTGGTAAAGGAGGATTCGGATTGCGAACGAAAAGTTTTGTATCGACACCGAGCGGCATGATGACCAAGTTCTTAAAACCAGTCGACTCGAGCTCCCTTTTCAAACTCATAGTAGAAACCATCGTCACTGTTGCAACAGAATGGAATCGCCGTATATACGCATATACAGGGCGCATAAAACCGCGAAGACGCATATCGACATATAGCTGAAGATGCGTGTGATACCACGAGACAAAGGGTATATTGCGTTGCAAACACACTGAGCGCGCCGCCCACCCAAGAGGACCTTCGGTCACAAGACATACAGCATCGGGCTGTAATTCTTTAATAACCTTCGCGATCCTGCGACGCGGAAAAAGAGCGAGACGAATCTCTGGGTAGAACAGAAGCGGTATCGTTTTGAATTGCCCCGGCTCAATAACCACGACCTCGTAACCACGCACGGCAAGAAGCGGTATAAGCGCACTCAATACACGAACAACCCCATTGACCTGAGGCGACCACACGTCGGTGACCAACAACAGCTTCTTCATACGGGCATGTCTTCTATTTTTTTATCAGTCGTGAGGAACTTTTTACGCATGTACAAACTCATCACATAATATACAGAGATTGCGACGGCAACGAATGCAATAGTATATTGTATATTGTTAATCATCCGCACTGCACTCCCCCCGAGTGACGCTCCTAAGAAGTACCCTGCGAGAAGAAGGGTGCCATATTGAAGAATGGCAACACATATGCCGTATGTAAGAAAAGAACGGAAGGGCATCTTGACCATCCCCGCGACCACGATAAACGCCGCCGCGATACCATAAGAAAGTTTCCCAATAAACATCGTCGTCCCGGGACGCTCCGCCCACAAAATGCGCACCCGACCAAGATGATCGTCGGTGATGCCAATTTTCGCAAGCATGCGCTCAGCAAAGGCGGTACGGCCGCCGAAATAGCCAATAGAGTAATACACACAGTCGAGCCCGACATCACGGACAAAAAAGAGTATGGCGAGAAGGTATACATTGAAAAGACCAGCCGAAGCGAGCGTACCTGCGACAAGGGCGACGATAGGCCCTTCAATAAAGGTAAGAGGAATAAGTATCCAATAGCGATACTGGAGAACAAGCTGGGTTATAAAATCGAGCGACATTATCACCAGCTTACCACTTCACCAAGACCCTTGCGGAGGCGGGAGGATTCGAACCTCCGATACCCTTTCGAGCATACTAGTTTTCGAAACTAGCGCATTCGACCACTCTGCCACGCCTCCAATACTGACTATCCTAGCATTTCAGCGTGAAAATGATAAGGTTTACATAACGCCTGCCTGCCGGCAGGCAGGGCCCTATCGTCTAACGGTTAGGACAGCGCCCTTTCACGGCGTAAATCGGGGTTCGATTCCCCGTGGGGTCACAAAGGCAAAAACTCTGCACTGCTGCAGAGTTTTTTGCACTTTGTGATCGCGGAACGATGTTTTTCTTCCGAGAAAAACCGTGAGCGGGGGTCGAGAATGCTTAGCGGATTGCGAATACGTGGAGCAATCCGGTTAGCAATTCGTGACACAAAAGCGGAGTTGAAAGTTTCGATAAGCGTACTCGTGGTTCCCTGTGGGGTGCTTGACAGATAGTATATGCATGTGCTAGACTGCATACAGTATATTGTTCCTTGTTATCTGGCAACAATCTTGTTGCTTAACTCTAAATGAAGAAGGGGAAATTATGGAAGACAGAGAAATGCCAAACATGATGGCATTATGTTTGATCATCTGCACGACAGCCCTCTCAGGGCTCAGCGGAAATGCGATGTACATGGCATTTGGGATTCCGGCGGGAATATTGGTCTACCTATGGCTTGATTTAAAGATCATTCTCAAGAATCTCGATCTGGCGCGCATGGACAGGAAGGACGAAGTATCCGCCTTCTTCTCTGGAAAGACATGGGGCCGGTATGACCGCCATTTCCCAACTAATCTATACTGGAAAACGGTAAGAGCCGTCATGATGGTATGGATGACAGTTGGAGCGTCCCTGGCCATGATAGCCTTCTCATGTAACTTAATCATGGACATCATGGTCGAGCACAGCATTGTGTATAGGGTACTGTTCGTACTCAATGTAGCGAGCACCACTGTATCAATTATCTCAATCACCATTGCGGCATTCACTCCCCACCTCCTCATAAAGAAGGCCGGGGTGGAAGACTACAGAAACTTTCTGAAGGGCGAAGCCAGACTCGGCCGAATCCTCCAAAACTGTAACTTGGCTGACTTTTTATCAACGATCATCAGACCTTTCTGGCGTAAGAGTGACGAGCTTACGGCAGATAACAATCTGGTGAGGTAAAAGCCCCCTAAGACCGTGCGGTTCTTGTTAGCAATCAAATTGCTGATAAAGAACCGCACGGCTTTTTTTATTTATCCAACAAACGCAGGCTTGCGTGAAGGTATCAGAGATCTCTTCTTCCACTCTCTCTCTTGCCTCACAAGACGCGAAGCGTCGGCAGGGTCAGCAAGAAGTTCTTTTACAATATGTTCCGTGCGGATTGACTGAGAACCTTTTATCAAGACGACATCTCCTGGGCGGACCAGATCAATAAGCGCTTGTGCCGCTTCGCGCGCATTATCAAATAGAATAACTTCAGCACCCCCCTCTGCCAGAGCAAAAGCACGAGTACGGATACCGACAGCAACGACAATGTCAGCAGAATCACGAGCAAGGATACCCATACGCTCATGTTCGGCTACTGAGTAGCGTCCGAGTTCAAGCATGTCACCCAGAACTGCGATACGCCTGCCTGACGCATGCGGAAACTTCTTCAATGTCGAGAGCGCTTTCTCGACCGCGACCGGTGAAGCATTGTAAGAATCATCAATGATAAGCGACCCATTCTTCCCTGCGAGCAAACGCCCGCGCCCAGGTGGCGGGTCATAGCTCTCAAGCGCCTCTATCGCGTCAGGAATCGATATGTCAAAGGCGAGCGCTACAGCAAGAGCAGCGGCGGCTGGTGAGATCTGAGTGCTCCCTACCGAACCTTTCACCGAGAGATCTACTTGTTCATCGCCAACCGAAACATGAGCTTTCATACCTATAACCTTCCCTTCTGATTTATAAAAATCAATAGCGCTAACTCGTACCGTAGAATCTTTTGCAATGCCATAAGAAATAATGCGCGCAGGCGTGCGCGCCACCGCGTGCCGCGCATACGGATCATCAGCAGAGATAATAAGTGGTGCAGAAGGCGGAAGCGCATAGGCAGGAGAAAATTCTTCTTCTTGCACTGCTCCGGGAGATGTATATGCCTCAACGTGCACGGGTATCTCAGGCAATCGTGTCACGACAACAGCATCCGGCACGGCGATACGAAGGATTCGGGCAATATCGCCAGGGCGATCTGCTCCGACTTCGAGCACAAGCATATTCGGATACTGATTTGGCAACACAAGAAGAGCGATTGAACTCTTAATGAGCGCGAGCCACGCGATCGAATTGTGCCACGGATTCTCCACACCTAAAATCGTAAAGGGGACACCAAACTCACTATTAAAACTCTTTTCACTCTTCCTGACTAAAAAACGGGTGGCGAGTACAGCCGCAACCGCGTCCTTTGTTGAAGTCTTCCCTACCGAGCCAGTCACCATAACGATACGTGGGCGGTACCGACGTACAACCGCGCGTGCGAGGAGTGCAAGAACAAAGGCGACAATAGGTCTCAAAATGTTTTTCATAAGCTAGTTGCCGTAGAGGTCGAAAAGCCACGATCAGGCGGCACCTTGTAATAATCAATGAGGAAGTGCGTAAGGTCAAGGAAGGTTGAATCAAGCGTTTCTGAGGCATACTCAACATGCTTTGGATCATTGGTATATAGCAAGATAATGAAGCGTGGATTATAGGAGGGGAAAAATCCAACAAAAGAATGGAAAAAACGATTGTCATAATACCCCCCATGCCCGTCTGTGAGCTGAGCTGTGCCTGTCTTTGCCGCAACAGACATGGTCGGTATTTTCGCCTTCCCATTTTCAAGCTTCACGTCGACCATCTCAGTCATCATCTGTGCTGTCGCACGCGCCGCTTCAGCTGAAAAAACGGGTACCGTCTTGCTCCAATCGATCGGGCGCGTAATACCTGAGTCGAGCCTAATCGCACTCACCAGATGTGGCTCAACCATCACGCCGCCATTAGCGAGAGCGCCGAGTGCTCGAATCATTTGAACCGGAGTCAGAGCGATACCCTGACCGAACGACATATTGTCAAAGTTTACCTGTTGTGTCGTCGAAAGATTACTTAGAAGTGCGCGTCCTTCATTTGGGAGATCGATACCTGTCTTCTGCCCAAACAGCGTAGTGAAATATGCGCGGAATTTTTCCTGACCAAGGAGTGTCGCGACCCACGCAGCGCCGACGTTTAGCGACTGCATGATGATCTGCTTCATAGGGACCACTCCGCGCGCTTTCAAATCCCAATTGCAGATAACTCTCGTATCGACCGTGATGCAACCAGTATCGTTATAAGTCGTCTGTGGAGTGATAGCACCAGCATCAAGCCCCGAGGCCATTGTGATTGGCTTCATAATAGAGCCGAACTCATGTACCGACTCAACAAGCGGATTCCCGAGCAAGACCGGATTAACGCTCTGCCTATTATTCCCGTCATAGGTCGGATACGTGGCAAAGGCGATAATAGCACCAGTCGCAGGGTCCATAATAATGCCACCCGACTCCTTACTCGAATACTTCTCATTTACTTTCGCAAGATCGTGTTCAAGACGTATCTGCACCTCTGGTTCAATAGTAGTCACAACAGAACCTTCGTGTGCATCTTTTGCATTTACGAGCAGATTTCCGACATTTGAAAAAAGCTCCGCAAAGAAATTTTTGTACAGGGAGTCTCCTGAGCGTGCGAGTGTACCATCATATTCCGCCTCGAGACCGGTCTGACCAATAAGAGTGTCTCCGGAACCATAAGAAACGATACCGATCGACTGAGCCGCAAGTGAACCCCCAGGATAATACCTCCACCTTTCGCGCAATACCTGGACACCCGGAATAGCGAGCGCAGAGAGTGATTGTCCACCCTCTTCAGTAACATGATGCGCAACCTCTATGTATACCTGACCTTTCTTCGCGGCCGCCGCGAGAAACGCGCTGTGAGATATTGTGGTCGAAGCGATTGAAGAAATCTTAGCGTATGCAGATTCTGGGTCCTGAATCGTTTGCGGATTTATCGCAATAAGGAAACCTGCCGCGAGCGTTGCAGCTGAAATTACGGTGCCATCTTTATGAGTAAAGTAGATCGCACCTCGGTCAAAGAGACCGCTCCCGCCAGAAGCAAATTGACGATCCGCTTTCTGCGCATAATATTGCCCATGAACAATCTGAACGAAATAAAGTCGAGTGAGGATAAGCAGGGCGGCAAGCACGATCAATACCAAGACGATCCTGATACGAAAACGGAATCGTGCACGCATATGTCTTATCGTAACGCCGTCACACTTCTTGCTGGCACAAATATCTTTGCGAGAGGTGCCCTATAGCCACTCGCGTGATAGTCCAAAGTCTCAATGCTCGCCACATTCTTAAGGTATTGCGACTCGAGTACCGCGACCGCCGCTTCGTCATTTTTAACCGATTGAGAAAACTCGACTGTCAGAGCCGCATAACTCATCACAACGGCAATGAGGCCGATATAGGTAATTATCAAAACACCAATAGCACCTGAAAACAGCGACACGACAGAAAATGGGAGGTGAGGGCGTATGTTATGCATAAGAAAAATGTGACTTAAGTGCATTCGCCTGCTCACCTTGAGCGACGATCGTACTGCGCTCGAACACACGAAGCTTCGCACTTCGTGCGCGTCGATTTACCAAGATTTCTGCACGAGAAGGCACAATTGGCTTCTTTGATAACACTGTTCCGAGTTCGGCCTGTGCCGCGTCACGCAATACATTCTTCACGATGCGATCCTCGATACTATGAAATGAAATGACGGCGAGATGCCCGCCCGGAGCGAGCGCGCTGAGCGCCGCCGCGAGCCCTTCTCGCAAGCTCCCCACCTCATCATTGACCGCAATGCGAAGAGCTTGAAAAGTCTTAGTCGCCGGATGAATCTTGCGCTCGTGATACCAGACAGGAGTGCCAGCCTTAATCGCCTCAACCAGCGCACCAGTCGTGAGAATCCGCCCATTGGCACGGGTAGCAACAATCGCACGCGCGATGCCACGCGCAAACCGCTCTTCACCATACGTGAAGATGATATTCGAGATATCCTCCTCAGTCGCGCTATTCACAATGTCAGCCGCCGTCTCACCACCTTCGCCATAGGTCATCAGGAGTGGCTCATCATTTTGAAATGAGAAACCGCGCGGTGCGGCGATCTGATACCCGCTCCAACCAAGATCAAGAAGTATTTTGTCGACATGCCCAATGCCGAGCCGTTCAAGGACGCGCGCGAGATTACGAAAATTGTCATTAACGAGGTGCGCGACCGGGCGATCTTGCCGGCGATCAAGAGCATATGCCGCACGAGCCCTCTCAACCGCCGCAGGGTCAGCATCGATACCAACAATCACGCCGCCCTCTCTGAGGGCGGCGAGCATCTGCGTGAAGTGTCCTGCTCCCCCAAGTGTCGCGTCTACGACCGTGTCACTCGACTTTACTGAAAGTGCCTCGAGCACTTCATTCATCAAGACGCTGTCGTGACGTGCTTCCATATTACTTTTTGTTGCCCCCACTCGTATCGAGTGTCTCGGCAAAAGCATCGGCATCACGCTCAATGCCAGCGGTATATTTCTTCCACGCGCTTTCTTCCCAAATCTCGACCCGATCAGCAACACCTGCAATGATCGCCATCTCTTTAATCGAGGCAAATGATTTCAAATGTTCAGGGATCAACACGCGACCCGAACGATCGACTTCAGCTTCAGAAGAGCCCGAGAGAAAGAGTCGCGCGAGCCCGCGACGCGCCGCACTCCCATTGACCTCAGCAGCATAGGCTCGCGCTTCCTTCTCCCACGCTTTGCGCGAATACACATTCAGACAATGATCAAGGCCGCGCGTCACCACGACCACGCGACCTAAATCTTTACGGAATTTCGACGGAATCGAAATCCTGTTTTTAGAATCAAAAATGTGTAGATATTCTCCGAGGAACATAAGGTAAGGTGGTCGCGCGATAGAGGGGCAGGCAACCACTCCCATCCCCCACTCTGCTGACCGTTGTTGGATTATATCCCACTCTTCCCCACTCACCTATTTACGTTATCCACACATACCGAAACAGGCGCGGCCGAAGGCCGCGCCTGTTTCGCAAAACACTGATTATTTCACCGCTTCGTGCAGACGGGCGATGACGAAGTCGCGCGGGAGACCGGCGAGGAACCAGCCAGCCTTAGGGCCTGAGTCGCGGTTAAGGAAGATGCGATAGATTGCTTGGAAGAGTTCTTTGGGGCTGATGGAGACACTGGTTTTCATCTCATGTAGAAGTGCATGAATGTCTTCACCCGAGCGCTCGTCGCTTTGCATAAAATCGCAGAGAGCGCCAAGTGCCTTTTTTTGAATATCTGAAAGTTCAACGTCCGGCATTTCTTCTTGCAATACATATTTAAATTCTTCAGGTGCATAGGTCGCGAGCCAAAACTTCGCATACCGCGCGCGCTCTTTGAGCGCGCGCGCCTCATCTTCAGTGAGTTGACCCCCCTTCACGCGCCCAGCTTCTTCTTCAAGTGAGAGGTGCGCCATTTGCACGACAAACGCCACCTCACGAAACCGCATCTGCCAGAGAGCAGTAAGACCCGCACGGTCAGCGGGAAGCTCGCAAAGGGCGTAGAGTCGCGTATGATCGTCAGCCGCGCCTGAACGCACCTCCTCAGCGAGCTCGTCATACCAGTCGTAGAGGCGCGGCACCGACTCGCCTGCTGGATCAACGTCGATCTGCTCGCGAATATCCTTTCCGATAAGCGTGAGACGGAACAATTGCGGCGGGAAAAGATCGCACATGTCCTTTGCACTACTCCCGCGACCTTTTGACGATGACATCTTCTTCCCGCCGACCAGAAAAAATTCATAGGGAATATCAAATGGCGGCTTTGTGTTAAAGATCTCCTGACATATATGCTTCGCAACATCGCGCGAACCGCCCTTGGTCGAATGGTCTTTGCCGCCTCCCTCAATATCAACGCCCAGCGCGACCCACTTCGCTGCCCAATCTACTTTCCAAAAAAGTTTTGTCTTTCCTCCCCACGGCGCGACGCGCCCCGAGTGTCCACAACTCTTCGCCTCATCTGGATTCTTGTCACACGAATACCCAATCGTCTCGCCGTCATAGTCATAGGCGCGCGTCGTCATAATCTTGCCACACTGCTCACACACGACTGATACCGGGAGCCAGGACTCGTCTTTTACTGACCCAGACACTTCTTTCAAGATGCGACGCACGTCGCTTGCGCGCTCAAGAGCAATCTTGATGAAAGAATCCATCTTGCCTGATTGGTAGAGCTCAGTTGCACGATAATAATTCGGAATAAAGCCCGCCTTTGTATGTACACCAACGAATTCAGCACCAAAATATTCCGCATAATTTTTGAAACCAGCTTCTGGACTCGGCACTAAATAAAGAGGTTTCCCTAGATGCTCACGAAAAATCTCAGCATCAAGATATCCCGGTATCGAATCGAAGGGATCGAAGTCGTTCAGCTCGTAACGATATTCATTTGCGATACCATATTCAGAGAGAATCTCAGATATGAGACCATGCGCCGCTACACCGCGCATACTGCCGACGTGTACACGGCCTGAAAGTGTCTTCTCATCACGAATAAGGAAAGTCTTCCCGTCGCGGGGCGTGCAGGTATCTCGTATTTCACTCGCTATGCGATCAGCCCATAACATAGACGTATCGTATCATGAACGCCCGAGCACTGTTGCTGTGGCACCAGACAGGACAAGAATATGAGCTACTATATGACTTATCCACAGGTACCCCTTGCTTTTATTTGGTTTAGGTGTATTATACGAAAGGGTGTTCTTTACTTATAGACATAACTTAATTGGGAGGAGGTGAGAATGAGAACCGTCTTGAAATCGAGGGACTTTAAAATCGCCGCCGTAACAACGTTCATTACGACGATAACCCTGTCCATCGCAATCCTTGATTGGCGTTTGCCAAATGAGCAATTGCACCAGCTATCGCTATTTCTATGGATGATGACTATCGCAACATGGCTATTTGTAACGGCTTCAATAGTCGTTAAGCACGCTTCGGCACTTAACGAAGTGACTGAACAGATTGCTGACTACTTCTACTACACACCGACCGAAGCGAGTCTGGTACCAACAAAACCAACCATCCGAGAGACGGTAAAATCAACACCGAAACAAATCGCTGAAGTCAGCAAGAAAAATCCAGCAAGAAGACATAGATAAAGTCAGAAGAGATGCTCCCGGCGGCCACATGGTCGCCGGTTTTTTATTTACGCCACCTTTTCTATTGTGTAGGTCTGCTTGCCTGAGGGAGTGTCGAAGGTGAAAGTGTCCCCTTTCTTCTTACCCATGAGCGCATTGCCGAGTGGTGAGACGTGCGAAAGCTTCTTTACGCGCATGTCGGCCTCTTCACTCCCGACGATCGTGTATTCATGCATCTCGGCACTCGCCTCTTTTTTTATAGAAACTTTTGAGCCAAAGCTTATCTCGCTCTTTCTCTTCCCGTCCGTGATAATTTTAGTATTCTTAACGAGATCCTCGAGCTTCTTGATACGTTCCTCCGTTGCGGCCTGCAAATCGCGCGCCTCCTGATATTCAGCGTTCTCAGAGAGATCGCCTAGCGAACGAGCGTATTCAAGGTTCTTCGCAATTTCAGTACGACGTACCGTCTTCAAGTGTTCGAGCTCTTTTATCATCTCATCAAATTTTTCTTGCGAAACGACAACGTCTTGTGTATCAGTCATAAATATTTATTGGCTAGTGAGTGCATTGTACGCGAGCACTGCTAGAGCGCAATAGACGTCGTAGTAGTGCCTCCAACATAGGGAGAATGTTCGACATAGAGTGAGTCAAAAAGCTCTCGCATAACGTTCACTGATTGTTCCCCCATTCCTTCGGGACCGCGCTCGAGCACAACGATAAAAGCATAGCGAGGATGCTCATAGGGAAAGAATCCCTCAACCCACGAATTGTCATATTGATTGTGCGTACCCGTCTGTGCCGTACCAGTCTTTGCCGCGACACTGACATACGGGAGATCGAGTTCTCTCGCGAGAGCTCCTGTAACACTGGCGCGCATACCCTCGCGCACTACAGAAAATGCTGAAGCATCGACAGGCACCCACGTAAACGCGGGTGCCTGTCCCTTGATGAGGGTCGGGGTGAGGAGTTTTCCCCCATTTGCGACTGCCGCCGTCGCACGAACTGCCTGTATCGGCGTCACCAGCATCGAGTACTGCCCAATCGCAGTAAAATAAGTGTCACCAAGATACCAAGGTTCACCCAAGACCGACTCTTTCCACGATGGAGTTGGAATAAGGCCATCCGCTTCTCCGGGCAAGTCGATGGCGGTCGTACTACCAAAACCAAATTGGCGATACCAGTAATCAAGGCGATCGATACCGAGACCTTTCTGGGCTTTGAACCCACCACCAACGGTATAAAAGAAAACGTCTGACGACCAGGCAATGGCCTTTCGCACATCGACAGCACCAAGCGCTTTCCACCCCTTATACACATAAACCTTTCCAGGATGATACGGATCTGGCAACGAGATAAATCCTGGATCATCGATAATCGTGTTCGGTGTAATAATTCCGTCAGTAAGAGCTCCGAGCGAAATAAACGGCTTCACGATTGACCCTGGAGTATAGACTCCTTGCACGACATGATCAAGAAAAGGATGTCCGCGGTCAGTGTAGTATGCTGAAATAGTGCTCGCAGGACCGCCATTCGACATAACATTTGAGTCATAGGTCGGATATGAGACAAGTGCGTGTATCGCGCCCGTCTGCACATCCATAATGACGCCAGCGCCCGCGATAAACCCCTTACTGTCCACGACGTCAGATATTGCACGAGCAAAGAGCCGCTCAAGATTTGCGTCAATAGATATAGCGAGTGTCTTCCCTTCTTCTGCGGGAACAACCGTACCTTCAGATCGAATTTTCCCCTTCACGTCAGCCTCTGTGAGACTCTGTCCATTCTTCCCCGTAAGCGAGCTATTATAGCGAGCCTCAAGCCCCGTGACCCCCTTCTCAATCGTCTCATAATAAATTCCTTTTGAATCTTTCTTTGGGTACGAAACATAGCCGATGATATGACTAAGTGCAGGCATCGAGTATTGACGCTTCACACTTCCGTCAGGTGTCTGAATATTTTCAGCAAGTACCACACCATTGCGATCGGTGATCGTTCCGCGCGGCGCAAAAATGGTTGTTATAGTAAGACTGTTATTAGCACTCTCCGCCGCATAGGCAGCTCCGTTTTTTATCTCAATATTCCACGCACGGACAACGAACGTAATAAAGAGAATTGAGAGTCCTGTCGCAAGCAAAAAGAATGATGAATTCGGAAGAGGCTTCTCGATTCGCCCCTCAAAGCGTTGCCTGTCGAAACCGGGAGCATTTGAAGCGTCAAGAAATATCTCATCCGGCGCAATCTCAAAATCATTCTTCCTTCTGCTTCTCCACTTCATCCTTCAATAATACTCGCCTTTAGTCTACTGCGCACGAAGACGATAGCAATGGTCACCGCAGCTCCCGAGAGGGTAAAAAACGGAAGGGCTGTTTCGTGAGGTGTGTAATAGAGAGTGTCGGCAAATAGGCCAATGGCAAATGCCACAATAGGTTCAAAAAGAGACATGCCGAGCGCAAGACATGCGGTGAGCGGCCAGGGGAAAAATATGACCGAGAGAAATGCTACGAAGGTAATCGCTAGACGCATCATAACCCACGTGTTGATGTCGCAAACGCCACCGGGACAATACCCGTCGCGCGCAAAGTAACCCACGCTATCGAAAACGGATTGGATGCTGGCATGATACGCAAAATAACTCCTGGAGAGAGCGGAGAGGTGTCAACGCGCACGACACTCCCGATCGGGAGTTGCCCCGGACCAGGAACAAAAACAATATCTCCTACGACGACATTAGCGGAACGTTCAACAGAAGATTGCAAGACGCCCGCGCCCGCGCCCGTGATAGTGAGTGGCACATTCCTCTTCCCAACCCAACCGCCAGTCACCGCACCCGGAGCAGAAAAAAGAGTCACTCGTGAAAAATCGTGGAGAACCGCTGAGACAATACCAATAGGGACGCCACCGTCCCCAAATGCTTCCATGCCAAGCAAGACACCCTGCGCTTCTCCTGCAGCAATGGTCAGTGTGTCATATGGGCTCATGGGCGGACGAGCGACGACACCAGCGAGAATGCCCGAGATATCTTTCTGGGGGTCCGAAACACCGAGAAGTGCAGAGACATTTTCAATCTTACGTTGGAGAGCCTGATTCTCACTCGCAAGTGCAATATTTTTTGCCGTCAGTTTTTCATTCTCTAGCGCAACTTTCTCAGCATCACTAAATCCAGTAAAGAAAGAATGGCTCTCAGAAGTGATTGTGTCTGATATTCGAAATACCGGAGTGAAAACATACCAAAAGAAGTTTGGAGCGAGTACTCGCACAAGGAGCGCAAGAAGAGGAAACGCAAGGGCATACACACCCCACGAGACACCTCGGTTTAATAACAGCGCATTACGCCTCGCTAAGAATGTCTTCTTCATCGATGAAAAAATCTACGTAGGGCTCAGGATTCTCGGTCACGATACCCGCACCGCGCACGACCGCTGTGAGCGGGTCTTGCGCGACCATCACCGGCACACCCAGCATCTTCGCCAGCATCTGTGGCAACCCGCGCAAGAGCGCCCCACCGCCAAACACTGTCACACCGCGCTCAAGCACGTCAGAGAGAAGCTCAGGCGGGGTTGCCTCGATAACTTCTTTCATAGCATCCATAAGCGCGTCGAGTGACGGCGTAATAGCTTCACGGATGTGATGGTCAGAGAGTAATATTTCACGTGGAAGTCCTGTCGCAAAGTCGCGTCCGCGCACGTGATAGGAGAGCGTTTCTGCGAGCGGTGTCACTGAGCCAATATTTATTTTAATATCTTCAGCGGTCCGCTCCCCGATACCCAGTTTGAAATCACTCCGCACATAATCAATGATGTTTTCATTAAAGCGATCGCCAGCAACATGTGTACTCTTTGACGCGACGACGCCCTTGAGCGCGATGACGGCGATGTCGGTCGTACCGCCACCAATGTCGAGCACCATCGTCCCGACCGCTTCAGAGATCGGCAGTTTTGCCCCAATAGCTCCGGCGACAACCTCTTCAAGAATAAGAGCCTCGCGAGCGCCAGCATTTCGCGCTACATCGCGCACCGCACGACTCTGCACATTAGTCACGCCAGTCGGCACACCGATCACGACCCGCGGACCGAAGAGCCGATTGCGCCCGTTCTGCGCTTTGTTGATAAAATATGCCAACAGCTCTTCGGTCACTTCAAAGTCTGAAATAACGCCGTGCAACAGGGGGCGCACAACGCGAATGTGCGCCGGCGTCTTGCCAAGCATTGCCTTCGCCTCCTTCCCCACCGCGACGACCTGATTCGTCTTGTCATTGACCGCGACAACCGACGGCTCGTTGATCACTACACCCTTGCCGCGCACATACACGAGAGTGTTCGCCGTACCAAGATCGATCGCAATATCGTTACTGAAAAATACGCTCTTTGAGAATCGCGCCATACCTACCTAACTCTGATGGAAGAAAGAATTTCTTCACGCGACTTCTTCGTCACGACTCCAGTTGCACGCTCGACTACCTCAAAAGCGCCAGTTGCAACAGCGTCTTTCCCGACCACAATCCGAATCGGCATACCGAGCAAGTCGCTCTCAGCAAATTTTTCACCCGCTCGCGCATCACGATCATCATAGAGCACTTCGGCGCCTGATTTCACAAGATCAGCATAGAGCGCATCTGCTGTCTGTGAAATTTCATCTCCAGCCTTCCCCAGTGACACGAGGTGATACTTAAATGGTGCAACTGCTTCAGGCCACACGAGCCCTTTATCGTCACTGAAAGTTTCTACGATCACACCCATAAGACGCGAAATGCCGATACCAAAACATCCCATGATCGGGTGCTGATCCTTGCCCTCCCGATCTTTATACGTAAAAGAAAAATCTTGAGAATACTTCGTCCCGAGATCAAAAATATTGCCGACTTCAGAGGCCTTTGCCCGAGCGAGCAAACCAGTACCACAACGCGTACACATACCTCCTTCTTTCTGATCGCTTATTTCAGCATTAACGCAATAGGGACACGTGTCACAATAAAGAATGTCGTCTTCACCTGCACTGGTCAACACCATAAATTCGTATGAGAGTTTCTTTGTGAATGCTCCACCCGATGCCTCAGTCGCTTTCGCGACAAGACAGAGCCGTGCATAGATTTTCAAATACGATTCTTTTGCAAGAGTATAGAAACGATCGAAATCTTCTTGTGTCTCATGGAAAGAATACATGTCTTTCATCGTGAACTCTCGTCCGCGCATGATCCCTGACTTCGCGCGTAGCTCATCACGATACTTCTGACCTATTTGATATATCGCAACCGGCAGGTCTTTGTAGGACTGAATATATTCCCGCGCAATCGGTGTCACAATTTCTTCTTCACTCTGCCCAATCGCATACTCCTTCTCAGTACGACTTTGTATCTTGAAGAGGACATCCACACTATCCCATGCACCAGTCTGTTTCCATGGCTCTGATGAATGCAGTGTCGCCATCCGGATCTCTTGACCACCCATTGCATCCATTTCTTCACGCACAACCCGTTCAATCTTCTCGAGCACTCTC